>NZ_JAVYAB010000006.1:0-185940 GCF_032337075.1 Novosphingobium sp. APW14
CAGAAACAGCGCCATCGCCATGGCTGCCCTCCGGTTCCGCTTCGCTCCACCTACGGCCAGCCATGGCGCAGGAGGCGATCATGCACTAACAAACCGAACGGACCACTCAGTGGGGGCCGGTCACAGCGGTGGCTCTTGACGCAGGCGGCATATAGTTTGCGCATTCGCGGATGCGTCGGGTCGGCGCCTTCCTGTTCCCATAACTGGCGGACCACGCTGGCCAAAACTGGCGGCTGGGTAATCCCGGACGTGGCGGGCGTTTTCCCAGTGGCCCATACGCCGGGACCAGGGAAGTACCCATCATCGTCTTGATGAAAGACGATGTGCGGGATCATCCCGTCGTCCCATTGAGCCGAACTCAGTGTTTCAATCTCTTGCCAGCCGCGTTCACGGTCGAATTCGGCGAAGCCAAGTGCAACGAAAGCCGAATCCCAGTTCCACTGGAACGGATAGAGTCCGTGGGTAGGGACAGTATAGCCACCGCGATCATTGCGGCGGAGGATCTCCTGTGCCCGGCAATCGAGGTCCTTGTTCATGGTGTGGGCCCTTCCACGGCAATCATCCTGATGTCGTTAACATTGGTGCGGGTTGGCCCGGTCTTGATCAGGCCGCCAAGTCGCTCAAAGAGATCGTAACTACGGTTGGCCGCCAGCGCCTGCGCCGCAGCCTGGGGGTCGGCCCAACTGGCAGAGATATATCCGCCAGCATTGTCTTCTGTCCCGTCAATCCCGTCACTATCACCTGCCAGGGCCTCGATCGGATCAGAGGGCAAGAGCGCGCCCAGCAGCCCTGTCAGATATTCAAGGTTAGGCCCGCCGCGACCATTTGCGCTAGCGCGAAGAACGGTCAATTCACCGCCGGAAAGCAACAAATGTCGTCCAGGTTTTGCGCAATATGCGCGGGCAATGGCCGCGTGGGCCTGGCCCGTATCTGCCGCATGGCCAGTGAGGTCCCCGCCGAGGTTGACCACATTCCAACCCTCCTGCCTGGCGCGATCGGAAACAGCCTGCAATGCATCAGCGTTGGTCGCCAGCACCCGGACAGGATGCTCGGGCACTTGTGGCGGCCTATTCTCATGAATTGCAGCAGCAAGGTCGGCGGTTACATCCCAGCCAGCGCGAGACAAGATCGCGATGGCAGCATCGGGGTCAAAAGAAGCACCGATACTTGGGCCGGAAGCAATTAATGCAGGATCATCGCCCGCCACATCGGAAATTACGCAGGTCAGAAGGTCTGCCCCACGGGCCCCTGCAACGGCGGCCAGCCGGCCGCCCTTGATCCGCGACAGATGGCGCCGGACCAGGTTGATGTCTTCAATGCCGGCACCCGAACGGACCAGCCAGTCGGTAATCTCCTGCTTGCCCTCGAACGCCAGCCCATCAACAGGGGCACAAAGCAGCGAAGAGCCGCCCCCAGAGATCAGAAAAATTACACGGTCATCAGGCCCGGCTTCAGCCGCCAGCTGCAAAAGGCGGTGTCCGGCTTCAAGGCTCAGGCCGTCAGGGACCGGGTGGCGCGCTTCGATTATTTCGATCGCCGCGGGCGGATGGGGCACATTGTGGCCATGACGGGTCACTACGCACCCTGTGACCGGACCCGCCAGATGTTCGCTGGCGACCAGAGCCATTTCCGCCGCAGCCTTGCCGCAGCCCAAAACGATCGTTCGGCCCGGCGGCGCGATGGTGGGCAAGACCGCCGGCATGGTCAATCTGGGACTGCTCGCCGCAACGCCGTGCAGGAAGTAATCGGTCAACTGTTCGCGATTACTCATGGAACAACAATCCCCGCCTTAAAGAGCCGGCGCAACCCTCAGTATGGGAAGCGGCGGGGACAATTTGTTCTGCCCCCGCCGCAGGTATGTGTGACGATTAGAAGCTATAGGTCAGTCGGCCCGTGATCCGGCGCGGCAGCACAGGGCGGCCGACGAAGAATGCACCATTGGCGGTCTGGTTGTTATCCTGCCGCGGCGATCCTTCGGTCACAGCTGCAGTATCAAACAGATTGTAGACGTTTAGGCTGAGCCGGACAGACGATTCACCCAGCGGCACCTTGTAACCCAGGTCAAGGTTGGCGACATTCCATCCCTTAAGCTCGATTGTGTTGGCAGATGCCGTGAAGTTATCGCCGGTGTAATTGGTGAAGATCGAGGCATCAAAGCGACCATCGTCATAGTACAGCCCGGCGTTGTAGAGCACCTGAGGCTGCCGCTCGACTTTCTTGCCAATGTTGGCCGGCGTCGTGTCGAAGGCGATGTACTTTGCCTGCTGGACCGTCAGGTTGCCGCTAAAGCGCAGCGCGTTGGTCAACTTCAGATCCAGAGTCGCTTCAACACCGTAGGATTCGGTCCCGACCAGATTGACCCGCTCGGTAAATCCACCCGCACCGTCGTTGACAAACAACACCTGACGGCGGTTGTCGAGCCGGGTGTAAAGGAACGAAGCAGTTGCGGAGATCCCAGGCTGGCTAATCTTGATACCAGCTTCACCCTGCTTGATGATTTCCGCCGTGTAGCTCTGCATACCCGGAGCGAGACTGGCATTCGCTGCTGTTCCAGCCGGAAGCGGACGGAAACCAGCCGAACGCAGTTCAGGGAAGAAGAACCCGCGCGATGCGTTGGCATAGACGCTGATCCGATCGGTCAGCTTGTAAAGCGCACCTGCCGCAAGCGCCCATTCAGTGGTTTCAACCTTGCCGGTCAGGAAGCCGCCATTACCCCAGATCACGTCACGCAGAGCAGTCGAAAGGTTCGGGGTCGATGCATCGGTTACCACGGTTGAGGTACGTTCGCGGCTGACATCACCGTTGATCCGTTCGATGCGGGCGCCAATGTCAAAGTTGAAGCGGTCACCAATCTTCATCTGGTCTGCCAGATAGCCGGCGAGGCGCTCTGCCTTGTGGCGATTGTTAACGTAGCCAGCCCCGGCATTTAGCAGACCATTGGCCGAGACAACGGTCTGGACGTTGGTCAGCGGGTTGGTGACGGTGAGGTTTACCAGTCGCGGCGTATTGTTGAACTCAGCGAGGAACGTCGTGGTGACGTTGTAATCGCCAGCACTCGCCCGGCCGTGGAAACCGCCAAGGGTGATGGCATGGTCGATGCCACCGGTCGCCAGCTTCTTGGTCAGATTAAGTTCGCCGGTGAAGTCAGTGGCTGGACGGATACGGTCAGTAATGCGGTTGGCGAACAGCAGATAGTTCGCCGGAACCGCACCGCCGCCAACAAACGTGAACGATGCATTGGCAAGGCTGCCAAGGCCTCGGTTGGTCAGGAAGCTCTGCAGGGTTTCGGGCACGTTGATGACACCGTCACCATCCGACCAAAGGCCGAACTTGTGCTTGTAGTCGCTGTACTTGAACTTACCGTTCAAGGCCCAACCGCTGTCACCGAAGTCCTTATCGAAGGTCAGGCCGATAAAACCGCCCTTGGTTTTCACCCCTTCATCGATCTCCGAGCTAAAGGTGCCAGTTGGCGTGCGGAAACCAAGGCTGCTGGAAAAATTGTTCTGAACCGATTCCACCGAGGCGCCATCATTGCCGACAAGCCGCTCACGAGTGGTGCCGTTCAGAGGGATGGGAAGATAGAACTGTGCCTGGTCATTGATGTATTGGCCCAGCACTTTGACGCTACCGCTGCCATCGGCGAAGCGATACTCAAGATTACCGCGGATCTGGCCGCCCTTCGTGTCCAAATTGGTGCGGAGCGGCCCCTTATCGGTGCGGTAGAAGCCAGCAACCGAGAAATAGAGGTTGTTGGCCAGGGGGCCGCTGAGCGCGACATCACCGCGATAGCGATCGCCCTCGGCGACTTCGAGCTGAACGGTGCCTTCCAGTTTATCGGTGCCGGTCTTGCTGATGTAGTTGATCAGACCCGCAACCGAGCCAGGCCCGAACAGGTTTGAAACCCCGCCGCGAACAAATTCGAGGCGCTGGATGCCAAGATCATTCCGTGCGTAAACGTCATAGGCCGACGAGTTCAGACCGAACGACGAAAGCAACGTGATGCCGTCATACATCAGCGGCGTGAACTGGTATTGGCCGCCCGAGGGCAGGCCCTTCACAAACACGTTTGACGCCACCTCGCCGCCGCCGCCATCAGCCTTGATCGTCGGAATGGTGTTGAGAATGTCTGCCTGGCTGCTGACACCCGCCCGTGCCAGCGCCCCTGCGCTGACCTGACTCACAGCCAGCGGTGTGTCGAGCGAGATGCGCGAACGGCTGGTGCCCGTCACGACGATTTCTTCCGCCGACGCCTGTTCGTCATTGCTAGCCGCATCGGCCTTGGTTTGCGCCAGCAGCGCCGTGGGCGAAAATGCGAGCAACGAAACACTTGCAAGCATCACTTTTGAGATGCGCTTCATCAGACCTCTCCTCACCTGGCGGTCGTACATTCGACCTTATCGAAGGCGCTCTTATCGACACCTCGCCCCCATTTCAACCCACGTTGAGTATTAATGGGGGTTTTATGGCCGTTGCTCTTGAATGCCTGATTTGCGATGGGGTGCAGATGTTATCGTCGCAACCATTTGCTCAGAAGTTCAGGCAACCATCCGATAGTGAAAGCCAGTTGCTGAGCCTGGTCCTGCGCGGCATCGGCACGACCCAGCCTGAATTGGCCCGTCGCAGCGGACTTTCGCAGCAAACAGTCTCGCGTCTCGTCAACGATCTAGTGACACGTGGCGCGCTTGAGCTTGGGGAGAGGCGCTCAAACGGCAAGCGCGGGCAACCCAGCTTCGAAATCGCGATCGCGCCGGGCTATGCTTTCTCGTTAGGGCTGGCCCTGATGACTGACGCCATGTCGATCCTGTTGATGGACTTCGCCGGAAACGTGGTCGACTACGCCTACTTCGACATGCCGGTGATGAGCCGGAAAGCAGTCTTCACAAAGATCGCCGAGGCCAAGGAACAGTTCTTCGCCGCGCGCCCAGAAGCCCGCGAGCGGCTGGTCGGGATTGGGATCGGGATCTCCGGCTACTGTCTTGATGGGAAGGCCCGCTACAACCCTCCCCCAGCGCTCGACGAATTTGCGATGATACCTCTCGATGCCCTGTTCAGCGAAGCGCTGGGCTTGCCGGCCTGGGTCGAAAATGATGGCAATGCAGCTGCAATCGGCGAGAGCTTTCTAGGCGCCGGCAGGGCCTACTCTGACTTTGTCTATATGTTCGTCGCCGCAGGTATCGGTGGCGGGGTTATCGCAAACCACCACCTGATGCGCGGTACGCACGGTAATGGCGGTGAAATAGGGCTGATCCTCCCCTGGCGCCTCTACCAGCTGCCTACTCTGGAAACCCTGCTGCAATCACTCAGGAGGCACGGAGTCGATCTGGACGGCATCTCGGCGATGCTCGCCAACTTTGACCCCGATTGGCCCGGTGTGGATGAGTGGATCGAAAAGAGCCGGGACCCACTATCGCTGATTGCATCTTCGATCTCAGCATTGCTTGATCCCGAGGCAATTGTACTGGGCGGGCGTCTCCCAAAGAGCCTGGCCGAGAAGATGATACCCGCCATCGAACTGTTCGACGATGCCCGACGCCACGAACCACGGCCACTGCCCAAGTTGGTGCTTTCACAGACGAGCGTCGACGCCTGTGCCATTGGCGCCGCCATGCTGCCGCTTGAGGCGGAATTCTTTTCATCAATGCTTTAGATAACGGTTGGCCGCGCCATTGTTCGCAAATGGCGCACCCGACAGGATTCGAACCTGTGACCTCTGCCTTCGGAGGGCAGCGCTCTATCCAGCTGAGCTACGGGTGCCAAAGCAGGGCGAGCGGTTAGCAGCACGGCGGCACTTGCGCCAGCGCAATTTGGCCCGGAAACCTCCCGGCCGCGAAATTAGCTATTTGGCAAGACGCTTTAACTATGACGACTGGCTATGAATGCGCATCATCCCCCCTTTGCAACGCCGATCGTTCCGCCAGCAGGCATGCTGCCAGGATCGGGTCGGGCCGACTTCGGCCAGGCATCTGCCAATGCGATGAGCATGAAGTGGGCCGCGCTGAACGACGCGGCCGGTGTGGTCGCCATGCTTGCAGGCATCACGGTTGAACCGCTGAAGCCTGAGCTCCGTCACTTCCCGGCAACGATGCGCGACGCAGGAGGATGGCGCCGCACGATGGCCGAACAAGGCATCGATGACCTGGCCGCAGTCATGGAACCCGGTATCGCCGCGCTGCTTTCCGTGCACGCCCGCGGGATCAACCCGAAGATACCAGCGCAGGCACTGTGGCAAGAGTATCTGGCCGCCCGCAATGGATTGATGGCGCTCGTTCCGCCACCGGGTGAGGCTTTGGCCCCGCGCCGCTTCACCTGAACACTTGCGCAGTTCCCGGTCTGTTCCTATGCTTCTGGAATGACTGGCACTGCGAACCCCGTAACCCTTGATGCCGAACTGAAAGCCGCCCAAGCGGTTGCCCGTGGCATTTGCCGGCTGTTTGCGCGCAACGACATCTGGTGTCTTTCGGAAATGCCGCTGCGATCCAACCGCCGGGCCGACCTGATGGGGATAGATGCCAAGGGCCACCTGGTGATTGTAGAGATCAAGGTCAGCAAGGCAGACCTGATGGGCGATGCCAAGTGGACCGATTACCTGGATCATTGTGACCGGTTTTACTGGGGCCTCGCCGCGCATCTCGATCGGGCTTGCATGGAAACTGATGCCTTCCAGCCCGAACGCTGCGGCTTGATCGTGGCCGATGGCTATGACGCGGAGATCCTCCGCCCTGCGCCGACCATCCCGCTTAACGCCGCGCGTCGCAAGGCTGAGGTTGAGCGATTGGCCCGCGCCGCGTTGCGCCGCCAGCAGAGCTTCGTCGATCCGGGCCTGGCGGCCTGGAGCTAACGCCGATCCTTTAGACCCCGCAGGATCGCCTGCTTGCCGCGCACGGAAAGCATCGGCCAATCGGCAATCTCATCCACCCTGCGCTTGCAGCCCCGGCACCAGCCAGTGGCCCGGTCAATCTGACAGGTCCCGTCGCAGGGCGATTCCGGACCATGCACGGTCCTGGGTCCTAGCGCTTGGCCGCCGGCTCGCGCGAAAGTCGGGTCATCAGCAGCGCCGCCCGCTTGGCCTGACGCCACAGGCTGGGCACGTCAACAGTCTCGGCGGCAGTATGGTCGCCGGCACTGGCTGGACCCAGGCCCACCAGGCTATCAACGTCAGCCGCAACAAAGCTGACATCGCCCGCTCCGCGCTTAAGCGGGTCCAGAGCGGCCATCGCCGGCAGCCCGAGCGTGGCGTTAACGCCGTTCAGCTTGTCCAGCAGTGCACGGTTGCCGGCCGTCGGGGCCATCGGCGGATACTTGTCTTCGAACACCAGCTTGGCCTCGCCGCCGTTGAAGGGGCGGGCGACGATCTCGCGCATTTTTGCTTCGGTGCGGGCAATCGATTCGCGGCTGAGCGCGCGGACATCACCCATCGCCACGGCCACACTGGGAATGATGTTGGTCTTGCCGGTTGCCTCGGCATTGGCTCCGCTGGGGGCAATGGCCGCGCTGGCCCCGCCGGCCACCATGCCCACGTTAAAGGTCAGGTTCGGTTCGGGCAGCTCCTTGCGGAAGGCGGACAGGATCCGGGCGAGCGGATAGATCGCACCCTCCCCCGCGCTGTCGGAAAAAATCCCGCTTGAATGACCGCTGCGGGCGGTGACGGTGACCTGCCAGTTGCCGGCCGAGCGCCGGGCAATCGAGCCCATGTCCTGTCCGTTTTCCTGGCTCAGCCCTTCGAAGTCGAGCGCGGCATCGGCGCGCTTGCCCGCTGCAATCAGATCGGCGCGCGCAATCGCAAGTGGCAGCCCGGCCTCTTCCTCATCACCGGTCAGGACCACCTCGATATTGGCGCCCTTCAGCGTTCCGGCCTGGTGCATGGCGCGCAGCGCGGCGAGCATCGCGACCACCCCACCCTTGTCATCGGCCGCGCCCGGACCCTTGACCTTGTCGGCGCTGACCCGCTCGAATTTCTGGAACGGATGGTCAAGCTCGAACACCGTATCAAGGTGCCCGATCAGCAGCAGCCGCTTGGTGCCTTTCTTGCCCTTATGTTCGGCAATGAAATGTCCGGCGCGGCCAACCGCGGATTGATCGACCCAGCGCACGGTAAAGCCCAAAGCCTCGAATTCGGGCACCAGCATGTCGTGAACCGCCCGCACGCCCTTGAGATTGCGGGTCCCGCTGTTCTGGTTGACCAGCTTTTCCAGCAGATCAAGGTGGCGCGCCTGCTCGGCATCGACCGTGGCGATCATCGCCTGCTCAGCCTTGCTGGGCGGCGTAGCGAAGACCGGCGTGGAAAGGAGGGTGGCGGCGATCAGCGCGACGGGCGCAAGGATATGGCGGGTCAACATAGCCACACCCTGCCAAAGCCGTGGGCCGCGTGCCAGCGCAATTTTCTTGCTTTTTGCGGCAATCTGCACTAGCTCGGCCTCTGCAATCGGCGTGCGGGCCCTGTTTCCGCCGCAGTTCCGGCAGCGTGAGGTCACCGTTTCAACGGAAGACTTGCCCGAACGTACGATCGCCGCATTCGCTGAAGCTTCCTCTTTCACGCAGGGTCGCATCGAACGACACCTTGCTTCGCATGGCGGGATCATTCCGCCTGCGCCGCTTCATATTGAAGAGAATTTCATGACCTATTTTACCGACCTTGGCCTGGCCGAGCCCCTGATCCGTGCCCTTGAAACCAAGGGCTATGCCGATCCCACACCGATCCAGCGTCAATCGATCCCGGCGCTGCTGGAGGGACGCGACCTTTTGGGCATCGCCCAGACCGGCACCGGCAAGACCGCGGCCTTCTCGCTGCCTTCACTCCACCGCCTGGCAGCCAACCCCAAGGCGCGCAGCAATGCTTCGTGCCGCATGCTGGTGCTTTCGCCCACCCGCGAGCTGGCTGCCCAGATTGCCGAGAACATGCGCGGCTATGCCAAGTACCTGAACCTGTCGGTCCAGTGCGTGTTCGGCGGGATCCCCGTCGGCAAGCAGGCCCGCGCGCTCGTCCCGGGCTGCGATATCCTGGTGGCCACCCCCGGCCGCCTGCTCGACCTGATCGACCAGCGCGCGCTGACGCTGCGCAATGTCGAGATCTTCGTGCTCGACGAGGCCGACCAGATGATGGACCTTGGCTTTATCGTGCCGCTAAAGCGCGTCGCCAATCTGCTCCCCAAGGAGCGCCAGAGCCTGTTCTTCTCGGCCACCATGCCCAAGGCGATTGCCGACCTCGGCAAGCAGTTCATCCAGAACCCGGTGCGCGTTGAAGTGACACCGCAGGCCACCACGGCTGAACGTGTCGAGCAGTACGTGACCTTCCTTAACCAGGCGGAGAAGCAGGCGCTGCTTTCGCTGCGGCTGCGGGCTGGCCTGGCCGATGGCTCGATCGACCGGGCGCTGGTCTTTACCCGCACCAAGCATGGGGCGGACCGGGTGGTGCGCCACCTGTCCACCGCCGGCGTCAATGCCGCGGCAATTCACGGCAACAAGAGCCAGGCCCAGCGCACCGCCGCGCTGCTGGCTTTCCGTAAGGGTTCGACCCCGGTGCTCGTCGCAACCGACATTGCCGCCCGCGGGATCGACGTTTCGGGCGTCAGCCACGTGTTCAACTTCGAACTGCCCAACGTGCCGGAACAGTATGTTCACCGGATCGGCCGCACGGCCCGCGCCGGGGCTGACGGGATTGCACAGAGCTTCTGCGCCCCGGACGAAAAGGCCTATCTCAAGGACATCGAGCGGCTGACCGGAGTGAAGCTGGATCCGATGCCCTTGCCGGATGATTTCCAGAAGGAAGCCGCCCGCCTGCCATTGCCCAGCCGCAAGCCGGCCGAGGCCGAGCAGGATGCCCGCCGCGAGGAACGCGATGCCCGCGGGCGTGGCGGCCAGCCGCGCGGTGGCCAGAGTCGCGGGGGCCGGAACAACAACCGCAGCCCCGGTGGACAGAGCCGCGACGGGCAGAGCCGCGACCAGTACCACCGCAACGAACGCGTGCGGCAGGAATGGGCCCCGCGCGAACAGCGTGGCCCGGTCTTCAACCCGCTTGCCGCCGAAGAACGTGAAGCGCGCGAATTCGGCATGATGCCCAAGGCCAGGCCCGAAGGCGAGCGCCGCCCCGCACCGCAGGGTGATCGTCGACCCGGCGGCCCTGACCGGCGCCCGGCTCGCCAAGGCGAGCGCCGCGATAAGCCACAGGGCGAGCGCCGCGGTGCGCCGCACGGTGACCGTCGGCCTGGGGGTGACCGCCGTGAAGGTGGTCGCAATGAAGGTGGACGCAGCGGCGGCCAGGGCGCGTCGCGCGGTCCCGGCCAGTTCCGGGGCAAAGGCCGCGACGCCCGCTAACAGTGCTGGCGCCGCGCCTCACGGCGCGGCATAAGGCCTGCCTATGCAGGGTCTGACTGGTTCGGGATGGCAAGCGGCCGTTTGGTCGGCAGGCGCGATGACGGTGATTGTCGCGCTGCGCTATCTTGCGACCAGCGGGGCTTTTGCCTGGGCCACCAGGATCATCCGGCCCGGTCTGTACGAAGGTCTGGAGCGCCAGATCAGGCAGGAAATTGGCTGGTCGCTAACCTCGGCTGCGATCTATGGCATTCCGGCCGGGATCGTCGCCTGGGGCTGGCAACAGCTGGGCTGGACCCGGATCTATACCGACTTCGCCGATTACCCGCTGTGGTATGCACCGCTATCGGTCCTGCTTTACCTCTTTGCGCACGACACCTGGTTCTATTGGACCCATCGCTGGATGCACCGCCCCCGGCTGTTCCGCCGGGCCCATGCCGTGCACCACGCCAGCCGCCCGCCCACAGCCTGGACCGCGATGAGCTTCCACCCGTGGGAGGCCGTGACCGGTGCCGTGGTTATCCCGGCGCTGGCGTTCCTGATCCCGATCCATGTCGCCCTGCTGGGTCTGGTCCTGGCAATCATGACGCTGATGGGGATTACCAACCATATGGGCTGGGAGTTGTTCCCTGCCCGCCTCGTTCATTCGCGCTTAGGGGGCTGGCTGATAACAGCGAGCCACCACCAGCGGCATCATGAGAACTATCAATGCAATTACGGCCTCTATTTTCGCGTTTGGGACCGGCTGTGCGGCACGGATCGCGGCCTATCCTCGCTCTGACCCTGGGCCTGCCGCTCCTGGGGGCAGGGCCGCCGCCCCTGACCGAGGTGAGCGTGGTGGTCACCGGCCTGCGCAACACCAAGGGGCAGGTCCTGGCCTGCCTTACCGCCCAGCCCAAGGGCTTCCCCGATTGCCGCAAGGATCCCGCCGCCAAGCAGGCTATCGTCCCCGCCGCGGCAACAGTGCGGATCAACTTCGGTCCCGTCCCGGCGGGCCGTTATGCGATCTCGCTGATCCATGACGAAAACGCCAACCGCAAAATGGACATGGCCCTGATCATGCCGAAAGAGGGCTACGGGTTTTCCCGGGATGCGCCGGTAACGATGGGGCCGCCGAAATTCGATAAGGCTGCCTTCGACGTAGCTGGCACCGCAGTCGAACAAACGGCCCGAATCCGCTATCTTCTCTAAGCTTCGGCAGTGCTTTGCGCGGCGCGTGTGTGACGTCATGAGCGGTGCCAATGACTTTGGCACAGCTTAACCGATAATTTACCATGTTGCGCGAGAAACCCCACATAGACACACGGGTGGGGTAGCCACATGGATACGTTTCGGGGCAATTTTTCGGACCAGGCCGAGACCGGCAATGAATGGCCCGACCTCGACAGTCACGATGACGAGACGCTAAACGATCTGCCACCGAACCCGGTTGGCCAGGACGAGCGTCGGATGCAGGTGCGCGCCTACAATCACTGGGCGGGCTTGCTGGGTGACCGCGCCTTGCCCTCGATCGAGGATCTCGAGCCGGAACGGCTGCCGGACTTCGCCCCCTACAGCGTGCTGCTGGATTTTACAGCGGGGATCGATAACCCTTCGATCCGCTACCTTGGCTCTGCACTTGCCGTTGAGTGCGGCACCGATGCGCAGATCGAGACCTTGGCCGACGTGCCCAGCCGATCGCTGCTGTCGCGCATTACCGATCATTACATGCAGATCCTGGCCAATCAGGCGCCAATCGGGTTCGAAGCGGAATTCGTCAACCAGCGCGAAGCCACCATCCTTTACCGCGGAATTCTTCTGCCCTTCTCCAGCGACGATGACACCATCGACTTCATCTATGGCGTGATCAACTGGAAGGAGTTGGCCGACCAGCGCACCACCGATGCGCTGCTGCTGGAAATCGAACAGGCGCTGGAAGTGGGCGCACCGGAGATCCGCCACGATGAATTGACTGACTGGGCTGATGGCCCCGCCGACCTTGCCGGAAATGCTGGCAGCGAGGGCGACGACATTCTTGATCTGGGCGCATTCGAAACCGACGGCGCAGACCTTCTTGCCTTCCCTGAGCCTAGCTTTGGCGATCCGAACGATGCGGAGATGGGCCTAACTGACTGGCTGGCCTCTGCCCGCCAGCTGGCCGAAGCCGCCCGCGGTAGCGAGGACCGCACCCGCCAGGCGCTTTATGCTGCGATTGGCCGGGCCTACGATTTCTCCATCGCCGCGGCCGAAGCCCCGGCTGAGTTCAGCGAGCTGGTCGCCAACTATGGCTTAACGGTCCAGGACCGGGCACCCATGACCCCGGTGGTAAAGCTGGTTTTCGGTGCAGATTACGACAAGACCCGCCTGACCGAATATGCCACCGCGCTGAGCCACGCGCACCGCGTCGGCATCCCGCGCGGCCAGCTCGGCCAGTACCTGGCCCAGGCCACCGGCGGGCTGAAGGGCGTGGTCAACGACGAGCGCCGGACTAAGCGCGTCGAAGCCGGGGTGGATGATGCTGGGCGCGATACCCCGCGTGAAGCGCTGGCCCGCAAGCTGCGCAAGCTCGAAACGACCCCACTTAACGCGGTGCCGGGCGAAGGCAGCGAATTCACGCTGCTCGTGGCCCGCCGCCTGCCTGCGGGCGAAGTGGTCCTGCTGGGCGAAATCGGCGATGACGTGCCGCTGCTGGAGCGGGCTGCACGCAAGCTGATTGGCTGACATCGGCAATAAACCCCTCAGCGAGTCGGGCGCCGTGCCGAAGGGCATGGCGCCCTTCGCTTTTGCCCGCTAGACCGCCGCCATGGTTATGATGGCGAAAGGCAGGCGCATGGGCTGGATCGGCTGGACGGTGACCGTCCTGCTCTTACTGGCTGCGGCCTTGTTTGCGGGCTGGCGTTATGCCCATGCCGCGGGTGCGGTTGGTTTGCTCGACCTGGCGGATCGCACAGTCGGTGGCACGGACGGGACGCAAATTGCCGCAACCGGTTTGCGCTATGGCCCGGTGCCAGCCCAGCGGCTGGATATCGTTGCGCCCAGCACGCCAGGACCGCATCCTGTACTGATCTTCGTGCATGGTGGTTCATGGAATTCAGGCCGCCCCGAGGACTACCACTTTGTTGGCCGCACTTTTGCCCGGGCGGGCTATGTTGTGGTGCTGCCGGGCTACCGGCTAGGCCCCGATGGCGTCTACCCGCACATGCTGGAAGACGCGGCAATGGCCGTAGCCTGGACCGCGCAGAACATTGCCCGTTTTGGCGGCGATCCGGACAAGGTTGTGTTGATGGGCCATTCCGCCGGGGCCCATACCGTGGCCATGCTGGGGTTGGAACGGCAATGGCTTGGGCGCCAGGGCCTGCCCGACCACTTTGTGAAGGGGGTTGTCGGTCTATCGGGGCCCTACGATTTCTATCCCTTCACCTCGGATTCCGCCCGCCAGGCATTCGGCCATGTCGCAGATCCCAAGTTGACCCAGCCAATCACCTTTGCCCGCGGCGATGCGCCACCGATGCTGCTTCTGACCGGTGATGCAGATACGACAGTCAAACCGCGCAACAGCAAGGTTCTGGCCAAGGCGCTGACCGAGCGCGGCGGCCGCGCCGAACTGGTGATCCTGCCCGGGGTCGATCATGCGGGGCCCGTGCTCAAGCTGGCCCAACCCTTCGCCCGCGACACCAGCGTCAGTGCCCCGGTCCAGGCCTTTCTTGGCAGTTTGCAGCAATCTTCAGCACCGGTTCAGGCGGCGGCTGAGTAAAGACTGCCCATGCGCCTGATCTCCCGACTGTTGGCCCTGATCGCCGCGATAACGCTGATGGCGCAGCCGGCGACAGCACAATCAATTCTGCGCGATGCCGAAACCGAAGCGTTGCTGCACGATATGGCCGCGCCGTTGATTACAGCCGCCGGGCTCAATCCCAACAACGTCGATGTTGTGGTGATCAACGATTCCTCGCTCAACGCTTTTGTGGCGGGCGGGCAGGCAGTCTACATCCATTCCGGCCTACTCAATGCCGCCAGTACCGCTAATGAAGTTCAGGGCGTGATCGCCCACGAGTTGGGCCACATCACTGGTGGTCACATCATCAGCGATGGCGGCAGCAAGGCTGCTGGCAATATCAGCATATTGTCCTTGCTGCTCGGTGCAGCGGCAGCGGCCGCTGGTGCCGGCGACGCGGCCATGGGCGTGATCATGGCCGGGCAGCAGGCAGCCCTGGGCAAGTATCTGGCCTTCAGCCGCAGCCAGGAATCGACCGCCGATGCCGCCGGCGCACAATATCTGTCCAAGGCCGGGATCACCGGCCGGGGATCGGTGGAATTCTTCAAGAAGCTCCAGAACATGGAGTTCCGCTATGGCTACACCCGCACGCCGGACAACGAATTCTATCGCACCCATCCGATGACCGGGGACCGCATCGCCACCCTGCAGGACACCTATGAGCGTGACCCGGCCTGGAACGCGCCGCTTGATCCCAAACTTGAAGCCCGCTTCCAGCGCGCCAAGGCCAAGCTGTTTGGCTATCTGGGTGAACCGGCGCAGATCATGCGCACCTATCCCGAAACCATGACCGACGTGCCGGCCCGCTATGCCCGGGCCTATGGCTTCCACCGCCAGGCCTTCCCCGACAAGGCCCTGGCCGAAGCCGATGCCTTGCTCGCGAAGTCTCCCACTGATCCCTATTTCCTTGAGCTGAAGGGCCAAATCCTGCTCGAAACCGGCAAGCCGGCCGAAGCGCTCGATGCCCTGCGCCGGGCGACGGACTTGTCAGGCAACCAGCCGCTGATCGCGACCACGTTTGGCCATGCGTTGATCGCAACTGAAAACCCCCAAAACTTCGCCGAGGCGGAAAAGGTACTTAAGAATGCGGTCGCGCGTGACCGCGAGAACCCCTTTGCCTGGTACCAGTTAGGGGTCGTCTACGCCGCGAATGGCGACATGGCCCGCGCCCATTTGGCGAGCGCCGAACAGCAAGTGCTGAACTGGCAGATGCCGCAGGCCCTGCGCAGCGCCGAAGCGGCCGAGGCCCAGTTGCCCAAGGGATCGGCTGATTGGCTCCGTGCCCAGGATATTGCGATGCAGGCACGCGCCGAGATTGAACGGTCGCAGAAACGCCGGTAGGCCTGCCCGCATGTCTGGAACCGAAGAAAAATCCCGATCGCCCTGGGTAATCCTGGCCCTGGTCATCGTTGCGTTGATCGGCGGGCTGGGCGGCTGGCTGCTAGGTACCCGGCAACAACCGGGCGACAAGGCCGCGATCGAGGAAATCGTTCGCAATTACATCCTTGAGCATCCGGAAATCCTGCCGCAGGCAATGGAGCGGCTGCAGGCGCGCGAGGATGGCAAGCAGGTAGCCAGCGCCGGCAACGCCTTGACCGCGCCCTTCCCGGGCGCCGTGCTGGGCAACCCCAACGGCTCGGTCACCCTGGTGGAATTTACCGACTATGCCTGCGGCTATTGCCGGGCTTCAGTGCCCGAAGTTGAGGCGCTGATTGCCGCCAATCCCGATCTCAAGGTCGTGATCCGCGAACTGCCGATCCTGTCCCCGGCCAGCGCCGATGCCGCGCGCTGGTCGCTTGCTGCGGCCGAGCAGGGCAAGTTCGAAGCCTTCCACAAGGCGATGTTTGCAGCAGGCCGTCCTGCGGCTGACACAATACAGGCTGCCGCTGCGCGCGCCGGGCTCGACCTGGACCTGGCCCGCAAGGTGATTGCCGAACCGCGTGTCGAGGCGGAGATTAAGCAGAACCTCGATTTCGCCCGCCAGCTGCGGATCGATGGGACCCCCAGCTGGGTCATCGGCAAGCAGCTGATGGCCGGCGCAGTCGGGCAGAAAGTGCTTCAGGAGGCCATCGACGCGGCCAAGGCCGCGCCGAAAGAATAGATTCTATTCGGCCAGCTTAGCGTACATGGAATTGATCGGCCGGGCCATGACCCGCCGCAGCATCGGCTCAAAGAATTCCAGCGACTCGCTCTGGTAGTCCGGGTCGAAGGCGGCCTGGTCGTACTTCTCGCAGAACTCAGCACAGGCGTCGAAATAGGGATTACCGCGGAAGCGCTCGCGGATATCGCGGTCCATGCCAATGTAGTGGAAATAGTAATGCCCCTGGAACGCACCATGGTTCTGGCAGATCCAATGGATCTCTTCCGAAACAAATGGTTTGATGATCGAGGCCGCGACTTCAGGGTGGTTATAGGTGCCAAGGGTATCGCCGATGTCGTGCAGCAGAGCCATGATGACATAGGCCTCGTCCCGCCCGTCACGGTGGGCCCGCGTCGCGGTCTGGAGTGAGTGCTGCAGCCGGTCGACCGGGAAGCCGCCGAAATCGCCGTCCAGCAGCTTGAGGTGGGCTAGGACGCGATCCGGCAGGTCCTTGGCAAAGGCCATGTACTCGCCCGAAATCAACGACCAGTCTTCCTGGGTTCCTTCGGTCATGGCGCGGAACTTGGCACGCTCATGGCTGCCGTGCTGGATGGGGCTGTCGATATCGGCCATTTTTCTCTCCCGTTTGGCAGCAAGGCTAATCCAAACTCACGCCTTGCGCAAAACATTCGCGAGCAGGAGCGTTTTTCTGCTAGGCTATGCCGCATGGCCGTGCTGCCCTTCCGTCCGACCCCCTTTTTCGCCAACAAGAACCGGGCATTCTGGCGCCTGCAGGCCGCCGGCTGGCTGGGTGCCATGCTGCTGCGCGCCATGTCCGGCATCGCCAATGGCGTCGAGCTCAGCTACCTGGTTCTGGTGGTGATATCGACCGTGACCGGCTTCTCGATCACGTTGATTCTCTCGGTTATCTATCGCCAGCTGATCAACCAGCGACCGCTGGTGACCTGGGGCGTGACGGCCCTGGTCCTGCCGATAGCAGTCGGGCTCTACGTCTTCGTCGATGCTTGGGTAAACGCTCTCTATTATGCTGATGCCGCCGGCGGGGTCGCTTCGCGTTTCATCGGCCTGTTCTATATCGGCCTGACCCTGCTGGGCGCTTGGTCGGCACTCTATTACGCGATCAACTTCTTCCTGCAGATCGAGGAGCAGAACGATCAGCTAATCCGGCTGGAAAACCAGGCGACCCAAGCCCAGCTCGCAATGCTGCGTTACCAGCTGAACCCGCATTTCCTGTTCAATACGCTGAACTCGATCTCCACTCTGGTACTGCTCAAGCAGACCGAGCCGGCCAATGCCATGCTCAGCCGATTGTCTTCGTTCCTGCGCTACACCCTGGTCAACGAACCGACCGGGCGGGTGACCGTGGCGCAGGAGATCGAGACGCTGAAGCTTTACCTTGAAATTGAGCGGATGCGGTTTGAGGAACGGCTTCGGACCAGCTTCAGAATCGATCCAGCGGCAGAGGTGGCCTTGCTGCCCTCGCTGTTGCTTCAGCCGCTGGTCGAAAACGCGATCAAATATGCCGTCAGCCCGCAGGAGGCCGGAGCCGAGATCACCATCACGGCGCAACTCGTCGGACCGAACCTTCGCATCGTCGTCTCGGATACTGGGCCGGGATTGCAAAACTCGGGCAACGACAACAGGTTTGCGGGCGTGACCTTCGACGGCGGGGAACAAGTTTCAACCGGAGTAGGCCTAGCCAACATTCGCGACCGGCTGGCTCAGGCCTATGGCGAGATGCATCGTTTCGAGACCATGGAACCACCCGAAGGCGGCTTTGCCGTATTGATCGAACTACCTTTTGAGCGGCGTGAGCCCGCCGCTGTTTCTCCGGCCTTGCGCACCCCTGCGCTTGCTGGCTGACCCCATTCAAGGACCGCCCCCATGACCATTCGCACGATCCTGGTCGATGATGAAAAACTGGCCATCCAGGGGCTCATGCTGCGCCTCCAGGCCTTCCCCGATGTCGAGATCATCGATACCTGCTCGAACGGGCGCGAGGCAATCCGCAAGATCAAGACCGAAAAGCCCGACCTCGTTTTCCTGGATATCCAGATGCCGGGGTTTGACGGCTTCAGCGTGGTCAAGGGCGTGATGGAAATCGAACCGCCGCTGATCGTCTTTGTTACCGCTTATCAGGAACACGCTGTCCGCGCGTTCGAGGCCAACGCCGTCAATTACCTGATGAAGCCGGTCGACGAGGACAAGCTAGCCGACACGCTGGAGCGTGTGCGCCTGCGCTTGGCTGAGAAGCGCTCGGCCGAAGAAGCCGAAAAGCTTAAGAACGTCCTTGCAGAAGTGGCTCCCGATGCCATGGAAGCCATGCCCGACGAGGGCGAGCCGGCCGCGGCGCGCTATGAACGGCTCATCAACATCAAGGACAAGGGCCAGATCTTCCGGGTCGACGTCGATTCGATCGAACGGATCGAAGCGGCGGGCGATTACATGGTGATCTACACTGCCGACAACAGCCTGATCCTGCGCGAAACGATGAAGGACCTGGAGCGCCGGCTTGATCCGCGCGTGTTCCAGCGGGTTCACCGTTCGTGGATCGTCAACCTCAACCAGGTCCGTCAGGTCAAGCCGCACACCAATGGCGAATGCTTCCTGGTGCTGGAAAGCGGCGCCGACGTGAAGGTCAGCCGCTCTTACCGCGATGTCGTCGCGCGGTTCGTGCACTGAGGAGTTGACTTTGGGGGGCTGGCAACTTGCGGGGTTCAACCTCGAAGCCTTTGTCCGGGCTACGCTGGACGAGGACCTGGGGCTAGGGCTGCCCGGCGGCGGGCACGATGTGACCAGCGAAAGCGTGATCCCGGCCGAAGCGCGTTTTGCCGGAGTGATGGACAGCCGCGACGCAATCACCGTTGCCGGCCTGCCGATCGCCGTCGCCTTCTTCCGTGCGCTTGATCCAGCGATGGAAATCGAGGTGCTGGTGGAAGAGGGCGCGCAGGTTCGGGCCGGCACTGACCTGATGCGCCTGTCCGGCAATGCGCGGGCGATGCTGACGGCCGAGCGATCGGCGCTCAACACGGTCCAGCACCTTTCGGGCATCGCCACGATGACGCGCACCTATGTCGACGCGATGCAGGGCCATGCCACCCTGCTCGATACCCGCAAGACCATCCCCGGCCTGCGTCATCTCGAGAAATATGCCACCCGGATGGGTGGCGCAAAGAACCACCGAATGGGCCTGTGGGACGCCGCGATGATCAAGGACAACCATGTCCTCGTCGCCGGGGGCGTGGGCGAAGCCGTGCGCCGGGCGAGGGACGCCGGGATCCAGGATATCATTTGCGAGGTCGATCGCATTGACCAGATCGAACCAGCACTGGCCGCCGGGGCGAGCCACTTGCTGCTCGACAACATGGACGTGCCGACCCTGCGCCAGGCCGTTGCGCTGATCGCCGGCCGCGTGCCGAGCGAGGCCTCAGGCGGGGTGCGGCTTGATTCGATTGGAGCCATTGCCGCAACCGGGGTGACCTATGTCTCGGTCGGCCGCCTCACCCAAAGCGCTCCTGCAGCTGACATCGGACTCGACTTCACCCCGCTGTGATTCGCGCAATGTGCGGGGGTCAAAATCTCACGCGGGCTTTAGCGACGCGCCTTGAAGAAGCCGCGGAGCAGTTCGGCAGCCTCAGCCTCGCCCATGCCGGCGTAGACTTCGGGCCGGTGCAGGCATTGCGCCTGCTCAAACACCCGCGCACCATGCTCTACCGCACCGCCCTTCGGATCGCTGGCGGCATAGTAAAGCTTGCCGATTCGGGCGTGGCTGATCGCCCCGGCGCACATCGGGCAGGGTTCCAGGGTCACCCACAGCTCGCAGCCATCGAGTCGCTCGTTACCCAGCAGCTTGGCCGCCGCGCGAATCGCCTGGATTTCAGCATGGGCCGTCGGATCGGCCAGACTGCGCGGCTGGTTATGCGCCGCAGCGATCACCGCGCCATCCCTGACCACAACCGCGCCAATCGGCACTTCTCCGGCAGATTCGCCAAGTCGGGCCTCATCAAGGGCCTTCTGCATCGGTTCGGGAAGCGGCCAGCGGCTCATTTCCGCGGAAATGGCCGGTATAACTTGACCACACAAGGGTGAATCGGTAAGGGCGCGCCTTCTGCCTAAACGGGTAGCCCTTTTTTCTAAGCGAGTTTTCACATGTCCCGCATCTGCGAACTGACCGGCAAGGGTCGTCAGGTTGGCAACAACGTCAGCCACGCCAACAACAAGACCAAGCGCGTCTTCCTGCCCAACCTGCAGAACGTCACGCTGATGTCGGAAAAGCTGGACCGCAGCTTCAAGTTCCGCGTTTCGACCCACGGCCTGCGCTCGGTTGAGCACGTCGGCGGGCTTGACAACTGGCTGCTGAAGACCGTCGACAGCAAGCTTTCGGCCAATGCGCTGAAGGTGAAGCGCGAACTGGTGAAGGCTCAGGCCGCCTGATTCACGGCGGGCTTTCGAGCCCGCGCTGAAATAGAGCAAGGGCGTCCGGTTAGCCGGGCGCCTTTTGCTTTGCCTGAAGGGTGCGCTGCGGCAGGTCCGGCAACCGCAATTCGAGTTTTAACAGCAAGGAGCGCTGGGTAACCGCCCGGTTGTCGTCACTGATCAGCCAAACCGTGAGATGGCCAGCCGTCCCGGCTTCGATCGCCAGCCCTTCGTAATTGTCTTCTAGCCCGGTGCCGTCGAAGTCGGCCAGTACCTGGCCCGACCATTCACCGCTTGCGCGGATCATGGCCGGATCGGCCAGTAGCAGCAAGGTGCTGAAGCGCGGCGGCATCGGCCACCGCAGTTTCCGCAAGAGGATCAGGACGCGTCCATCAGGAAGCTGCGCAGCGTCGGTTGGGCGATAGCCTTCAGGCGCGCGAAAGCGAAACCGCAGTGCCCGGTCCTTTCCATCAGGGGCATGCGGAAGCAAGCGGCCTTCGTGATCTGGCCCGCCAGCCTCGGCCAGGATGAGGAAACGCCCGTCGGCCAGCCTAGCCATGGCTTCGGCCCCGCTGTTGGCCGGCCAGCCGGCCAGCTCCGGGCCACCGATTGATTCGGACCGCGACCCAGCAACATCTGTCCGCATGAAAACATTTCGTCCCTCGAGCGCGAGCCAGAATGTGCCGGTGGAAGGGTCCAGTGCCGCGGCCTCGACATCCTGGTAAGCTTTTAATGCACTCCGCCGCGCCATGAGTGGGACAATGCGGGTAGAGCCATCGTGCCCTGCGGTGTTGCGCTTTGAGCCATTCAGGCCAGGCTGCGGCATGTCGAGCCGCATGCCAGTATCACTGAACGCCGTCAGATCACCGCTTGAACTAACCGTAAGCGTCGAGAACCCGAAAAAGCGGCTATTGGAGCTTGTCAGGTGCCATGCGCCCACCAGTCGAAACGGACCCAGGGCCGCTTGCGGCAGCGGCAACGGCTTCATCTGGACACTCTGGCTGAAGTTTTCCGGGGGAAGAGGTTCGCGCAGCCAGATAGCCGGGACGAGGCCGCACAGCAGCAGAATGGAAAGCACGCGCCTCGGCATCTTGCTGGAATGGCCGGTCAGGCCGGGCGAATCAAGCGCGGTGCTGTGCGATTGACCTGAACCGGCCGGGGCGGCATGGTTTGGTCAAACGCGGCCAAGGAGTGCACCATGTTCCGTTCAGCGGTTGTTCTTGCCGGCTTTGGTCTTGTTGCCCTGCCGGTGCAGGCCAGGGACAAGGAGGCGGATATAACCGGCCCCGCCCCGGCCGTTTTCCAAGCCGTACTAGATTGCAAAGCCATCGCAGATCCAATGGCGCGGCTGGGCTGTTATGACCGGGCGGTCGAGGCCTTGAACACTGCGAAGGCGGCCAACGAACTGGTCGTGACGGACCGCGCGACTGTGCGCGAAGCGAAGAAGGGCCTGTTCGGCCTCGCGCTGCCGAGCCTCAAGCTGTTCGGTGGCGGTAAAGACGAAGAAGTGACCGAGATCGAAAGCAAGATCGCAGCCATCCGTATGGCCAGTGACGGCTTTCCGACCTTCACCCTGGACGATGGGGCGCGTTGGAAGCAGACTGACGGCCGCAATACCTACCCGAAGCCCGGGCAGAAAATTCGCATCCGCAAGGCCGCACTTGGCAGTTACATCGCCAGCATCAATGGCCAGCCTGGCGTGCGTGTCGTCCGGCAGGCGAACTAACGCCTGCTCGCACCCTAGTTTGGATTATTCAGCGATTCGAACTGCTCATCCGGCGGCCGCATGCCGCGCATCCGATCTGCGGTCTCGCGGGCGTTTTCATTTCCTTCGGACTCGATCTTGGCCCATTCCTGATTGGTCCGGCACACCTTGGCCTGGTTGCGCTTAACCAGAGAACCAGTCTCCGCATCACGCACACAGCGGATATAGTTGGGATGATCGCGTGTCAGGCTGGCATTGTACGCGCGAATTTCCGACGATTTCATCAGGATTGGTCCGGTAATCAGCGGCGGCGTTTCTGACGGAGCGCTGGCGAGGATCAGAATGGTGGCAAGAAACGACATCGCGGTCCTCCTTGGCTTGCCCCGGCAGGATCCGGGCCGCCCGCGCTAGTTGCTGTTGACGGCCTTGCTGGACATCGCATCGGCAACGCGGCGCATTTCCTCGTTCCCCGCCCGGTCAGCCGCATCCCACTGTGCCACGGTCCGGCAGCTGAAGTTGCGTGCGACCAGCGAACCAATCTCCGCTGATCGGACACAGCGGATATAGTTTGGATCGGTACGCTGCAGATTGGCGTTATGTGCGCGGATTTGAGCCTGGCTCATCTTCTTAGGATCAACCGCGACCACTTCGCCTGCAGAAACCGGTGCGGTGGTCACTGCTGGACCGGCAGCGGTGAACAAAAGCGAAGCCGCAAGCATTGCAAACATCGGGACTCTCCCTGCTCTGATAATTCAGTTGCCGCTGCTCGAAGCAGATCGCGCGGTCATGTCCGAAGCCATCTGGTCAGCCGCAGCGCGGGTATGGCGCTCCATCAACGACCAGCGCTCATTGGTCTTGCACACGGGCTTGCGCGCCACCAGCGAACCGGTATCCGCCTCGCGCACGCACTTGATGAAATAGGGGTGGGTGCGGTCAAGCGTCTTGTTGTGCGCTCGAATTTCGGCCGAGCTCATTTCGGCTGGCTTCGGTTCGGGGATCGCCGGGACAGCCGCCGGGGCAGCCGTCAGCAGCAGGATGGCAGAAAATAGCACGTAAAACTCCCCGTCTGGCTGCCTCACTTGAGGCAGGATCATTGGCGCAGCCTATTGAACCGGCACTGAATGCTCAACCCGCACCGCACGCATCCACAATGCCGTTGGTCGAATAAGCGGCTAACCCGGCCCGCCTCCGGTAAGGGCACCATCTGCCGCTGCGAAATAACGCACGACGGCATCCTGTTCCCGCGCGCTGAGATGCGGGTTCCATGCATCGATGATCAACACGGCGCGGCGCTGGTCGCTATCGTTCCAGGCCTCGTGCTCGATCGAATCGTCAAAGGCGAAAGCCTTGCCTTCAACCCATTCGCGCGTTTCGTTACCAACCCGAAAGCCGCAGCCCGGGGGCACTTCCAGCGCCAGGTGAACAATCGCCCGCGTGTTGGTCACGCCGGTATGCGGCGGGATCTTGCTGTGGGGCCGCAGCACCGAGAAAAACGCGTTGGGGGCCCGGCCCGGAATTCGCGCCAGCGGCAAACTTTCAAGCACGGCGGCCGTCTTCGGGCAGCGATCAAGCACTGCGCGGTGGGGCTCGCCATATTCCCACAGGAAGCAGGCCGACCAATCGAGCGAACCGTCAAGCGGGCTCCACTCGTTTTCCGGAGTGCCCGCCTCAAACCGGACATAGGGCCGGATCAGATCTTCGGGCGCATCGAGCAGGGACCGAAGCTCGGCCTGGATATCCGGTGTGGCCGCCTCAAGCTGTTCAAACCAGGCAAAGTGCCGGCGGTCAAAGTATTCATCCTCGGGCAGAAACGGATAGAACACCCCGGCGCACTGGTTGTGATAGACCTGACGGCGCCCCAGCGCATGATCGACGAAGGCCCGAACCCGCCGCTCCTCGGTTTCGTCGCGCGCGCGATCGGCGGCAAGCGCGGCCTCGGCGGCAGCCGCCAGCTTGGCGCGCAGGCCTTCGCAATAACGCTCACCAGCCGCGAGCTCGGCAGCGACATCTGGTGATAGAACCGGCAGGGCAGCGGCCAGCTGCTGCACCCCGCTCCAGGTCATCAATGCCTGAGTCTCTTCACCCAACCGTTCGTGCAATTGCGCCATGCGCAGCTGGGCGGCGAAATCCCGCTGATCGATGGCGAGGGCCTGGTTCAGGGCAGCACGTTCACCATCGGCATCGCCCGCCAAGCGATGCGCATGGGCCAGGTTGCGCCACAGCGGCCCGGCCGCCGGATCGGCGGCAGTGGCTCGGGCAAAGGCAGCAATCGCAGCGGAGGCATCGCCCTTTCGCAGGGCAGCTACACCTTCAGCATTGGCAATTTGGGCGGGTGATGAAGCCATTGGCGTTAGGTTTAGAAGCGCGAAGCCACAGCGGCAAGCGGCAGTTGCGATGCGCGCTCGCGCGCCCTAGACCCTGTGGCATGACTGCTGCACCCGCATTTGACCTGGGCAACGCCGAATGGCTGGCCCACCGCTATGTCGAGAGCGACGATGCGGTGCGTTTCATCCACCTGCCGCGCGCGGAGCATGAAAGCCAGGCGTTCCTAATCGATACGCTGCTGGGGCAGCGGCCGACCTCGCCCGATCTCCCGGCCGAGCCGCTGTTGGCGCAGCCGCGCGGCAAGCTGCACTTCCTGTTCCACTCGGCATTTTGTGGCTCGACCCTGCTGGCCCGGGCGCTGTCGGCGCCCGGGATAGCCATGGGGCTGAGCGAGCCGGCGATCCTCAACGATGTAGTCGGGTACCGACGGCGCGGGGCCCCGCCGCCAGCCGTGGCGCGCGCGGCTGATCTTGCGCTGCGTTTGCTGGGCCGGCCGTTCGGCCCTGGCGAAGCGGTGATCGTCAAACCATCCAACATTCTGAATCCGCTGGCCGAGCTGCTGCTGGCGCTGGAGGATCAAGCGCAAGCGTTGTTCCTCTTTGCCTCGCTCGAAACCTTCCTGGTTTCCGTTGCGCGAAAGGGGCTGCATTGCCGGGCCTGGGTGCGTGAGCTGCTGGAAGGTTACGTCCAGGATAACTTCGTCCACCTTGGCTTCGCGCCCGAGGACTACTTCCGCCTGACCGACCTGCAGGTGGCTGCAGTCGGCTGGTTGGCGCAACATCAGCATTTTACTGCCCTGTCAGCCAAGCTGGGCGGCCGTATCGGCAGTCTCGACGCTGATGTGCTGACAGACCAACCTGAAGCGGCCATTGCCGCCGTCGCCGCACATTTCGATCTGACGCTTGACGCAGCCGACATTGCCAATGGCCCCGCTTTCAGACGCAATTCGAAAAATGGGTCGAGCTACTCTCCGGCGGCGCGTAGTGCGGACTATGCTGCCGCCCGGACCGCTTACGGCGAGGAGATCGCCATGGTGGTCACATGGGCCGGAGCGGTGGCGAACAATGTCGGGCTCACGCTCGACGGCCCCAACCCCTTGCTTCAGGCGTAACCCAGTTTCTCGATCCACGGTTGAAGGATCGGCAGCACGGGATCAAAATGCCGAGCAAAGGGTTCCCATTGCCCCCGGCCATCATAGAGCCCTCGGCGGACTTGGCTGGCACTGGCCGTGGCAACGCCCCGATCGCGAGCCGTACGATCGAACCGGCGCAGCGATTCGTCCCAAGGCAGATCGAGGAAAGCACAGAGCTGCCGGGTGGTGCCATCGAAGTCCCGCACCAGTGCATGGTAATCGACCTCGTGGAAAGCCAGCGGCAGACAAATGCGCGCAACCTCGATCAGCTCCATCATCGCCGCATAGTGCCGGGCCGCACGCTCAAGGCTGGTAAATTCAAGGGCTGCGCTGGTGAGGGCGAAGCTGGTGCGGAAGCAGCTTAGAACGACGTCACGCGGATCGCGGCGCATGATGAGGACCTTGGCCTGGGGAAACAGGCGGGCAATCAACGGCAGGCGCGTGGCCTTAAGCGGATCCATATCAACAAACGTCTTTCCGGCAGGCTCGACGCCGGCGGCGCCGACCTTGTCCCAATAGGCTTGGACAAGGCCCGCCAGGTCCGCCGGCGGCAGCCCGGCAAGGCGGGTGATCCCACCAGGTTCGGCCAGAAAAGCCCGGTCAGATTCAACCAACGTCGGGCGCTCTTCGAGTGCAGAGACAGAGGGGAGAGAGGCCAGGACATTTTCGACCAGCGTCGTGCCCGAACGCGGATAGCCAAGCAGAAAGACATGACGGGCGGCAGCATCGGGCGGGGCAGGTGGTGCCGGCTGGTGCCAAGCGGCATGCGCGGCGGAGCAGACTTCGGCCGTGATCCGCCGGATCAGGTCGCGGTGCGTTTCCCGCGTTCCCGGCGGCGGTTCATAAAGCGCGGCGTAAGCGGCTTGAGCCTCAGAGTAGGCAGCAAAGGCGGTGTTGGCATCGCTGCAACGGGCGAGGGCATCGCCATAGGTGGTTAGAAGCTGGACGCGTTCAGATGACGGGTGTCCGGGCTTCGTAGCCAGAGGGCTTAGAAGGTCGCGGGCAGCAGCCGCGTTGCCGGCCTCCAGCTCCACACCAGCCAGCGCCGTGGCGGCAAGGGCGTTGTCGGGGTCGGCGGCAAGGGCGGCTTCGCCGTGTTGGCGGGCGCGAAGCGGATCGCCATCGCGGGCAGCCAGGCCCGCCAGGCCGGCGTGGGCCTGGGCATTTCCAGGCTCCAGCACGAGGACCTGTTGGTAGCAATCCGCGGCAGCCGGGAACGAGCCCCCGGCGTTGAAGACAAATGCCCGTTCGAGCCAGGCTTCGGCGCAGCGGGGATCGACGCGGATGGCGGCATCGCATTGCAGGATCGCATCGCGCAGGCGCCCTTGCTGGCGCAGGAGCGAGGCCATTCCGACCCGCGCAAGCGGGTCTGCCGACGGTTCGCTCAAGAGCGCTGCAAACAAGCTCTCGGCCGTGGGGTAATTGCCCTCGGCCAGCGCGGTCCAGGCTTGGTGAAGTACCTCAGAAGACATGTTGGTCGCTTGATGCGCGGTGGCAGCGCAAAAAGAAAGGGGGCGGGCATTGCTGCCCACCCCCGATCTTTTGGTTCAGGTTCTGAGTGATCAGAACTTGACGCGAGCCGAGACCGCGAAGCGGCGACCCAGTGCGTCGTAGGTCGACGGATAGGTGTTACCGCTGTTGTACGAGGTCGAACCGATCGAGCTACCGACGACCGGCGGATCCTTGTCGAACAGGTTCTGCACAGCTGCAGTCAGCGTCAGGTTGTCATTGACGTTGAAGCGCAGGCTGAGGTCGAACCAATCGTAGGCACCGATCTTGCCGAAGTTGACGGTTTCACCTTCACGGTAGCCGAAGCCGGCCGGAAGCGGACCAGCGAAGGCCGCACCGGTTCCGGTAACGTCATCCGGCTCCTGCTGCATGCCCGAGATGTGGCGCCACAGCACCGACGCATCGAACTTGCCGAAGGTGAAGGTGTTGCGCCACGACCACTGCCACTTCGGCTGCATCGAGCCGGTGAAGCCGCAGTTCGCGCTGTAGTAACCGACGCATTCGCGGTCGGTGTTCAGCGGGCTGTTCACGTTCGCGTTGAAGGTCTGCGAGATCGCATAGTTCAGCACGAAGCCCGAGCTCCACTTGGCCAGGCCAAGGTCCTTCGAGTAGTTCGCGATCAGGTCGATACCGTCGGTCTTCAGACGGCCGCTGTTGCTCAGGGTCTGCGGGAGGCCCAGCGTGGTGGCCGGGTCACCGTCCAGACCACCGGTCACCGGGTTACGGCGAATGGCGGTGCAGAGCGGATCAGCAGCCGAACCGCTGGTGATGCCCGACGGGGCCGGGCTGCCGAAGCAGGCCGCGATCACGTCGCCCGAGGTCGGGGCGCCGATTTCTTCGGTGACCTTGATGTTGTAGTAGTCAACCGAGAGCGAGAAGCCCGGCAGGAACTGCGGCTGGAATACCGCGCCGACAGTCCAGGTGGTGGCCTTTTCCGGAGCAAGGGCAATGTTGCCGCCGCCGGTCGAGTTGGCCTGAGCCGCAGTCGGGTTCAGGATCGAGCCGATCGTGCCAGCCGGAGCGCCCTGCGCAAGGCAGACCGCGCGGAGGTTGGCGTTGCTGACCGGGGCCGAACCGGCGCACGGGTCGGCCGCGAGGCTGGTCAGGCCCGTCGAGACCGGCGAGAACAGTTCGCCGATGTTCGGGGCGCGCACAGCGCGGGCGTAGTTGCCGCGCAGCTTGATGTCATCAACCGGCTCCCAGCTCAGACCGACCTTGTAGGTCCAGTCGTTGTTGGTGCCGCCACCGTTGATCTTCTGGCTCGAGTAACGCGCACCAGCTTCAAGGGTCAGGCTCTTGGCAAAGGCCTTGTCTTCGAGCAGCGGAGCGATGATTTCGCCGTAGCCTTCGTAGACCTTGTAGGCGCCCTTGATGTCCGGAGCAGCACCGCCGGCGCCACCGAGTTCACCCGGGGTCTTGGCCAGAACGTCCGAAGCCTGCTGAGCGTTATAGTTGCGGTATTCCGCACCAAGCGCGAAGCCGATCGGCTCGCTCGCACCCGGCGAGGTCAGACCGAGGTCGCCCGAGAGCACGCCGCGGATCTGGGCCAGCGAGGTCTTCACCTGGGTGGTGCTGTCGTCCGAAAGGAAGTCAGCAGCCGCAGCCGAGATCGAACCAGCCGTGCCGAACGGGTTCACCGGGACGCAGCCACCGGTGTTGGTGATGCAGGTCGTGGTGTTGTTGGCCAGCAGGGCCTGCCGCCAGCGCGATTGCAGGGTGTAGTTCTTGATCGCCTGGAGCTTGTCCGACTCACCATAGGCAGCCGAAACGTCCCAGTTGATCGACGAGCTAACCGCGCCACGGGCGCCGACGCGATAGTCGAACACGGTCGAGGTGTAGTTGCTGATACGCGGGCCAACTTCCGTCGCGCGACGCGACAGGTTGAAGGTCACGGTGCGGTAGTTCGGGTCGCTCGGACCGGTCGCGGTAGCAGCGGCGGCGCAGATGGCCGGGCTGTACAGCGGGGTGTAAGCACCGCCGGTTGCCGTGTTGAATGCGCAGAACTGGTTGCGCAGGGTCGTCGGCATGTAGGGGTTGTTCAGGTTCATCGTCACCGAACCACCGAACGAGCCCGACGGCGCGATGATGGTGTCGATGGTGTTCTTCGAGAACAGCCCGCGGGTGTACACTTCCACCGAGTCGCTGATTTCATAATTCGCCTGGGCGAAGATGTTGTAGCGCTTAAACGGCGTCTGGAAGATGTTGTACGGGTTGAAGTTGAAGAACTGGTAGGTGCCGACAGCGGCACCGTTCTGCAGCTGGCGGGTGCCGCCGTTTGCAACGGTGCCATCGGTGTTCGGCGTGGTGGTGCCAGCGATCAGCGGACGGGTGCCGGTGATACGAGCCGGAACGCCCGTGCCCGAACCGCCCAGCGTGCCCGAGTAGGAGTCGATGCCGAAGACCGAGAAGTCACGGTCGCCCTGGTAAACCGGGTCCGATTCCTGATAGCCAATGCTCAAGACAGCGTTACCGCGGCCATCGTCGAAGTTGGCACCGATGGTAAGGTCGGAACGCAGGTAGTTGCCGTCGCCCTTGCCGGTGATCTGCTCACCAACCGAAAGATCAACGCCAGCGAAGTCCTTCTTGGTGACGAAGTTCACCACGCCGGTGATAGCGTCAGCACCATAGGTGGTCACGGCCGCGCCGGTCAGCGCGTCAACGCGGCTGACGAGAGCGAGCGGGATGTTGTTGAGGTCGACGCGGCCAGCAAGGTCAGCCGGGACGATGCGGTTGCCGTCGAGCAGCACGATGTTGCGGTTCGAGCCGAGGCCGCGAAGGTCGACGTACGACGAGCCGCCGTTGCCGTTGTTGACGGCCGTACCGATGTTCGGAACGATACCCGGAACTTCGCGCAGGACTTCTTCAGCCGTGTTCGACTGCTTCAGTTCGATCGCGTCCGAGGTGGTGACGTTGACCGGGTTGGCTTGTTCAAGGTTGGGGTTGCGGATCAGCGAGCCGGTAACGACGATCGTCTGATCGGCAGCGGCATCTTCTTCCGCGGTCTGCGCAAAGGCAGCGGTCGACGAAAGCATGGCAACGGCAGTGCCGGCCAGAGCCAGCGACTGCAGGCAGGTTGCGCTCGAAAGCGTTTTCTTGGTGGTTTTCACAGGTCAGTCCCTCTGTAGATCCCCTGGGTTTCCCCATGAGGATTCCTAATCATCCGGTCCCGGTCAGAGCACAGCCCCCGCCGAAATTACGGATAGATGGGCGGCTCATGGCGAAAAGGCACGCAACGAGCAAAGCTTTTCGGGGGGCGGCGGGCATTCATTGCAGAATTGTTGCAACGCAGCCACAGGGTGAGCGAGTTGTTGTAATTTTATTACATTCACGTCGAATCTGGCGTAATTGTGCTACACCGCGGCGCGCCAGGCCTTCGGTACAGCGGGCATCGGCGGGACGAACAGCTGCGCATCCAACCTTGAATCTCGCCACTTGAGGCTCCAATGCAGGTGCGGCCCGGTTGCGCGCCCGGTTGCCCCGATGCGACCGATAAATTGGCCCTGGCGCACCACTTCCCCAACCCCCACCGCCAGTTCCGAACAGTGCAGGAAGGCGCTGTTCAGGCCCATCCCGTGATCGACCATCAGCAAACGTCCCTCGAGTGAGAAGGGGCTGGTGGCCGCCAGCATCACCACCCCATCAGCGGGGGCAACAAAAGGAGTGCCGCTCGCGCCGGTGGCGATGTCAGTCCCGGAATGATAGCTGCCGGGGGAGCCATTATAGATCCGCTGCGAGCCAAACCGGCCCGAAATGCGGCCGATGACCGGCCAGATCATGTTTTGCCGCCAACCGTCCGCTCCGCGCTCGATCGCCCGGGCGGCATTGATCTGGGCCAGTTCGGCGGCGCGGCGGCGGGCAAATTCCTCGCTCGGCGGAGAGCCCGGCCGGGGTCCGATCGGAATATGTTCGATTTGCCAAGCCCGGGCAGCAACCGGGACCGTGAAATCGTCGATTGTCCCGTCAGCCCTTTCCGCAACAATTCGCGCCACCGGGCCGGCATCGCGATCGAAAGCGATCAGGAAGCGGCCATCAGGGGCAATCTGCACGGACCTGCCATTAAGCGCCAGATGCGCAGTGCCCCGCGGGACAACCCCGCGCGCCCAGCCGCCCTGGGCCAATTGTCCGCTCAGCACAAAGTGCGGCCGTTCCTCGGCGGCAAGCACACGCTGCAAGCCGATGGCTCCGGCGCCCGCCATGCAGAAGCTGCCAAAGATGAACGCGCGGCGGTCCATCGCCGCGCCCGCTCAGTTCTGTCCCAGCAGGTGTCGCGTTGCCGTTTCGGGAGAAACGTAGGCTTCCTGACGTTCAACACTCCAATACCGGAGCGTTTCAAGTGCAATCGCTTCGCCCGTGGCGGCGCAAACCACATGCTTGCCCGGCGTCAGGACGCGGAAGCCATTGGCCTGGTAGAACAAGGTGGCAGGACGATCGGAAGCGGACATCAGCATGATGGGGTATCCTAAACCATTGTCGAAGCTAGAGCAATTTTCCTTGCTCCGGCGGCGGCGCCTTTGGCGCAGGCCGGGAACGGCTCGCCGCAGCGGCGGGCGGGGCATCCCCGGCCCTGACTACCAAGTCGCCGTCGCGGAAGTGCAACAGCAGGCTGTCCTGATTCGCTGCAGCCGCCCGCGTGGTCAGCGTCGCACCGTCAGCCCCGGTCACCCGCACGTACCCCCGTTGCAGCACCGCATCCGGATTGAGCGAGGCGTGGAGCCGCGCCAGACCGGCCAGCCGCTCCTGCGCCCGATCCAGGCGCGCCGACAGCAGGGGCAACGATAGCCGGCTATCAACGCGCTGGAAGGCATTTCGCGCCAGGTGGGTCCGGTCAACCAGTGCCCGCCGCAACCGTTCCGCGGCCTGATCAAGCCTTTGCGCATGCGGACTGAACAGTGCCTGCGGCTTAGGCAGCCGCTCGGCGCGGGCCAGCAGCCGCTCGCGCCCCAGTTGCAACGGGCGGTTGGCCGCGCGCCGGTTTCGCAGGCCAAGTTCGGCCAACTGCTGCGCCAGCTCCTCGCGAACCGGGACAGCAACCTCAGCCGCTGCCGTCGGAGTTGGTGCGCGCAGGTCGGCGGCGAAATCAACTAAGGTGGTATCGGTCTCATGCCCGACTGCAGAGATCACCGGGATCGGGCAGTCCGCCACGGCGCGAACCACCACTTCCTCGTTAAAGCACCACAGGTCCTCGATCGAACCGCCGCCACGCGCAACGATTACCAGGTCGGGCCGCGGGATCTCACCGCCTCCCTCCAACGTGCCAAACCCGCGCACGGCCGACGCAACCTGCTCAGCCGCACCCTGCCCCTGCACGAGCACTGGCCAGACCAGCACCTGCACCGGAAAACGATCAGCCAGGCGGTGGAGGATGTCGCGAATCACCGCGCCAGTTGGCGAGGTTACCACCCCGATCACGCGCGGCAGGAAGGGCAGGCGGCGTTTGCGGGCGGGATCAAACAGGCCCTCGGCCTCAAGCCGCGCCTTGGTCTTGGCGAGTAGTGCCAGCAGCGCCCCTTCGCCTGCAATTTCCATGCGGTCGATTACGACCTGATAGTTGGAGCGGCCGGGATAGGTCGTCAGCTTGCCAGTGACGATCACTTCCACCCCGTCCTCGGGATTGAAGCCGAGCCGCTGGGCATTGCCGCGCCACATCACCCCGTCGATCCGCGCATTCTCGTCTTTGAGCGAAAGGTAGACGTGGCCGGAGGCGGCGCGTTTTACACCCGAAAGCTCGCCCCGAATTCGGACAAAACCGAAGCGATCCTCAACCACGCGCTTCAAAGCGGCAGATATCTCGCTGACAGAAAGGGCCGCGGCGTTGTCCCCGGCGGCGTCCTTCGCTACCAGCCCAGCGTCTTCTTCGTCTTCGTAATAAGGACCGGGCATGAACATCCTGCTGTTGGGATCTGGCGGGCGCGAACATGCGCTGGCATGGAAGCTGGCACAATCCCCGCAGTGCACAAAGCTGTTCGCCGCACCCGGCAACCCGGGGATTGCGAACCATGCCGCGCTGGTTGTGCTTGATGCAACCGACCACGCTGCGGTGATCGCCTTTTGCACTGCACAGTCGATTGGTTTGGTCGTCGTTGGCCCCGAGGCTCCGCTGGTCGATGGCCTGACCGATAGCCTGCGCGCCGCGGGCATTCCTGTATTCGGGCCGAGCAAGGCGGCAGCCCAGCTGGAAGGCTCAAAGGCTTTCACCAAGGAACTGTGCGCCCGGCATAACATCCCGACTGCCGGGTTCGAGCGCGTGCGCAGCGAAGCCGAAGGGCTGGCCGCGCTCGCCCGCTTCGGCGCGCCGGTAGTAGTCAAGGCCGATGGCCTTGCCGCCGGCAAGGGCGTGACCGTGGCCATGACCACGGCCGAGGCGGAAGAGGCCGTGCGCGAAATCTTTTCCGGCAGGTTCGGCGAGGCCGGGGCCGAGGCCGTGATCGAGGAATTCCTGGAAGGCGAAGAGGCCAGCTTCTTTGCCCTGACCGACGGACACACGGTCGTTCCGCTTGGCTCGGCCCAGGATCACAAGCGCGTTGGCGAAGGCGATACAGGCCCCAATACCGGCGGAATGGGCGCCTATAGCCCCGCACCGGTCCTGACCCCGCTGCTGACCGGCGAGGCACTGGAACGGATCGTGGTCCCGACCGTGCGGGCCATGGCAAGCGAAGGCACACCCTATTCCGGGGTGCTCTATGCCGGGCTGATGCTGACCAGGAACGGCGTCCAGCTGATCGAATACAATGCCCGGTTCGGTGATCCCGAATGCCAGGTGCTGATGCTGCGGCTGGAGGATGATCTGGTCGACCTGCTCATGGCCTGTGCCGAGAGCAAGCTGGCGAGCATTGCCCCGCCGCGGCTCTCACCCGAAACCGCGCTGACTGTGGTGATGGCCGCGCAAGGCTATCCGGGCACCCCGCAGAAGGGCGGGGCGATTGCCGGTGTCGAATCCGCCGAAGCGAGCGGCGCAAAGGTGTTCCACGCAGGCACTGCAACAGCCGGCGGCCAGCTTGTTGCCGCTGGTGGCCGCGTACTCAATGTCACCGCGCGCGGGGCAAGCGTGCGCGAAGCCCAGCAACGCGCCTATGCGGCAGTCGACCTGATTGATGCCCCGGACCTGTTCTGCCGCCGCGATATCGGCTGGCGCGAAGTGGCGCGCGAGGGCGAAGCCTAACCCAGCCGCGCTTTAACCAGCGCAGTCAGGTCCGCCTCTGGCCGCGCGCCAAAGTGCGAGATGATCTCGCCTGCGCAAATCGCGCCAAGCGTCAGGCATTCGCTGAGCGGGCGGTCATTGACGTGACCATAGAGGAAACCGGCGGCAAACAGGTCCCCCGCGCCGGTGGTATCAACCACCCGTGATACGGGCTCGGCCGGCACCGCAGTGCGCTGGCCATGGGCAACAGCCACTGCACCGTGTTCGCTCCGGGTGACGACCAGCACGGGTACCTTGTCCTGCAGGGCGGCAAGGCCGGCGTCGAAATCCGCTTCCCCGGTCAGCGCCGCCAGTTCGACATGGTTGGCGAACAGGATATCGATCTGGCCCTCGGCAATCAGCGCGCGGAAATCATCGCCATGGCGTTCGATCACGAAGGCGTCGGACAGGGTGAAGGCAACCTGCCGGCCCGCCGAACGCGCCGCAGCGATCGCGCGGCGCATGGCAGCCCGCGGCTCTTCCGGATCCCACAGATAGCCTTCAAGATAGAGCACCTTGGCCTTGGCAATCGCGGCTTCGTCCAGGGCTGCCGGCGGCAGGTATTGCGACGCGCCAAGGAAGGTGTTCATCGTCCGCTGACCATCGGGTGTCACGAAGATCAGGCAGCGAGCGGTTGGCGGATCGCCAGCGCGAACCGGAGTGGCAAACGCGATTCCGCCGGCGCGGATGTCGTGGGCGAAGACCTCGCCCAGCTGGTCGTCCGCGACCTGCCCGATGAAGGCGCAGTTCGCGCCGAGCGCAGCCAGGCCGGCAAGGGTATTCGCCGCCGAACCGCCCGAAATCTCACGCGCGGGACCCATCGCTGCGTAAAGCTCCTTGGCGCGCGCCGTATCAATCAGGGTCATGCCTCCGCGAACCAGGCCCAGCTGTTCGATCAGGTCATCGCCACAAGGGGCCATGACATCGACGATGGCGTTGCCAATGGCGATGACATCGATGGTGGATGCAGACACAGGGAATCCTTTGTGCGGAGGGCAGTTACAACCGGCGCGCCTAGCCATCATTCTGCCGCAGGGCAAGGCAGCCCACCGTTGACAGGCGCCGAAGCAGCGGCAATGCCGCCGCCATGCTGAACGCGTGCCTATCCGATGCGGCCTAAGTCCCTGCTTCTGCTGGCCGTGATCCCGGCGCTGGCCGCCTGTGCCAGCAGCGGGCCGCCGCAACGCTCAAAAAGCACCGGCGCAAGACCGCCCGTGACCCGTCCGGTCGCCCGCCCGGCGATGACCCCGGTCCGGCCCGCGGTGCGCACCCCGCCGCCCGCTGCCCGCGTGCAAAGCCTGCCCGGTCTGGAAGGCGTGATTGGCGCAAACGCCGGCGAGCTGATGCGCCAGTTCGGCAATCCGCGGCTGGACGTGATAGAAGGCGATGCCCGCAAGCTGCAATATGTCGGCGCGGCCTGCGTGCTTGAAATCTTTCTCTACCCCGCAGAGCGCGGGCGTGAGCCCCAGGCCACCTATGTCGAGGCCCGCCGCGCCAGCGATGGCCAGGATGTTGACCGCGCCGCCTGCGTGGCTGCGCTACGGACGCGCTGATCACCCGTGGCCGCGGGGTAACCACCCCTTAACTCAGGTTTGCGAAGGCCTGCGGCGGAAACATTTCCGGGGGTCCGTTGCATAATGCGTATGCAGTTCAACAACTTCGCCGTGGAGAACCTGGCTGACGGTCAAGTGACGCCGGAAGAAATCCAGGTGCTGCGCCAACTTGGCTGGGCCGATGGCAAAATGGACCCGGACGAGGCCGAAGCGCTCTTTGCCATTCATGATTCACTGGTTGATCAGAACCGTGAATGGTGTGACTTTTTCGTCGAAGCATTATCCAATTTCATCGTCAACACGGTCAAGCCGCAAGGGCACGTTGATCAGGAAATGGCTGACGAGTTGATCGCCCGCATTGATCGCGACGGTCGGTTAAACAGCCTTGCAGAACTTGAGTTACTGGTTCGTGTGCTCGAAATTGCAACGAGCGCTCCGGCAATGTTGCGCAGCTATGCTTTGCAGCAGATCGAACTGTCGGTGGAACAAGGCGAAGGTCCAACCCGCCATGGCGACCTTGGCGGCGATGGGATCAATTCCACGGAAGTGGATCTGCTGCGGCGTCTTATCTTTCCCGCGCGCCGCGCGGGCGCTGCAACAGTTTGCAACGCCGAAGTGGGCATGCTGTTTCGCATCAAAGACGCAACGCTTTACGAAGCAAATGCCCGCCAATGGCAGGCCCTGTTTGTACAGGGCGTGGCAAGCTATTTGCTTGGTTTTGCCAACAGCGAAGCGCTCAGCACCGAACGCGCCCACGAACTCGAAGCCTTCATGCACAACCAAGGCGCCGAGATCGGTGGCTTTCTGTCGCGCATAGTGACCCGCGATGGAGCCGATGCCTTTGGCAGTCTGCTCAGCAACGCCGAAGTTGAAGTGCCAGACTTGGAAGAAGGGGCTGATTGGCTGCGCCACCAGCTAGAGGCCGACGAAGAGCTCGACGAACTCGAAAAGGCCTTGATTGCGTTTATTGATGCGGAAACAGGCGCGACCTTCGTGCCGAGGCCCAAAGCCCTCGCCGTTTAGACGGTAAAGCTTTCCCCGCAGCCGCAGCTGCCCTTGGCATTGGGGTTGTTGAACACGAAGCCGGCGGTGAAGTCGTCTTCCACCCAGTCCATCGTGCTGCCGATCAGGTAAAGCACCGATGCGCCATCGATGAAGAAGGTGCCGCCGGGCGTCTCGATCCGCTCGTCAAAGGAATTGGCCTCGGTCACATAGTCAACCGAATAGGCCAGGCCCGAACAGCCACGCCGCGGGGTGGAAAGCTTCACCCCGATCGCGCCTTCCGGTGCCTTGGCCATGAGCGCAGCGATCCGCGCCTCGGCCGAAGGCGTCAGGATGACGGCAGCAGGGCGTTGGCGGATCGTCGTGGTCATAGCATCCCAAGCTCCAGCCTGGCCTCGTCGCTCATCTTGGCCGGGTCCCATGGCGGATCCCAGACCAGGTTGACCTCGCAGTCGCGCACGCCCGGCACGGCGCCGACCCGCAGCTCAACCTCGCCCGGCATCGATTCCGCCACCGGGCAGTGCGGCGTGGTCAGCGTCATGGTCACCACCACCGCGCCTTCGGGATCAACCTCAACCCCGTAAATCAGGCCAAGGTCGTAAATGTTCACCGGGATTTCCGGATCGAAGATGTCCTTCAGCGCCGCGATCACGCCGTCATAGATCGACCCGCCGGGTTCGCCGGGTGAAAGGTCGTGCGGCTTCTGCTGCAGGAAGCCTTCCAGGTAATCGCGCTTGCGCTCCAGCTTGGCGGCCGGGCTCTCGGCTTCGTCCACGCGGGCACGGGGCGGGGCACTCACTGCCTCGACCTCTTCAACCACGATCTTGCGTTCTTCGTTCATCCGAAGATCCTCCGTGTCCGCTCAATTCCGCGCAGCAGCGCGGCAATATCATCCTGATCCGAATAGAGCCCGAAGCTGGCCCGGGCCGTCGCCGGTACCCCCAGATGCTCCATCAATGGCTGGGCGCAGTGGTGCCCGGCGCGGATCGCAACGCCTTCCTCGTCCAATATGGTGCCGAGGTCGTGCGGATGCACCCCATCGAGCGCAAAGGATACGATCCCCGCGCTCTCTTCCGGGCCGAACAGCGTCACATCGTTACGGGCGCGCAATGCGGCGCGCAGTTCGCTGACCAGCGCCGCTTCGTGGGCATGGATCGCCGCCAGCCCGACCGACCGAACATAGTCCGCCGCCGCGCCAAACCCGATCGCCTCGATGATTGCCGGGGTCCCGGCCTCAAACCGCTGCGGCGGCGGGGCATAGGTGGTGCCGGCAAAGCTGACCCGGTCAATCATCGCGCCGCCGCCCTGCCAGGGTGGCATGGCCTCAAGCAGTTCAGTCCGGCCCCACAGCGCCCCGATCCCGGTCGGACCGTACAGCTTGTGGCTGGAACAGGCATAGAAATCGCAGCCCAGCGCGGCGACATCGATTTCCAACCGCGGCACTGCCTGGCAACCATCGAGCAGCAGCTTGGCACCCACCCGGTGCGCCAGTTCCGCCGCCCGGCGGGCGTCCAGCACCGAACCCAGCACGTTCGAAACATGGGCAAAGGCCACCATCGTATGCTCCGGCGTGAGCATGGCTTCGGCCGCATCCAGATCGATGCATCCATCGGCCGTGAGCGGGCAGACATCGATCTGCCACCCGGCCAGCTGCCAAGGCACGATATTCGAATGATGCTCCAGCAGCGAAAGCAGCACCCGGCCCTTCTTGGGGTAGCTGTGGGCGAGCAGATTGATCGCCTCGGTAGCGCCGCGGGTAAAGACCAGCTCCTGCGCCGGGGCGCCGATCAGGGTGGCAACTTTCTCTCGCGCGGCTTCGAAGGCCAGGGTCATGTCGGCCGAGCGGGCATAGACCCCGCGGTGGACGGTCGCATAGTCTGCGCCCATGGCCCGAACCGTCGCATCGATCACGGCCTGCGGCTTCTGCGCCGTCGCCGCGGTATCAAGGTAATGCCAGCCGCCGGCAAGGCCGGGGAAGTCCCCCCTGATCCCGTTCGTGTCGAGCGCAGTCGAGACCCCGGCGCGCGGCATCTCGACTGCGCTCGATGCGAGCGGGGCTTGGGTGTTGTGGTTCATACCAGCCGGCCCAGCGCCGCCAGCGCGGCTTCGAGCAGGCGCTCTTCATCCGCGGCACCGGCAAAGGCTTCTGCGACGAAAGCCTGAAGCATCAGCTTCTTCGCTTCGGCCGGCGGCAGGCCCCGCTGGGCCATGTAGAACAGGCCATTGGCATCCAGCTCACCCACGGCGCAGCCATGTGCGCACTTCACATCGTCGGCGAAGATTTCGAGCTCAGGCTTGGCATTGGCCGTGGCGGTCCGGTCGAGCAGCATGGCCCGGACCGATTGCGAGCCATCGGTCCCGTCGGCACCTTTGGCGACGCGAACCTTGCCGAGATAATTGGCCGTGGCCTGTCCGCCAGCGACCGATCGCACGATCTGACGGCTGACCGCGTCGGGCTGGGCATGCAGCACTTCGGTAATGATCTCGACGGTCTGGCTCCCGCCGGCAAGCTGCGCCGCGCCCAGCGTGAAGCTGGCGCCCCGCCCCATCTCGATCCGCACCGCGACCCGGCCATAGCCTGACCCGGCGTTGAGGACGCGCAGATCGAACGACGCGCCATCGCCCAGCGCTATCGCAATCTCACGCGCCACTGGCGCATCGCCGTCCAGCGCCAGCGCCAGGTTGCCGCTTTCTCCAGCCGCAAGCTGGATGGTCTCAACTGCAACCGGCCAGACGCGCGCCAGTGCACCGAGGTCCGCATAGCGGAAATCCTCGTCCTTGCGGGTAGGAAGGGCGAGCGCCTGGTTCACGCCGCCACCGCCTCGTAACCGCGCTCTTCCAGCTCCAGCGCGAGTTCGGGGCCGCCGGTCTTGACGATCCGGCCCGCCGCCAGGACGTGGACGAAGTCCGGCTTCACGTAATCGAGCAGGCGCTGGTAGTGGGTGATCAGCAGTACGGCCTTGTCCGCCTTGCGCATCACCGAATTGATCCCGTCACCCACGATCCGCAGCGCATCGATGTCGAGCCCGGAATCGGTCTCATCCAGGATCGCCAGCTTGGGATCGAGGATGCCCATCTGCACCATCTCGGCGCGCTTCTTTTCACCGCCCGAGAAGCCGACGTTCACCGGCCGCTTGAGCATTTCCATGTCCATCTTCAGCAGCGCCGCCTGTTCGCGCGCCAGCTTGAGGAATTCCCCGCCCGAGAGCGGCGCCTCATCGCGGCTCGCGCGCTGGGCATTGAGGCTTTCGCGCAGGAACTGGACGAAGGACACGCCCGGAATTTCGACCGGGTACTGGAAGCCCAGGAACAGCCCGGCGGCGGCGCGCTCGTGCGGTTCCAGTTCCAGCAGGTCCTGGCCCAGGAATTCGACTGAACCGCCGGTCACCTCGTAACCGGGCCGCCCGCCCAGGGTGTAGCCGAGCGTCGACTTGCCCGCGCCATTGGGGCCCATGATCGCATGGACTTCGCCGGCGTTGATGGTGAGCGACAGGCCCTTGAGGATCGGCTTTTCCGCAACAGTGGCGTGGAGGTTGGAAATGGTCAGCATGATCAGTCCTGCGGGCGCCGGCCCGAATTGCGATAAGTGGGCGCGCGATTGGAAGGTGCACGATTGGCCCGTGCCGCGCGGCGCTCGTGCCAGCGTTCGCGCATCACGGCGGAAACCTGAGCGGCAACACCCGCCGGATCGGCCAGCACGGCAGCGGCGGAAAGGCGCTCAACCCGGTAGCCGACCTCGGTCAGGCTGCGGGTCCGGTCAGCGGTAAAGCTCGCGTCTTCGTCGCCATCCAGCTCGATCACCAGCATCAGCGGCTTGCAGGCAAAATCAACAATCGCCGAGCCGATCACATCCTGGCGCTTGAACGAATAGCCGCCGGTTTCAACTTCGGTCAGCGCCGCGGCAAGGGCTTCGCTGGCCGCCGAAGGATTGCGCCGCATCTCGCGCGCACGCTGGTGCAGCGCATCAAGCCGCTTTTCCGAAATCTCCCAGCCGCGGCCCTTTTTCTTGATCGCGGGGGCTTCGTCCTCGCTCGGCGCGCGGACGGTCAATGTCTTCTTCATCCCACGCTTCCTTCAAGCGATATGCCGAGCAGCTTCTGCGCCTCGACTGCAAATTCCATCGGCAACTGCTGCAGCACTTCCTTGGCAAAGCCGTTGACGATCAGCGCCACGGCGGCCTCCTGATCCAACCCGCGTTGCATCGCGTAGAACAGCTGGTCGTCCGAAATCTTGCTGGTGGTTGCCTCGTGCTCGATCTGGGCGCTGGGGTTGCGCACCTCGATATAGGGCACGGTGTGCGCGCCGCAGTCCTTGCCCAGCAGCAGGCTGTCGCACTGGGTGAAGTTGCGGACGCCTTCGGCCTGGGGAGCAACGCGGACGAGGCCGCGATAGGTGTTCTGGCTCTTGCCGGCCGAGATGCCCTTCGACACGATGGTCGAGCGGCTGCCCTTGCCGTTGTGGATCATCTTGGTCCCGGTATCGGCCTGCTGGTAATTGTTGGTGACGGCGACCGAGTAGAACTCACCCACCGAATCCTCGCCATTGAGAACGCAGCTGGGATACTTCCAGGTGACGGCCGAGCCGGTTTCGACCTGGGTCCACGAAACCTTGGATCGCGCTCCCTGGCACAGCGCGCGCTTGGTGACGAAATTGTAGATCCCGCCCTTGCCCTCGGCATCGCCGGGGTACCAGTTCTGCACGGTCGAATACTTGATCTCGGCATCATCAAGCGCAACCAGTTCGACCACGGCGGCGTGGAGCTGGTTCTCATCGCGCATCGGCGCCGTGCAGCCTTCCAGATAGGAGACATAGGCCCCCTTGTCGGCCACGATCAGCGTCCGCTCGAACTGCCCGGTATTCTCGGCATTGATGCGGAAATAGGTGCTGAGCTCCATCGGGCAGCGCACGCCCTCGGGGATGTAGACGAAGGTGCCGTCCGAAAAGACCGCACAATTGAGCGCGGCAAAGAAGTTGTCGCGAACCGGAACGACCTTGCCCAGCCACTGCTTCACCAGATCTGGATATTCGCGAATCGCTTCCGAGATCGACAGGAAGATCACGCCGGCCTTCTTCAGTTCTTCGCGGAAGGTCGTGGCGACGGAGACGGAATCGAACACCGCATCGACCGCAACCTTGCGCGCGCCTTCCACCCCGGCGAGCACCTTCTGCTCTTCCAGCGGAATGCCAAGCTTCTTGTATACCTCGAGAATCTCGGGATCGACCTCGTCGAGGCTGGCGAGCTGCTTCTTCGGCTTGGGCGCAGCGTAGTAATAGGCGTCCTGATAATCGATCGGCGGGATGTTCAGCTTGGCCCAGTCCGGCGTCGGCATGGTCTGCCAGTGACGGAAGGCCTTGAGCCGCCAATCGAGCATCCATTCGGGCTCGTTCTTCTTGGCGCTGATGAAGCGAACGGTGTCTTCGTTCAGTCCCTTGGGCGCGAACTCGGTCTCGATTTCGGCCGACCAGCCGTGCTCGTAATCAGCAACCTTGGCGGCCGCTTCGCGGGCCGCCTGGTCCTTGAGGGTGGCATCCTCGCTCATGCTGCCACCTCAGCCAGGCGGATCAGCGAGACCTGCGACAATGCATCGCGCAGCGCATCGTTGACAATCGGCCAGTGCGGCTTGACCGAGCAACACGAGTCCAGGCCGCAATCGGCCCGGGCATCGTCGACACACTGGGTAAGCGCGATCGGGCCTTCGACCGCCTCAATGATATCGGCAAGGGTGATGGCGGCGGCCGGGCGCGCAAGCTTAAGCCCGCCGCCGACGCCACGGGTCGATCGCAACAAACCAGCAGAAGTCAGGCGGCTGACCAGCTTCTGCACGGTCGGCACCGGCAGGCCGGTTTCGGTGGCCAGTTCGGCGGCCGAAACGCGCATGCCGCCGCAATGGCGCGCGGCGGCGCTCATCGTAACGACGGCATAATCGGCCATGGATGAGAGGCGCAATGGCGGCTCCGGCTAAATCGGACTGATTCTTTCCGGTTTGCCCCTAGGCCTCACTTGCAAGCTTTGCAATGGCGGGAATCGACTTGCGCGATCCGTGCTGTAATAGGCTGCCTTCCGTGACCATGATCTATCCGCTACTCCGCCCCGCACTGTTCCTGCTCGATGCCGAGAAGGCCCATCGCCTGACGATCGATGCGCTGAAGCTGTTGCCGCACGGCCGGCCGGCCCGGCCTGGTCCCTTGGCGATTACAGTGGCGGGCTTGGCCTTCCCCAATCCGCTGGGCATGGCGCCGGGGTTCGACAAGGACGCCGAGGTACCAGACGCGGTGCTTGGCCAAGGCTTCGGCTTTACCGAAATCGGCACCGTCACCCCGCGCCCGCAACCCGGCAATCCGCAGCCGCGCCTGTTCCGACTGCAGGAAGACCGGGCGGTCATCAACCGGATGGGATTCAACAACGGTGGGCTAGAGGCGGCGCGGGCGCGGCTGGCCAGCCGCAAGCAGGTGGGTGTTGTGGCCGCCAACGTTGGCGCCAACAAGGATTCGGCCGACCGCATTGCCGATTACCTGACCGGCATCGCCGCCTTCCGCGATCTGGCAAGCTACATCACGGTCAACATCTCTTCGCCCAATACGCCCGGCCTGCGCGACCTGCAGGGGGACAAGGAGCTGAATGACCTGCTCTCCGCCATCGCCGCTGAGCGGCAGGCGGGCGATCCGCCGGTGTTCCTGAAGGTCGCACCCGATCTTGACGAATCGGCGCCCGGCCGGATTGTCGAGGCAGCGATCAAGCATGGCATCGCCGCGGTCATCGTTTCGAACACCACGATCACCCGCCCACCTTTGAAATCGCTTCATGCCGGCGAGGCTGGCGGGCTGTCCGGCCCGCCGCTGCGCGACCTGGCCCAACAGCGGCTGCGCGATTTTCATGCCGTGGCAAAAGGCGCGATCCCGCTGGTCGGCGTAGGCGGGATCGCCAGTGCCGAAGACGCCTGGGCCCGCATCCGCGCCGGGGCCAGCCTGGTCCAGCTATACAGCGCGATGGTTTATGAAGGCCCGGGCCTGGCCCGCCGCATCACGCGCGGTCTGGAGCGGCTGATGCGGCAGGACGGGTTTACCAGCATTGCCGAGGCGGTCGGAAGCGAATAGCACGGGGCCCATGGTCCTGTTCCGCTCTGCCGCGCTCGCCGCGCTTGCCCTGACAAGCGCTGTCCCACTCGCCGCCAAGGCCCCGGCACCCGCGCCCTTTGACAAGGGCGTGGTATCGGCAGCCGATCCGCGCGCAGCCGAAGCTGGAGCAGAGATCCTGCGCCAGGGTGGCAATGCCACTGACGCGGCGCTGGCCGTGCTCTTGGCGCTGACCGTGGTTGAACCGCAAAGCTCGGGCATCGGCGGGGGCGGGTTCCTGGTGCTGGATGATGGCAAGGGCCGCCTGCTGACACTGGATGGGCGCGAGAAGGCCCCCAAGGCCGCCACCCCGGACTGGTTCAAGGTGGAGGACAAATACCTGTCCGTGGCCGAAGCAATCCCCGGCGGAAAGAGCGTTGGCGTACCCGGCAATGTCTCGATGATGGCCGAGGCGCATCGCCGCCACGGCAGGCTCAAGTGGCGGCAGATCTTCCAGCCCGCAATTCGCCTGGCGGGCGATGGCTTTGTCGTATCCGAACGGCTTAACGCCTTCCTTGAGCGATTTTCCAAGACCGCAGCCCTGAGCGAAGAGGGCCGGGCGCTTTACTATCCGGGCGGCAAGCCGGTGGCAGCCGGAACGGTCCTGAGGAACCCCCGCCTTGCCGCCTTCCTTGAACGCCTGTCACGCGAGGGGGCGAAGGCGTTCTACTCCGGGCAGAATGCCGCGGCGATCGTTGATGCAGTCAACAATGCACCGCGCAATCGCAGCGCGATGACGCTGGCCGATATGGCTTCGTACCGGGTCAAGGCCCGCCCGCCAGTCTGCGCGAATTACCGCAAGTATCGGCTCTGCGGCATGGGTCCGCCCAGTTCGGGTGCGACCACGGTGTTCGGGGCGCTGGGCGTGCTCGAAAAGTTCGACCTGCCGGCCATGGGCAAGGATTCGCCCACGGCCTGGCATCTGATCGTCGAAGCCCAGCGACTCGCCTATGCCGATCGTGAGCGCTATCTGGCCGATCCGGATTTCGTTGACGTGCCGGTCGCCGGGCTGCTCGCCCCTGATTATTTGGCTGCCCGCGCCCAACTGGTTGCGACTGACCGCACCATGCCCTCGGTCGCACCAGGCAATCCGGCCGGCGTAAAGGTCGCCATGGCCGATGGCCCCAGGCAGACCGAAAATGGCACATCACACTTCGCGGTGATTGACCGCAACGGCATGGCGGCCAGCCTGACATCCACCATCGAAAGCGCCTTCGGATCGGGGCTGATGGTCAATGGCTACTTTCTGAACAATGAGCTGACCGACCTGTCGATCGTGCCCGAGGTCAACGGCAAGCCGGTCGCCAACCGGGTCGAAAGCGGCAAACGCCCGCGCAGCTCGATGGCGCCCACCATCGTCTATGGCCCAGACGGCAAGGTGAAACTGGCCGTCGGCGCAGCGGGCGGGGTAACGATTCCAGCCCAGGTCCTGAAAGCGATCATCGCGGTGATCGACTGGAATCTGCCGGTCGACCAGGCGCTGGGCCTGCCGGTGATCTTTGCGCCGGGCGGCAACACCGTTTTTGTCGAAGGGGGGACCGAGCATGAACAGCTGATCCCCGTGCTGAACGGGCTGGGTCACCCGGATGTCCGCCTGCGTGAACGCAGCTTCAAGGCCAATGCCGTTGAAGTGCGTGGCGGCAAGTTGGTGGGTGCGGCCGATCCGCGCAGCGAGGGTGAAGCCGCGCGGCAATAGGCCGCAATGGCACGCAGGGTTGCTGATGCGGCAAAGCTTGCCTAGGGCTGCTGGCCATAAGGGAAGGGTGCTGCAGAGAGGGGCAGTGCAATATGGATATTGGTGATTTCCGGGCCGCCCGGAACCTGGTCGAACTGTTTCTGAGCCGCGCGGACGAGAAGGGCGAAGCGCCATTCCTGTCTGCAAAGCGCAATGGATCGTGGCAGGCGATTTCGTGGGCCGAAGCTGCCCGTCAGGTCTGCCTGATGGCCGAAGCGCTGCGCGCCCTGGGTCTCAAGGATGGCGACCGGGTGATGCTGGTTTCCGAAAACCGGCCAGAATGGTGCATCGCAGATTTCGCGATCATGGCGGCTGGCTGCGTGACCGTACCAGCCTACATCACCAACACCGAGCGGGATCACCTGCACGTGCTGGAAAACTCTGGCGCGCGCGCGGTGATTGTATCGGATGACAAGCTGGCCAAGCCGCTGCTGCCCGGCGTGCTCGCCGCGGGACAGGCCGGGTTCGTGATCGGGATCGAGCCGCTGCGCATCGCCCAGACCGGCCAGTTCGAATATCGCGACTGGACCAGCCTGCTGGCCGGCGACGCCGCCAAGGCCCGCGCCGCAGTCAACCAGCGCGCGGCCAAGATCAAGCGCGAGGACACCGCCTGCATCATCTACACCAGCGGCACAGGCGGGGCGCCGCGTGGGGTATTGCAGCACCACGGCGCGATCCTGTGCAACGTGGACGGAGCGGCGCGCATCCTGTCCGAGGACTTCGGCTGGGATGACGAAGTCTTCCTGAGCTTCCTGCCGCTGAGCCATGCCTATGAGCATACCGGAGGGCAGATGCTACCAATCGGGATGGGCGGGCAGATCTTCTATTCCGAAGGCCTCGAGAAGCTGGCCAGCAATATCGAGGAAGTGCGCCCAACGATCATGGTCGTTGTCCCCCGCCTGTTCGAGGTGCTGCGTACCCGGATCATGAAGCAGGTCGAAAAGCAGGGTAAGGTCGCCAACTTCCTGATGGGCCGCGCGCTGGCAATCAGCTCGATCAAGGGCCAGAATGAGGGCAAGGGCCGCCTGCGCGATAAGCCGATGGACCTGATCCTGGAAAAGACCCTCCGCCCAAAAATCCGCGCGCGCTTTGGCGGCCGGATCAAGGCGATGGTTTCGGGCGGGGCCCCGCTCAACCCGGAAGTTGGCACCTTTTTCGAGGCGATGGGGCTTAACATGCTCCAGGGTTATGGCCAGACCGAGGCCGCCCCGGTGATCAGCTGCAACCGGCCCAAGGCAGGGCTGAAGATGGACACGGTCGGCCCGGCCATGGACGGAGTCGAAATCAAGATCGCCCAGGATGGCGAAATCCTGGTTCGCGGCGAGCTGGTTATGCATGGTTATTGGCGGAACGAGGCCGAGACCGCCCGCGTGCTCAAAGAGCCAGAAGGTGAACCCGGCGCTGGCATCTGGCTCCACACCGGCGATGTTGGCCACATCGATGTCAAGGGTCGGATTGTCATTACCGACCGCAAGAAGGACATGATCGTCAACGACAAGGGCGACAATATCTCGCCCCAGAAGGTTGAAGGCATGCTTACTTTGCAGCCCGAAATCGCTCAGGCAATGGTGGTCGGTGACAAGCGGCCCTATGTGGTCGGTCTGATCGTGCCCGATGCCGAATGGGCGCTCGAATGGGCCCGCGCCCAGGGTGAGAAGTTTGACTTCAAGGCGCTGCAGGATCTGCCCGCCTTCCGCTCAGCGATCCGCACGGCAATCGACCGGGTCAATCAGGACCTCAGCGTGATTGAAAAGGTCCGCCAGTTCGCTTTCGCGGACGAGGCCTTCGCGATCGAGAATGAGGAAATGACCCCAAGCCTCAAGATCCGCCGCCACAAGCTGAAAGAGCGATACGCCGACCGGCTTGACGCCCTCTACAAAGGCTAGCGGATCTAGGCCGCTTCCTGCTCAACCCATTCAGGGTAGAAGCTCGGTTCGCGGCTTGACCACCCTGGGGCGGTAGCGGCGGCTTCGCTGATCGACTGGAGCAGGTGCTTGCGGCGCTCCGGCCTGATCTGCGGCAGGGCCGCAGCGGCGCAAAAGGCACTGGGCAGGAACGGGCGCGCCTCAGCACCAAGCAGCCGCTCATAAAGGAACCGGTAGGCCGGAAAGCCATCAATCCGGTCCTGGGCAATATCAAAGGCGGTGACTCGCAGCAGCTTGCCCATAAAGCTCTCGAGGCTGGCAAAGTCACTGCCCGCCGGGATCTGCACCCGCAAGGCCTTCAATTCCTGGTAGACCACGTACTGGCTCCGGATCGATGCGGTTTCCCCGGCATCGCGGGCCCAAAGCTTGAAGGCATCCTGCCGACCCAGTCCTACATCAAGGCTTCGCTTGATGTAACGCTGTTCGCACGGGCTAAAGCTGGCGAATTCGCGCAGTTCGGCGATCGTCAGCGATGCAGTTCCGGTCTTGGCCATGACAAGCCCCTTTCGAGAGAGGCTAAGTCATCATGATAAAGTTATGATCCCGTTAACCCTGATGCTTAGATCAACCCTGCCAGCGGACTGGAGGGATCTGCGTATTTGCGGGTAGCCATCCGGCCGGAAAGATAGGCATGGCGACCGGCCTCGACCGCCAGTTTCATCGCCCGGGCCATGCGGAGCGGATCCTTGGCTTCGGCAATGGCGGTGTTCATCAACACGCCCTCGCAGCCAAGCTCCATCGCCACGGCAGCGTCCGAGGCCGTGCCCACCCCGGCATCGACCAGCACCGGAACTGAGGCACCTTCAACAATCAAACGGATCGTAACGCGATTTTGAATGCCAAGGCCCGAACCGATCGGTGCACCCAGTGGCATGACCGCAACTGCCCCGGCATCTTCCAACTGCTTGGCTGCGATCGGATCGTCGGTGCAGTAGACCATCGGCAGGAAGCCTTCCTTGGCCAGCACTTCGCAGGCGCGGATGGTTTCGACCATGTTGGGATAGAGCGTGCGCGCCTCGCCCAGCACTTCCAGCTTGACCAGGTCCCAGCCACCCGCCTCGCGTGCCAGTCGCAAGGTGCGGATCGCGTCTTCTGCGGTAAAGCAGCCGGCCGTGTTGGGCAGGTAGGTGATTTTCTTCGGATCGATGAAATCGGTCAGCATCGGCGCCTTGGGGTCCGATACATTGACCCGGCGCACAGCGACCGTCACGATCTCCGCGCCCGAAGCTTCAACCGCCGCGGCATTCTCAGCAAAATCCTTGTACTTGCCAGTGCCGACAATCAGCCGCGAACGGAAGGTGCGCCCGGCAACGGTCCAGGTGTCCTCCGGTGCATGGTCCCCGCCACCAACAAAATGGACAATCTCCAGCACATCGCCCTCGCTGAGCGCGACCGCGGCAAGGGTCGAGCGCGGGACAATTTCGCCGTTGCGCTCAACCGCAACCTTGGCTGGATCGAGTTCAAGACTGCGCACGAGATCGGCCACAGAGCCAGTGGCGGCGCGGCGGGGTTCGCCATTGACGGTAAGGGAGAGCTGTTCGGTCATCACCCAGCGCAGATAGCGCGCAGCGGAAATTTGGCAATGCGGCGAAAGAGCAGGTAGGTTTGCTCGCCGGTCAGGATGATCAGGACAGCTTAAGGTTGCGCCAGTGAGCCCAGGCCAGCAAAGCCACGCCTGCAATGGTCAACAGTGCCTCTGCCAGACCATGGCCGACCATCAAGGCAATAGCCATCAACGCCAAACCGGCAACGCCAGTCTGCATCGGCCGAGGATCGCCGTGCCGCACCACGCCGATCACCAAAGTCACTGCCCCGACCGCAATTGCCAAGGCCAAGCCGACCCGGTGAATCACCGGCGCGAACAGAAATTGCCCGCCCAGACCCAACCCGGCAACCAGCAACAACCCGGCCAGACAGTGCAACATGCACAGCCCGGACAGGAGCACGCCAAACCGGTCCAGCCGGCCGCGAATCGAGAGGAGTGCGTCACGCATCAGGCACTTCATATATGTTATAGTGTTACATGCCGCAAGATGGCCCCAAAAGCCCGCTTGCGCTTTTGTTCGGTCGGGAGCAGTGGCCACGCTCATGACAGCAGCTTCTCCCCGGCCTCTGGCGCTTGCCCGGTGGCTCTTCGCCGTTGCCGCCCTCGTGGTATTCATCGTTGCCGTCGGCGGGATTACCCGCCTGACCGAATCGGGCCTTTCGATCACCGAATGGAAGCCGGTTTCGGGGGTTCTGCCGCCGCTGAATGACGCGCAGTGGCAAGCGGCTTTCGATGACTACAAGCAGATCCCGCAATATATCGAAGTGACCGGACCGGCCGGCATGACCCTGGCCGATTTCAAGTTCATCTTCTTCTGGGAATGGGTTCACCGCCTGATCGCCCGGATCATTGGCCTGGCCTTTGCCCTGCCGCTGGCCTGGTTCTGGATCAAGGGCGCGATCCCCAAGGGCTATCATGGGCGCTTGATCGCCCTGCTGGCGCTCGGCGGGCTGCAGGGTACGATCGGCTGGTGGATGGTCTCATCCGGCCTTAGCGCTGATGTCCGCGTCAGCCACTTCCGCCTCGCCACGCACTTGCTGGTTGCCCTGTTCACTCTGGGTGGCCTGGTCTGGACCGCGCTTGACTTGCGCGCCCTGGCCCGGGGTGAAGAGCCTGCGCGGCTGACACCCTTTACCCTGCTTGCCCTGGCCGCCCTTGGACTGCAATTGTTCTTCGGCGCGCTCGTGGCCGGGATGCGCGCAGGCTATGTTGCGGGCGCAGGCTGGTTCAATTGGGATGTCTGGCCGCTGATGCAGGGCAGCTTCGTACCTGAAGGCATCGATTGGGCTGCCGGCAAGGTCCATGCGCTGCTCAACGATCCGTTCCTGACGCACTTCGTGCACCGCTGGTGGGCCTGGGTGGTGGTCGCAATCCTGGTAGTTGTGGGCCGCCGGCTACGCGCGGTTGATCGGCGGGCCTCAATCGCGATCCATTCCACGTTCGGCATCCAGGTCCTGCTGGGCATCGCCACGGTCATGAGCGGAGTGGCCTTGTGGATCGCCGTGGCGCACCAGTTGGTTGGTGCCCTGCTGGTAGCGAGCACGGTCTGGGGTGCCCATGCACTGGGGCGGGGCGGCGCAAAGGCTTGACGAAAGCCACCGCACCTGCGTCAATACTTCATAGAATCAATGGTGTAGGGGTGGGGTGATGACGAATCGCGGCAGCGAGTTGGCATGAGCACGCGGGTAATGCTGCTGGCCGGCTTCGCCGCGCTCGCGCCGGCTCAACTGATGGGAACACCACCAACCGAGCTTCGCACCAGCCAATTCCGGCCTGCCGAAGGGCCAGTGATGATCAGCCGCACCGTGGTGCGGAGCCTGGTTGATGGCAAGGAAGTGCGGGTAACACGCCGCTACCTGGTCTGGTTCCGGCGCGAAACGGATGGCTGGCAGATCGACGGCGAGCTGCGTGACGTTGCAGTTGAGGTTCCGCCTCTGCTTGAGCAATTCGCCGAGATTGAGAGAAATCGGGTCGAGCCAGGCTTCTTTCCGATAATGCTCGATTCGGCTGGCAAAGTGAAGACGCGGTTGGGTCCACCTATTGGTGATGCCTCGCGCACCCGCGCCGTGGCGCTGGGTGAAATGATGATCGCCGGAGCCTTGGTTTCGACGAATGCCCGCAACCAGGCAACGACCATGCTGACCCAGGTTGTGATGGCGGGAAACGGCGGAACTGCCTGGCCAGTCGACATTTTCAATCCGGCTCACCCGGATACACTCGAAACGCGGGACATTGCATTACCCGACGGCAGCCGCGGATCGATCAACATCGCGATGCGCAGCGAAGGCCAGATCCATGGCAGCTTGCCAACGCGGGTCGAGCGGACCGTTCATACAGACCTCGGCGGAACCACGCGCACCTCACGTGAAATCTGGACCTTCGAACACGTCAAACCCTGAAATCCGAGTGGGGCGGTATTATTTTACCTCTCTGCAGAGGCCCGGAATGCTTGACTTTCCGGCGCCAATCCTCGATTGGGCCGCCTTCCCGCGCTGCCGGAAGCGATTCTGCGTGGCGTGTAATTCAGGGATTTGACCTTTTATCAGAAAGGGAGTTGCCATGAAGGCGCTTTCCAAGGTCACCCGGTCGATCAAGCCGGCCGAGGTGGAAAAGAAGTGGCATCTGATCGATGCCGAAGGAATGGTGGTCGGGCGTCTGGCCGTGGTCATCGCCAATCATCTGCGCGGCAAGCACAAGCCGAGCTTCACCCCGCACGTGGATTGCGGCGACCATGTCGTCGTCATCAACGCCGGCAAGGTCAAGCTGACGGGCAACAAGCTGAAGCAGAAGATCTATTACAAGCACACTGGCTATGCCGGTGGCATCAAGGAAGTGACCGCAGCCAAGGTGCTGGACGGCCGCTTCCCCGAGCGCGTGCTCGAAAAGGCTGTTGAGCGCATGATCCCCCGTGGTCCGCTTGGCCGTGCCCAGATGCGCGCCCTTCACCTCTACGCCGGTGCCGAGCATCCGCATGCGGGCACCCAGCCCCAGCCGCTCGACGTCGCTGCCATGAACCGCAAGAACAAGGTGGGTGCCTGATGTCTGACACCACGCTCAACGATCTGGCCGATCTCGGTGCTGCTGCCGATGTGACCGCCACCCCCGCTGCTCCGGCTGCGCCGCTTCGTGAAAAGGAAGTCGACGCCCAGGGCCGTGCCTATGCCACCGGTCGCCGCAAGGATGCCGTGGCCCGCGTCTGGATCAAGCCCGGTTCGGGCAAGGTCGTGATCAACGGTCGTGACCAGTCGGTCTACTTCGCCCGTCCGACCCTGCGCCTCGTGATCGACCAGCCGTTCCAGGTTGCTGACCGCGCTGGCCAGTACGACGTGATCGCCACCGTCAAGGGCGGCGGTCTCTCGGGTCAGGCCGGTGCCGTGAAGCACGGTATCGCCCAGGCACTGACCAAGTTCGAACCCGTCCTGCGCGGTGTCGTCAAGGCCGCCGGCTTCCTCACCCGCGACAGCCGCGCGGTTGAGCGCAAGAAGTACGGCCGCGCCAAGGCTCGCAAGAGCTTCCAGTTCAGCAAGCGCTGATCCGGATCGCAACGGTTTGGAAAAATGGGGTCGGCCGCAAGGTCGGCCCCTTTTTCATATCCGCCAACCCAGAGACAGCCAGCCCATGCACCAGCACGCCCCGCTCGCCGCCACCCCCACCCGCATGATGATTGCCGGCCGAATCGGCTGGCTGCGCGGCGCGACCGGGGCTGGCCTCGCAATCGCACTCACGGCGTGGATCGCGCACATGATCATGGGCAACGATCCCGCCCTGCCATGGCTGGTTGCCTCGATGGGTGCCTCTGCCGTGCTGATCTTTGTGCTGCCAGCCAGCCCCCTGGCCCAGCCTTGGCCGGTGTTCGGCAGCCACATGCTCTCCGCGGCAATCGGGGTTGGCGCACACGCCTTGCTTGGCGCGACCTGGCTTGCGGCAGGACTATCGGTCTGCCTGACCATTGCCGCAATGAGCCTGCTTCGCTGCCTGCACCCGGCGGCGGGGGGCACCGTGCTGATTACCGCGCTGGCAACTCCCGGAGTGGAGGCTGCCGGCCTTGGCTTCCTGGTCATGCCGCTGGCGCTCAACGTGCTGGTACTGCTGGTGGCCGGGGTGGCCTGGAACCGGCTAACCGGCCATTCCTATCCCCACCGCGCCGCGCCGCAAGCGGCCCAGCCCGACTGGATCGGTCATATCGAGGACAGCGATCTTGATGCGGTTCTGGCCGAATGGGACGAAGTGCTGGACGTCAGCCGCGAAGACCTGCTCGCCGTGGTCCATGCCGTTGAAGGCAAGGTTCGCTCTCGCCGCGGCGGTTAAAGCGTCCGCACCGCAACCGAAAAGCCGCCTGCCCCATCCAGCACCAGCCGATTGAACGACGGACGCGAGCTGCGCAGCCGCTGCGATAGCGTGCCCGCGCCGACCATCCGGATCGCATGACCATCGATCTCGACCACCCGGTCAAAGGGATCGTGAACATGGCCCGAAAGAACGGCACCAGCCCCGGCCCGCGCCAATGCTGCCAATGCCCGTTTGCCGCCGCGAGTTGATGCCGTGGCATGGGTGTCGGCCTCGACCAGCGGGTGGTGGCAGGCCACCAGCTTCAACGGCACCGCCTGGTGCTGCCCCAGCCCATGCAGCGCTGCATCCAGGTCGGGCTGGCTGACCCGTCCCTTTGACCAGTTGAGCCGCAGCTGTGCGCGGGCAATGGTCTTGAGCGAAACAACCGCCACATCCGGCAAGGCAATCTCGCTGCCCAACCGGTGCTTGAGGGCGTGAAAATGGACATAGGGCCGCGCCAACCGCCGGAGCATCATGTGGTAATAGGGCACATCGTGATTGCCCGGTTCGATCGAGACCGGGACCGGCAGGTGCGTGAGCCATTCCGCGGCCAGGGCGAATTCCTTGGCCGTGCCGCGCATGGTCAGGTCGCCGGTGCAGACCACCCCGGCCGGCCGTTCACGCTCCACCTCGGCCGCGAACCATTCAAGCGCCTGCCGGTCTTCATAGCCAAAGTGCAGGTCGCTGACGTGATAGAGCACGGTCTTGTCCGGCATGGCGTTCCCTATACCCGTCCGGACAGGATCAGCCAGGCCGATCCGGCATTCACCGCGCTGTAGCCGGCATAGAACCAGGCCCAGCCGGCCGATCCTTCGGACACCATCAACATCGCCCCCAACAGCATGGCAAATTCGACCAGCAGGCTGAACCGGCCACCCAGCATCTGGAAGAACCAGGGCACCTGCCCCAGCAGCGGGTGCTCGCTGTTCAGCACGGCGCGATGGACGGCAAAATTGCCGATCCCCAACAGGAAGGTGAGCGCGACGAACATCGCCGCATCCCTAACACGCGATTCAGCGTCCGGCCATTGCCTTGGCCTTGGCCAGGTAAGTCCGGCCGATGCGTACCGCCGTGCCATCGGCCAGTTCGGCCGACCACACCCCCAGGCCATCGTGGCGCAGGCCGGTGATCCGGTCGCGCCGCAGGATGGTCGAACGATGGAGCCGGATAAAGTGCTGCGGATCAAGCCGCGCCTCAAGCCCGGTTACCGTCTGCAGCAAGAGGTAGCTGCGATCGCCGACGTGGAGCCGGACATAGTCGCGCTCGGCATCGATCCGATCGACATCGGCGGCAGCGATCCGCAGCAGTTCAGAGCGATAGGGCACCCAGAATTCGGTCAGCCAATCCCCGCCCTGTTCGGCCCGCTCGCCGCGCCGGGCCAGTGCGCGGGCTACGGCCCGCTCCAGCCGATCAGGGGTAACCGGCTTCAGCACATAGTCGACTGCGTCGAGATCGAAGGCTTCGACCGCGAAGTTCTCATGCGCGGTGACGAAGATCACCGCCGGCCGCGGCTTGCGCCCGGCCAGGGCGCGGGCGACAGCCAGGCCATCAAGTTCGGGCATGGTCATGTCGAGCAGGACCAGGTCGGGCGAAAGCGCATCGATCATCCGCAGCGCCGCGGCGCCGTCCTGGGCCGTCCCGGCCACCTCGATTCCGGCCAGGTCGCGGCAAATCAACTGCATCCGCTCAATCGCCAGTGGCTCATCATCGACGATCAGGGTGCGCAAGGCTGCGGTGGCAAGGCTATCAGTCATGGCGTTCCAGGGGCAGGCGGATCACACTGCGCCAGCCGCCGCCGGCAACCGGGCCAGAGTCAAACTGCGCGGCATCGCCATACCGCGCGGCCAGCCGGTCGCGGACATTGGCGAGGCCGATGCCGAAACCGGGCTTGCTGTCCTTCGTAACCGGTCCATCATCAGCCACCTCGATGACCAGACCGCCATGTTCCTGGCGCGCGGTAATCGTCAGCGTCACCGGACTTGTCGTGGCTGAAACGGCATATTTGACGGCGTTTTCGATCAGCGGCTGGAGGATCATGCCGGGCATGCGTGCATCGGCCAGTGCCGCAGGAATATCGAACCGGGTGCGCAGGCGATCGGGAAAGCGGACGGCCTCGATCTCAAGATAGAGCCGCTGCAATGCAATTTCCTGATCCAGCGCCACGTCGGCCGTCGGATCGCCAGCCAGACTGCGGCGATAGAAGGTTGAGAGCGTCTGAATCATCTGTTCGGCCGCCTGTCCCTTTCCGGTCATCACCAGCGCCGAAAGCGAATTGAGTGTGTTGAACAGGAAATGCGGGTTAACCTGATAGCGTAAGGACCGCAGCTCGGAGGCCTTGGCCGCGCGGCGATATTGACCCTCGCGCCGCTCCGCTGCGCGGGCCTGTTCGGCATTGGCGAGCGAGAAATAGAGCGCCGCCCAGGCCAGCAGCAGATAATACCGCCCCAGCGCCACGTCGACCAGTTGGCGCAGGCGGTTGTCGGCGCGGGTCTCGGCGTCGATGGTAATCGCGGGGCGCGCCTCTGCGTCCGCACGCGCCGCGGCAGCTGGCGGCGGTGCAGAACTTGCCGCTGCTTCCGCCTCGCGGTCGAGCGGGTCGACCAGCAGGTTGCCGCTCTCATCACTGCGAATGCGCAGACCTTCGCGCTCACCAATCGTGGCGACGACCTTATTTTCAATATCAGCGAACACAGCCTGGTTAATTGCCGCCAGCAGGACCGAGGCCGGCAAGGCCATCAGCAGCACGGCGCCCACCTTGACCCAGAAGGGGCGCGGATCAAGCAGGCGGACCAGCGGCCATAGCGCCAGGGTCACCGCCATCGATGCAACGGTCACCAGGCCGCGACGCAACAACAGGGCGTCAAACAGTTCGAGCCCGACCAGCCAGCCGCGCAGTGTCGTCAGCGCAAAATAGGCCAGCCAGACCCCGGCGATCGAGGCCAGTACCAGCCTGAACGGCACGCGCGGCGTGGATGGCGCTGTCGGGTCCATGGCCCTGCCTAGACCACCAGCAGCCAATGAGGCCAGCAGCTTGGTCGAGCCGCAGGCGTCATTGGTCGAACGTCCGGCACCGCCTATTTGACCGGGAGCAGCCCTTCCTTGGCGATCTTTTCCTTCCAGGCGAGCGGGGCCAGCTGGTGGACATTGTTGCCCTCGCTGTCGACCGCCACGGTCACCGGCATGTCCTCAACCGTGAATTCGTAGATCGCTTCCATGCCCAGATCTTCGAAGGCGATAACCTTGGCTTCGCGGATCGCCCGCGCCACCAGATAGGCCGCACCGCCAACGGCCATCAGATAGGCCACCTTGTGCTTGGCGATCACCTCGGTCGCGCCCTGGCCGCGCTCGGCCTTGCCGATCATGGTCAAGAGGCCCAACTCGCACATCATGTCAGTGAAGCTGTCCATGCGGGTGGCGGTGGTCGGGCCGGCGGGGCCAACCACTTCGCCCATCACCGGGTCGACCGGGCCGACGTAATAGATCGAACGGCCCTTGAACGCGACCGGCAGGGCCTCGCCCTTGGTCAGCATGTCCTTGATCCGCTTGTGCGCGGCATCGCGGCCGGTGAGCATCTTGCCATTGAGCAGCAGCCGGTCACCCTGCTTCCAGCCGCGAACTTCCTCGGCCGTCAGCGTATCGAGGTTGACGCGCTTGGCCGCCTTGTCAGGGGTCCAGTGCACTTCGGGCCATTCCTTGAGGTTGGGCTTTTCCAGGAAGCTCGGGCCCGAGCCATCAAGCGTGAAATGCGCGTGGCGCGTGGCGGCGCAGTTGGGAATCATCGCCACCGGCTTGGAAGCGGCGTGGCACGGCGCGTCCATGATCTTCACATCCAGGATCGTCGAAAGCCCACCCAGGCCCTGGGCGCCAATGCCCAGCGCGTTGACCTTGTCGAAGATCTCGATCCGCATCGCCTCGATATCGTTCTGCGGCCCGCGCTGCTTCAACTGAGCCATGTCGATCGGCTCCATGAGCGCCTGCTTGGCAAGCAGCATGCAGTGCTCCGCCGTGCCACCAATGCCGATGCCCAGCATCCCCGGCGGGCACCAGCCGGCCCCCATCTGGGGCAGCATCTCCACCACCCAGTCAACGATGTTGTCGCTGGGATTCATCATCTTGAACTTGGACTTGTTCTCGCTGCCGCCACCCTTCGCCGCCACATCAATGCTGACCTTGCTGCCGGGCACCATCGTGACATGAAGCACAGAGGGGGTGTTATCGCGGGTGTTGCGGCGGGTAAAAGCCGGATCGGCCAGCACCGAGGCGCGCAGCTTGTTTTCCGGGTGGTTATAGGCCCGGCGCACCCCTTCATCGACCACTTCCTGCAGCGAGCGGCCCGATTCAAGCCGGCAATTCTGGCCCCATTCGACGAAGATATTGACGATGCCGGTGTCCTGGCAGATCGGGCGGTGGCCTTCTGCGCACATCCGGCTGTTGGTGAGGATCTGGGCAATCGCATCCTTGGCGGCAGGGCCCTGCTCAGCCTGATAGGCATCCCCGAGCGCCCGGATATAGTCCATCGGATGGAAATAGCTGATAAACTGAAGCGCGTCGGCGACGCTCTCAATTAGATCGTCCTCGCGGATCGTCACCATCTCGCTCATGGATTTTGGCTCCTCGAATGGGGTTGTTTGCTGGCGCTTTAGGCATGGAACGGGCCTGCCGTCAAAGCGCTTGGCGCGGGGCGGCGCTTCGCTTAGAAGCAAGACGATTGCGGTGCTGTGTTATTTTTGCAATACAGCCCGCCGAGAAGGGTTGAATCATGACTATCACTGCCGAGCGTCCGGGCACCGACCTTGCCGCCGCCCGCCGCGCGATGATTGACAGCCAGCTGCGCACGAGCGGGGTCAACGATCCTGTCGTGCTGGAAGCCTTCGCCCGTGTTGCGCGCGAAGACTTCGTTCCAGCCGCCTCGCGCGCCCATGCCTATATCGACCGGGCGATTCCGCTTGGCGATGGGCATGCCCTGGCCGCACCGTTGTTCCACGGCCGAATGCTGGTCGAAGCCGGGCTGCGTAGCGATGACAAGGTGCTGCTGGTTTCCTGCGGCAGCGGCTACCTTGCCGCACTGCTCGAGGGCCTGGTCGCCAAAGTGACGACGATAAGTGCGGCTGATGCCGCCGCCGGTAAGGTCAAGGGCAGTTACAGCCTTGTCCTGATCGACGGCGCGATTGAACATTTACCCGAAGGTCTGGCTGCCCGCGTCGAAGACGCTGGTCGACTGATAACGGGCCTGGTCGAACGCGGGGTGACGCGCCTCGCAAGCGGCCGCAAGGCCGCCGGAGCCGCGGCGCTGCTGCCGCTGGCCGAAATGGGAATCCCGGTGCTGACAGAATTCGCAGCACCTAAACGGTGGAGCTTCTGAGCATGGCCAAACGGCTTGGGCGGGCAATCCTGCTGGCAGGAATCGGACTGACAGCAACCCCGGCTCTTGCCGACGACCTGCGCGAAGCGCTGGTCATGGCCTATAACACCAATCCCACCCTGCAGGCTGCTCGCGCCCAGCAGCGCGCGGTCGATGCCGGGGTCGCAATTGCGCGGGCCCCGGGCTTGCCATCGCTGAACGGCACGGCCAATTACATCGAATTCGTGAAGCAGAGCCAATCAAGCTTTACTGCGCCGGAGCGGGCCCTGCAGACCCAGGCCAACTTTGGCGCCCCGATCTATGCGGGCGGCGCGATCAAGAACTCGATCCGTGCGGCCAAGACCCGGGTCGAAGCCGGGCAGCAGGATCTGCGCGCCAGCGAAAGCGGTCTGTTCAGCCAGGTCGTGGCCAATTACATGGATGTGATCCTGAATGAGGCAATCGTCGGGCTGAACCGCCAGAACGTGGATCGGCTGCAGGTCAACCTCCAGGCCACCAAGGACCGGTTCGAGATTGGTGACCTGACCCGAACCGACGTGGCCCAATCGGAATCCCGCCTGGCCTTGGCACGCGGCCAGACCCGCGCCGCCGAAGCGAACCTGCTGACCGCGCGTGAGCGTTATATCCAGGTAGTCGGCAAGCAGCCCGAAGATCTGCAAAGCCCCCCGGCGCTGGTCGGCCTGCCGAGCAGCCCGGAAGACGCCGTCAGCTATGCGCTTGACCATAATCCAGACCTTGGCGCGGCACGCCAGCGGTCCAAGGCCGCAGGCTTTGACAGCAAGGCGGCCGGTGCCAACCGGCTTCCGTCGGTGAGTCTGTTCGCAAACGGCAATTACACCAATTACTATGGTACGCTGGGCGGCCCCATTTCCGCTACCCTGCCGCAGACTGACACCACCGCCCAGGTTGGCGTGCGGGCAACGGTGCCCATCTTCCAGGGCGGCCTGCCCGCCGCGCAGAAGCGCCAGGCCCAGGCCCGCGAAGGCGCCCAGCTGGAGCAGGAAATCGCCGTTGAACGCGCCGTGATTGCCAATGTCCGGGCTGCCTATGCCCAGCATCAGGCCGCGACCGAGATCATCGCCGCCAACCGTGCCGCCGTGTCCGCAGCCCAGCTCAGCCTTGAAGGCGTGAGGGCGGAAAACACTGTGGGCAACCGGACGATTCTCGACATCCTCAATGCCGAGCAGGAACTGCTCAGCGCCCAGGTCCAGCTCGCCACGGCAGAGCGCAATGGCTATGTGGCCGGTTTCAACCTGCTGGCGGCGATCGGCAAGGCCGAAGCGCGCGACCTCGGGCTGGATGGGGGTGCGCTCTACGAGCCGGAGGCGAATTACAAGCGCGTATCCGGCAACATTTTCGATTGGGCGAGCGATCCCGCACCCAAGCAGCAATCGACACGGACCGTTGACTCAAAGCCGCAGGACGGCTCTGTAACCCGCAAGTGATTCTGTCCCTCAGCGGGACAAAGTGGGGGTTTAGGCATGCGCCAGGCAGGTGAACCGTCGGTCGAGGAAATCCTCGATTCGATCAAGAAGGTGATCGCGCGCGACAACCGCGCCGGCGCTGCCGTCGAACGCAAAGAGCGCCAGGAGCGCGGGCTCAAGAACGCTGCTACTGAAGCATTCGATGAAGACGATATCTTCGAACTCGATGCATCAGCCGAGCTGGTTGAGGATGCAGAGGGCGGCCCGCTGCTGCCCGAATACACCGCCACCTCGATGCGCGAATCGCTGGCCGCGCTGGCCATGCTGGCAGAACCCGGCGCACCACCGCAGATCGTCCGCTCGGGCGAGACCTCGTTGGAAGGGCTGACCCGCGAATTGCTGCGCCCGGCGCTGGCCGAATGGCTCGACAAGAACCTGCCGGCTCTGGTTGAGCGGATGGTTGCTGCCGAGATCGCACGGATCGTCGGCAAGAAGGGCTAAGGGTCCTGTCAGTCGACCCCGCCCAACGTGAACTGGCCGAGCGCACCCTGGCGCGGCTGGGTGGGTTCGATACGCGGTGGCAGATCTTTCTCTGCGCTGACCCCGAAGAACCCAAATGCTGTGACCGCGCCTCAGGGCATGAAGCATGGCTGTTTCTGAAAAAGCGGCTCGGCGAGCTTGGGCTGGGCGGCCATACCGGGGTGCTGCGCAACAAGGTCGGCTGCCTGCGGGTCTGCGCGCTGGGCCCGGTTGCCGTGGTCTGGCCGGGACCGACCTGGTATCATTCCTGCACGCCGCAAGTGCTGGAGCGGATCATCCAGGAACACCTGATTGGCGGTGTACCGGTCGAAGAATTCCGGCTTAACCCGCCAGCCTGAGACTATTCCCGGTCGTCGATCGATTCGTCGTGGCCGGTGCCGCTCGACAGGAAAAGCAAGGCCATCAACGCCACGGTCAGCATGATTACCCCGGCGATGCCCAGCACCGTCGCGATATAGAGGTGAATTGAAGGCAGGCCGAATTCCCAGGCCAGATAGGCAATCAGCACCACGCAGACTGCCAGGGTCACCAGGCTCCAGCGCTTGATCAGGCGTTTGTAGCGCGCCCAGGCAATCGCGGCGATCTCAGGATTATCGAGCGGAGATTGGGTCATCGCCGCGCCTTTGCGCCTCCCAGCGGGACAGCGCAAGTAGACCTTGGTCGCGGACTCGCCAATCGTGCCACTTCGTGTCATCCTCCTTGGTCTAGAGGGGAGTATCGTTATGACTATTGCCCGCCTGATCGAAGGCCGCAGCGGCCCCATCATCTCCATCGAAAGCACTGCCAGCGTGGGCGAGGCCGTCGCCCTGCTGGCCGAAAAGCGGATCGGCGCCCTGCCGGTGACGCAGGACGGATCGATTGTTGGCATCTTTTCCGAGCGTGACGTGGTCTATGGCCTGGCCCAGCATGGCGCGGCCATGCTCGATGGTCCGGTTGGCGCGGCGATGACCGCGCCGGTCATTACCGTTGATCCCCAGACCGAAGTGCTTGAAGCGCTCGGCCTGATGACCCGGCGCCGGGTCCGGCACCTGCCGGTGGTGCGCGGCAAGGCCATGGTCGGCTTCATCTCGATCGGGGATCTGGTCAAATACCGGATTGAGCGAATCGAATCCGAAGCTCAGGCCATGCGCAGCTATATCCAGAGCGCCTGAACGCCCAGCGGCCTTGCGGGTAATGCCCGCGCGGCTTACATCGGGGACATGGAAACCCCGACAATGACCCTCAGCCCCGCGGCTGCCGCGCGGATTGCGCTGATTGCCGACAAGCAGGGCAAACCGGCGGCCCTGCGCCTGTCGGTTGAAGGTGGCGGGTGTTCCGGCTTCCAATACCGCTTTGGTCTGGCTGAAAGCATTGAGGGCGATGACCTGGTGGTCGAGACCGATGGCGTGAAGCTGGTGGTCGATCCGGTCAGCCTTGATCTGGTGGCCGGTAGCGTCGTGGACTTCGTGGATTCGCTCGGCGGCTCGGCTTTCAAGGTCGAAAACCCGCTCGCTGCCGCCGGTTGCGGCTGTGGCTCCAGCTTCGCGGTCTGAATTCCTGATGCGCATCGCCAGCTTCAACATCAACGGGATCAAGGCCCGTTTGCCGCGTCTGCTCGAATGGCTGGAGGAAACCCGCCCGGCAGTTGCCTGCTTGCAGGAAATCAAGACCCAGGACGAAGGCTTCCCCGCCGCTGAGTTTGAGAAGATCGGCTATCATGCCGTCTGGCATGGCCAGAAGGGGTTCAACGGCGTTGCGGTTCTGGCTGACGGCACAACCCCGCAGGTGGTGCAGCAAGGCCTGCCCGGCGATCCGACTGACGAGCACGCCCGCTATCTTGAGGTTGATGTGTTCGATACGCGCATCATCAACATCTACCTTCCCAATGGCAATCCGCAGCCTGGGCCCAAGTTCGATTACAAGCTGGCCTGGATGGAGCGGCTCCGTGCCCGCATGCAGGCAATCAAGGCAGAGGAAGTCCCGGCCGTGGTGCTGGGAGACTATAACGTGATCCCGACCGATCGCGATGTCTGGGCTCCGGCCGCCATGGCTGATGATGCGCTGATGCAGCCGGAATCACGGGATGCCTATATGCGGCTGCTGGCCGATGGCTGGACCGACGCGATCGCCACCCACAATCCGGGCGGCGGGGTCTGGACCTTCTGGGATTACCAGGCCGGAGCCTGGCAGCGCGATCACGGCTTCCGGATCGACCATGTCCTGCTCTCACCCGAACTGGCCGACCGTTTGAAAGCCTGCGGTGTCGACAAGGAATATCGCGGGCGCGAAAAAGCCAGCGACCATGCGCCGGTATGGATCGAGCTTCACAAGCCCAACTGATGCAAGAAGGGGGGCCGCAGCCCCCCAACCCGTTTAGCGATAGAACACGTGGTTATCGACCCGGGCCATCCGGGTCAGCCGCCAGCCGGGGCTGACATAAGCAGCGTGGAAGAACAGCGCGCCCTCCACCGGGCTGCGCCAGGTTCCTTCGTGGGCGATCTGGGCCACGGCGACAGCGTTCTTCCACTGGCGCGACGCCTTGGGCGTGGCCGGAAGGCTATTGCCGCGCACGAACGAGAACTGCGACGGCTGGAACACCACGCCGCAGTACGAATCCGGGAAACGGCCCGACTTCGAACGGGCCACGATCACGCGGCCGACGGCGAGCTGGCCGTTCAGCGTTTCGCTTTTGGCTTCGTAATAGATGGCGCTGGCAAGGCAGTTAAGCTCACGCGAGAGATCGGCCGGCTCGGGCTGCTGGGCAACCAGTTCTGCCAGGCTGACAGCGCGCGGCGCTTCATCGGCACCGGCCGCAGCGGCATCGCCCGGCGCTTCGGCCTGGGGCAGCGGCTGGACAACCGGTTGGGAAATCACGGGGAGGGTCGGTTCAGTCTGGATCGCAGCGGGCTTCAGAGCCTCTGCTGCCGCGCCCGAACCATCGGCGCTCACAACAATCATCATCGCCGATGCCACGACAGCAATAAGGCTGGCGCGGTTCAGCTTGGTACTATTCGAAATGCGAAGCATTCAACCGTCTTACTGGGCGGTGGACCGACCTGCACAGGCTGGGATGGGGGCGGAGAAACCGAAATCAAACTGCCCCCGGCCGAGAAACCTGCCGGTTGTCCCCCGTCTGCGTGCTAGCGCGAAGGGCTGAAATGCCGCCCGCGCCGCCTGCGCACAAACAAAAGGTCCGGCCCCTTGTTTCCGCAGTGCAGCAGAGTCAATCTGAGGTTCAGGTTATTCCGATGAACCGTTCACCGTTCGCGATGTCCAGTTCGACAATCCACAGGTCCGGATCCTGGAAACCCCGCCGATCAAGCCATTCCTGCAATTCGATTTTGTTGTCGGGATCTTCGCGGCGGGACAGTTGCCAGGCGCGGGTTCCGTCCGCGCGCGGCATGCGTTCATAGACTCGCGCCCCGGTGCCGCGCTCGGTCAGGACGACAAGAATCGTCCCGCCATCCGGCTCGCCCTTTTGCAGCACGCTGGCAAAACCGCCCTCGGCTCCGACCCGCCGGATCAGCGCCCCAACCTCGAGGTGCGCGGGAAGGCGGGGCTCCTCGGTCAGCTTGCGGCCGCCTGCAAGACCGCGGCATAGCCGGGCAGGCCGGAAAGGGCGATGCGGCTGCGCATGAAGGTTCCGGTCCCGCGGCCAATCTCTTCGCCTTCTTCGTCAACCAATCGGCTTTCAGCAACCAGCACGCGTTTACGGCCCGTAACCCAGCGCCCCTCGGCAATCACCCGGCCAGCACGAACCGGCTTGGTGAAGTGCAGGTTGAAGGCGGTGGTCAACAGGAAGCGATCGGTGATCAGCGTGTTGGCAGCATAGAAGGCCGCATCGTCGAGCATCTTGAAATAGATCGTGCCATGGGCGGCGCCGGCGGCATGAAAGCAGCGCTCGTCCACGGTAAAAGCAATCCGCGCCGCGCCCGCGCCGGTAACCGTCAGCTCGGAATCGAACAGACGGTTGATGGGCGCCGAAGCATAAAGGCTTTCGAGCGCACGCCAGTGGACTGCCGCGCCGCTTGGCGCAGCGTCAGGCGGCGTCGCGATCGATGACATTGGCTAGCAGCGCGTAAAGTGCCTCGGCCCCCGGGGCTTCAGCCAGGGCCGCATGCATGGCCTCGTCGCGCATCATCCGACTGATCGCAGCGAGGGCGTGGAGATGCGCGGCACCCGCCGATTCGGGCGAAAGCAGGCCGAATACAAGACCCACCGGCATGCCATCGGCGGCATCAAAGGCGACAGGAGCATCCAGCCGCAGAAACACCGCAACAGGGCGGGGAAGTCCTGGCAGGCGGGCATGGGGAATTGCGACGCCGCGGCCAAAACCCGTGCTCCCCAGACGCTCACGCTCCTCAATCCGTTCCAGAACCGTGACCGGATCAAGCCCGTAAACTGCTGCGAATCGCTGCGAAAGCTGCTCAAGAATCGCGTGTTTGCTATCTGCGGCCACGGTGGCGACGGCATCAGGCGAGAGCGTGAAAAGTCCGGTCATGGCAGTAGGAAATGTCCGAAACTGGTGGGCTTGGCGCGGCCAAGGGGCAAGGGCGGCGGAAACGCGTCCGCACCATCGACCCCTCACCCTCACCAAAGGTTGCCGCGGCCCTTATACCCTTGGCTAGGAAGGTTCAACCCACCCGATCGAGCCATCGCCCCTGCGGTAAACCATATTATGCCTGCCGGTGCCGGCGTTCTTGAACAGCAAGGCGTTCGTGTTGCGCAGATCCAGCATCATCACCGCATCGGAAACGGTCGCCTCGGGCACATCAACCCGGGTCTCGGCGATCACCACCGGAGCATCGATCGTGACTTCCTCAACCTCGGCGTCCGGTTCGACAAAGACGGTATAGGCCGCTTCTTCCGCCTTCATGGCGTGGGCAGATTCCTCGTGCCGATCTTTCAGGCGGCGCTTGTAGCGGCGCAGCTGCTTGTCGATCTTTTCTGCCGCCTGATCGAAGGCGACATGGGCATCATGAGCAATGCCCGCACCCTTGAGCACCAGCCCCTGCATCACATGGGTGACGATATCGGCGCGGAAAGCACCAGCCGGGGCACGGTTGAAGGTGATGGTTGAGGACAAGGCGCGCGAGAAGTATTTGCCAACAATCCCGGACAGTCGTTCCTGGGCATGGGCCTGAAGAGCCTCACCGGTATCGATCTGGTGGCCGGAAACGCGGATATCCATAAGACTTCTCCTTGGTATCAACCTGGCCTGCTCAAGATCTCCAGAGTGGCTCCTTGAGCAGGTCGAGAAACTGGGTGTGGGCGGATAGTTCCTCTTCACTGGGTGCGTGCGGGCGGGGCTCGCGGAAGGGCCGCTCGCGCTGCAGACGGGCAACCGGTTCGGCCAAGTCAGCACCCGCTGATTCGGCTGCAAGTTCCAAACCGATCTGCCGCCCGCCGGTAAGCTCAACATAGACCTGGGCCAGCAATTCAGCGTCAAGCAATGCGCCGTGCAACGTGCGGTGGCTGCGATCGATGCCATAGCGGGTGCAAAGCGCATCGAGCGAGTTCTTCGCCCCGGGATGGCGGATCCGCGCCAGGGCGACCGTATCGATCATCCGATCCCGCCCAACGGGATCGAGCCCGCACTTCTCCAGCTCCATATTGATGAAGCCGAAATCGAACCCGGCATTGTGCGCCACCAGCATTGAATCGCCGATGAATTCCAGAAACTCGGCTGCCTTTTCGTGGAAGCGAGGCTTGTCTGACAGGAATGTCGCGGAAAGGCCGTGCACCGCTTCGGCAGCGGCCGGCATGTCACGATCAGGGTTGAGATAGCAGTGAAAGGTTGCGCCCGTCGTCACCCGATTAACCATTTCGACGCAGCCGATTTCCACCAGCCGGTCACCGCTCCTGGGATCAAGCCCCGTGGTCTCGGTGTCAAAAATGATCTCGCGCATTTCCAGACTGATATCGGCCCACCTTCACGCGCTGGCAAGAGGGCGAATCGACTAAATCTGCGCAGCAGTGATTGTGTGAACGAGGCTCTGCACCGCATGGCGCGTTTCAGCGAGCGAGATGCCGGTATCAATCAAATAATCGGCCCGCGCGCGCTTGTCGGCATCGGGGACCTGGAGCTTCAGGATCTGGGCAAACTTTTCCTCGGTCATCCCTGGCCTGGCCAGTACGCGTTCGCGCTGCTGCTCGAACGGGGCGGAAACCACGGCCACCGCATCAAGCCCGTGGTTGCCGGTCTTTTCAAACAGCAGCGGAATGTCGAAAACGATCAGCGGCGCAGCGGCGTTGTCGGCCAGAAACGCACGGCGCATTTCAGCAACTTCTGGATGAACAATCGATTCCAGCAGCTTCAGGGCTTCCGGATTGCCGAAAACCGCGGCCCCCAGCTTCGGCCGGTCAACTCCCTGCGGTCCGGTCGTTCCGGGAAAAGCGCGCTCGATTGGGCCAAGGCAGGCCCCGCCCGGTCCCTGCAGTTCGTGCACCGCCGCATCGGCATCGAACACTGGCACCCCCAGCCCACGCAACATGGCGGCAACGGCCGATTTGCCCATGCCGATCGATCCGGTAAGGCCGAGGATAAACGGGCGGTGTCCGCTCATCGCGTCATCAGCTTGCGCAATTCGGCATCCTGCCCCCGCGGCGCGGCGACGCCAAAGAACTTCTCGAATGCAACAGCCGCCTGGCCGATCAACATGGCAAGGCCATCGATCGTTGCCAAACCTTGCGCGCGGGCCTGCTGCAGCAGGGCGGTGTCGGCGGGAGAGGTTACGATGTCATACACCGTAGCATTGCCCAGGAACCCGCCCCAGGGCAGATCGAGCGGCGGATTTCCGGTCATGCCAAGCGGCGTGGCATTGACGATCAGGCTGAACACTTCCGGGTCGGCCGGCCGCAAGGGGCCGGGTTTCAATTCCGCCAGATCGATCAGGAACTCGGGATCATCGCCCAGATAGTGCCCGAATTCTGCCTTGGCCTTGGCCGGGTTGCGGCTGATCGACCAGATCATGAATTCGGCATGAAACAGCGCGTCAATGATCGCTCGCGCGGCGCCGCCAGTGCCGATCACATAGGCAAAGCGATAGGGCTCTTCCCCCAGTTTCGGCCGGACCGGCTCAAGAAAGCCAGGCGCGTCGGTGTTGTAACCGGTAAGCGTGCCATCGGCTTCGCGCACTACCGTGTTGACCGCGCCAATTCGCGCTGCCTCGGGATCCAGCCGGTCCAACAGCGGCATGATCGCCTGCTTGTGCGGCATGGTAACATTGCAGCCCCGCCACAACGCATCGCCGCGCCGGGCTACAAGGTAATCCGCCAGGCCTTCTGGTTTAACGTGGCAGCGGTGATATTCGGCGTCGATCCCCACAAGGTTAAGCCAAAAGCCGTGAATTACCGGGCTTTTCGATTGCGCAATCGGATCACCGATCACTTCGGCATAGGACTTGCTCATGCCGCCAGCGCTCCGCGTGCGCGCAGCGCAGCCAGCACTGGCAGCAAGGGCATGCCCAGCACGGTGAAATGGCTGCCTTCGATGCTTTCAAACAGTTGCACCCCCAGCGCCTCGATCCGGAACACGCCGACACAGCCGCTGACCGCCGGCCATTCTTGCGCAAGGTAGCTTTCGATAAATGCAGGCGAGAGTTCGCGCACTTTCAGACGGGCAAGATCGGCGTGATCCCAATTAACCCGCCCGGACCGGGCCAGCGCCGCGGCGCTGTGCAGTTCCATCACTTTGCCCGAGAAGAACCGAAGATGGTCAGCCGCCTCTTCCCGGCTGCCCGGCTTGTCAAAGCGCCGCCCTGCGACCGACACCAGTGAATCGCTGCCAAGCACCCAGTCCCCGGACGCGCGGTCCGCCGCGGCGAGCGCCTTGGCCCGCGCCAGCGCAAGGGCCACTTCGCCGGGCTTTGCCCCGGTCATGCCCGCTTCGATCGCACGCTCGTCCACCTGGGCAGGCCGCGCAATAAAGGGCACGCCGGCTTCGCTCAGCATCGCCTTGCGCGATTGGCTTTGTGAGGCGAGGATCAGGGAACTCACCGCTGCTTCTCCGCAGAAATCGATTCATTATAGATATTGATCACGGCCGCGGCGGTCTCCTCAATCGACCGACGGGTAACGTCAATCACCGGCCAATTGTTATCGGCAAACATCCGCCGCGCATACTGCACCTCGCTGGTGACCCATTGCTGATCGACATAGGTCGTCTCGGGCGCCTGATTGAGCGAAAGTAACCGGTTGCGCCGAACCTGGACCAGCCGTTCGGGCGCAGTGGTCAACCCGATCACCAGCGGATGCTTCAGCCCGAACAGGGCCGAAGGTGGCGGGCTTTCCACCACGATCGGAATATTCGCCACCTTGTAGCCGCGGTTGGCGAGATAGATTGAGGTTGGCGTCTTCGAAGTCCGCGAAACCCCGGCCAGGACGATGTCGGCTTCTTCCCAATCTTCCCAGGCAACACCATCATCATGCGCAATGGTATAATGAATGGCGTCAACGCGGGCGAAATAGGCCTCATCCATCGCGTGCTGCCGGCCCGGACGGGCATGCGGATGTTGGCCAAGCGCAGTCTCAAGCGCGTCAACGGCGCGGTCAAGCACGGGGACAACCGGCAAACCAAGGGCGCGGCATCGTTCTTCCAGCCGCGCGCGGATGTCGGCGTTCGCCAAGGTGAAGAAAACCAGCCCCGGATTGGTTGCAACCTCGCCCATGATCCGGTCAAGATGCTGAAGCGAGCGGACCATTGGCCAGAAATGGCGGCTGACCTCAGCCCCTTCAAACTGGGCCAGTGCCGCCTTGGCAATCATCTCCAGCGTTTCGCCGGTGGAATCAGACAAGAGATGGAGGTGCAGACGCGGCATCGGGAATTTGGACCACCCCTGTGGACAGTCTGCCGCATAAACCACGGGATAAGCTCAGGGACAAGTTCGGGGACAGATTCCCTGCCCGCTTCCGGCCACTCCGCCCAGACCTTGTGGACAGGGGGATAACGATTCCCACAGGCTGGGGACAGTGGGGACAACCTCTGCTTGACGCATCAGGCTGCGGATTCGCAGCTACGCTTGCCCCTGTTCAGCCCGGGACAATTCAGGCAAGGGGCGCCAATCCCCGCTTTCCACAGGGCCAACAACCTACAAAAACCTTATAAGAATCTATTCTAGATTTTGATTGGACTCACGAAATGCCCGGTTTGCTCCTGCGTACCCTGTCTGGCGAGAACACGGCCGAGCGGCCCGTCTGGCTGATGCGCCAGGCTGGTCGCTATCTGCCAGAGTACCGCGCACTGCGAGCCAGCAAGGGCGGATTCCTGAACCTTGTCTATGATAGTGAGGCCGCGGCCGAGATTACCCTGCAGCCGATCCGCCGGTTCGGATTCGATGGGGCAATCCTGTTCTCAGACATCCTGATCGTTCCCTATGCCATGGGCCAGGACCTGCAGTTCCTGGTTGGCGAAGGACCGCATCTTTCACCTCGCCTGCTCGATGCAGCGCTTGGCAGCCTGATTGCCGTGCCTGAACGGCTTAGCCCGATCTATGAGACCGTGCGCCAGGTGAAAGCTGCATTACCGGCAGACAAGACGCTGCTGGGCTTTGCCGGCAGCCCCTGGACCGTCGCGACCTATATGGTCGCCGGCGAAGGCAGCCGGGATCAGCACGACACCCGCGCGCTGGCCTACCGCGACCGCGCAGGTTTTCAGGCAATCATTGATGCGATCGTCACCGTGACGGTTGAATACCTTATCGGGCAGATCCAGGCCGGGGCCGAAGCGGTTCAGCTGTTCGATAGCTGGTCAGGCAGCTTGGCCCCCAGCGAATTTGAACGCTGGGTAATTGCCCCCAACGCCGCAATCGTTCGCCAGCTCAAGGCGCGGTTCCCGAATGTGCCGGTCATCGGCTTTCCCAAGGGTGCCGGCGAAAAGCTTGCAGCCTATGCGCGCGAGACCGGCGTGGACGCGATCGGGATCGATGAAACGATCGATCCAATCTGGGCGGCGCGCGAACTGCCGGCCGGCATGCCGGTCCAGGGCAATCTTGATCCGCTGTTGTTGCTGGCCGGCGGTGACGAACTGGAACGTCAGGCGCTGCATATTCTCGATGCCTTTGCCAATCGTCCGCATGTCTTCAACCTGGGCCATGGCATTGGCCAGACCACGCCGGTCGAGCATGTCGGGCAATTGCTGGCGCTGGTGCGCGGGTGGAAGCGCTAGTATGATGTTCCAATGCTGTCGTGGGTGCTTTCGATGACCTACCTGTGGCTCAAGGCTGGCCATATCACTTTCGTGATCTTCTGGATGGCGGGGCTTTTCATGCTGCCGCGCTTCTTTGTTTACCATCAGGAGGCTGAGCCAGGCTCGCCCGAAGAGGCCCGGTGGATTGACCGTGAACGCCGCCTGCTGCGGATTATCCTGTGGCCGGCCATGGCCGTTACCTGGCTACTTGGCCTTGCCCTGGCCCTGTCGATCGGTGCATTCCTGCAGCCCTGGTTCCATGCCAAACTGGGCCTGGTGCTGATCCTGAGTGCCTATCATGTCTGGATGGCGGGCTATGCGGCCGATTTGGCCCATGGCCAGCGCCGGCTGGAAGGCAAGCAGCTGCGCATCCTCAACGAAGTTCCCGGGATTGCCACGGTGCTGATTGCAATCATGGTCATCGTGAAGCCATTCTGACGCTGCAGCGTTGACCGCTTTCGCGCAAAGGCCTATCTGCGAGCGGTCCGGCAAGGGCGCGCACCACAAACGACGCGCTGCGATCCGCTTTCTCCAAGCCCATCGATCGACCGGCCATCACAGCCTGCGCCCACTGCGCATCTTTCGGAAATGCCAAGCCAATGCATCTTAAAGAACTCAAGAAGAAAACCCCCGCCGAGCTGGTCGAGATGGCCGAAGAGCTTGAGGTTGAAGCCGCATCGACGATGCGCCGCCAGGACCTGATGTTTGCGATCCTCAAGGAACTGGCCGAAGATGGCGAGGAAATCATTGGCCAGGGCACCATCGAAGTGCTGGCCGATGGATTCGGCTTCCTGCGCAGCCCGGAAGCAAACTATCTGGCCGGTCCCGACGATATCTACGTTTCGCCCAACCAGGTCCGCAAATGGGGCCTGCGCACCGGCGATACGGTTGAAGGCGAAGTCCGCGCGCCCAAGGATGGTGAGCGCTATTTCGCGATCACCAAGCTGATCAGCGTCAACTTTGACGAGCCTGAAGTTGTTCGTCACCGCGTCAACTTCGACAACCTCACACCGCTTTATCCTGATGAGCGCCTGAACCTTGATACGGTCGACCCGACGGTCAAGGACAAGTCGGCCCGGGTGATCGACATCATCAGCCCACAGGGCAAGGGCCAGCGCGCGCTGATCGTCGCGCCGCCGCGCACCGGCAAAACGGTGCTGCTGCAGAACATCGCCAAGGCGATCACCGACAATCACCCCGAAGTGTTCCTATTGGTTCTGCTGGTCGATGAACGCCCCGAGGAAGTGACCGACATGCAGCGTTCGGTGAAGGGCGAGGTGATCTCCTCCACCTTTGACGAACCCGCCACGCGCCACGTCCAGGTTGCCGAAATGGTGATCGAAAAGGCCAAGCGCCTGGTCGAACACAAGCGTGATGTGGTGATCCTGCTCGATTCGATCACCCGCCTTGGCCGCGCCTACAACACGGTTGTGCCCAGCTCGGGCAAGGTTCTGACCGGCGGTGTCGACGCCAACGCCCTGCAGCGTCCTAAGCGCTTCTTCGGCGCGGCGCGCAACATCGAAGAGGGTGGCTCGCTTTCGATCATCGCCACGGCGCTGATCGATACCGGCAGCCGCATGGACGAAGTCATCTTCGAAGAGTTCAAGGGCACCGGTAACTCGGAAATCGTGCTCGACCGCAAGGTTGCGGACAAGCGCATCTTCCCGGCGCTGGATGTCGGCAAGTCCGGTACCCGCAAGGAAGAGCTGCTGGTCGGCAAGGACAAGCTCTCCAAGATGTGGGTCCTGCGCCGCATCCTGATGCAGATGGGCACGATCGACGCAATGGAATTCCTCCTCGACAAGATGAAGGATTCCAAGACCAACGAAGACTTCTTTGCGACGATGAACCAGTAAGTTCAGCGCTCAGGCGGTGGGGTTATCCCGCCGCCTGCAGCTGCGCGGCCATCATCTCCCACAGCTTGTTGACCGCCTTGATCGGGCGGACCATCACCTTGAAATCGATGATCTTTCCGTTTTCGTCGAAGCGGATCAGATCGATCCCGTTGATCTTGATCCCGTCGATCTCGCTCACGAATTCAAGCAGCGCATTGTCGCCATCAACCAGCTCGCGGACATAGGCAAAGTGATCCCCGTTAAGCACCTTGGCGGCCGAGAGCAGGTATTTGCTGACGATCGCCTTCCCGACCTGGGGGGTATGGACGACCGGGGAATGGAACACCGCATCGTCAGCCAGCATCGCATCAAGCGCCTCGGGGGTTTCGTTGCCGATATAGGCATGCCATGCAGCAACGCCGGGGTGTTTGGACATCAGGTCTCTCCTCCGCTCTGATCGGGCAGGATAGTGCCGCGACTTGCGCGAAAGTTCCAGCCTGACCTATGCTTGGCCATGAGCAGCGAAATCCGCACGATCATTGCCGAGGGGATGCAGGCCCTGGCGGCGCGTGACCTGCCCCGTGCGGCAGGGCTGCTGCGGCAGGTGGCGGCCGGTTCCCCGCCGGATGATTTTCCATGGATTGCCCTGGCCAATGCCGAACTGGCGCTTGGGCAGGGCGATGCGGCGGAAGCCGCGATTGACCGCCAACTCGGGCGGGAAATTCGCGATGTCGGTGCGTTGCTCCTGAAAGGGCTGTTGCGCGAGCGGGCCGGCGATGCCCGGGCGGCGATCAGCTTCTACCGTACGGCTCAGGCGCAAATGGCCTTCGATGGCCGCGTTCCGCCCGAACTGGCGCAGCTTGAAGCGCATGCCCGCGCCTACCTTGCCAGTGCGACCGACGACTTCACTGGCCACCTGCTGGGTGAGCTTGGCCAGGACCTCAGTCCGGCGATGCGCGAGGCGGTCGACCTGTTGACTGGCAAACGCCAGATCCATCTTCAGCAACCCACGATGTTCTATTATCCCGGGCTGCCGCAACGCAGGTTCTATGATCCGGCCGAATTTCCCTGGCTGGAAGCCATGCTGGCCCATGTCCCCGCGATGCAGGATGAATTGGCCCAGGTTGTGGCTGACGGCGATGCGGGTTTTGACCCTTATGTCCGGCACAATCCCGATCGCCCTGCTCCGGCCAACCACCTGCTGGAGCGCAAGGACTGGTCGGCTTTCTATTTCTGGCGCGACGGCGCGGTGGTCGCGGAAAATGCCGCGCGCTGTCCCGCAACGATGGCTGCGCTGGACCTGGCACCCATGCCGCGCATTCCTTCCCGGTCACCCAATGCGCATTGGTCCAGCCTGCTCCCCGGCACCCACATCAAGCCGCACTGCGGGATGCTCAACACCCGGCTGATCTGCCACATCCCCGTGCTGACTGCCCCCAAGTGCTGGCTGCGCGTCGGCAGCGACACGCGCACCTGGGAGCCGGGGGTGCCGCTTGTTTTCGACGATTCGATCGAACACGAGGCAAAGAACGACGGGCCGCAGCGCCGCGTCGTGCTGTTGTTCGAGATCTGGCGGCCCGAAGTGCCCGAGGAAGACCGCGCGGCCATCGCGCGGATCTTCCAGGCGATCGGCAGTTACAGCTCAGGCTAGGTTCGCGGCCAGGAATTCCCTGGTCCGCGCGTCGGCCAGCTGAGCACCGGCTTCGTTGCGGCGGTCGCCCATTTCGGCAGCAAAGCCGTGGTCCAACCCTTCGTAATCGTGCAGCGTCACCTTGGGGTGGTTGTCCAGTCCGGCGTGGATCGCCGCCTGCGCTTCCGGGCCCACAAAGTGATCGGCGGTCGGGATATGGAGCATCAACGGATTGGCGATCGCGTGGCTTTCGTTCAGCATGGTATCGATCATCACGCCGTAATAGCCCACCGAAGCATCGATATCGGTCCGCGCAGCCGCCATATAGGCCATCCGGCCGCCAAGGCAGTAGCCGACCAGGCCGACCTTGCTGACGCCTTCCGTGCGGCGAATGTGATGGATTGCCGCTTCGATATCCTGAATGCCGAGGTCCGGATCGTACTGCCCGAAATAGCCGAAGGCTTCCTGCAGCTGCTCGGGTACATCGGGATCAAGTTCCACGCCCGGAGCAAAGCGCCAGAAAATATCCGGGGCTAGCGCCAGATAGCCTTCGCTGGCCCAGCTCTCGCACTTCTGGCGGATGCCCGGGTTCACCCCGAAGATTTCCGGAATGACGATGATCGCTGCCTTGGGCGTTCCAGCAGGACGGGCAAGATAGGCGGGAATCTGGGCGGCACCGTCAAGCGACGGGATCTGGGTGTTCGTGGCCATGGGAAAGCTCCGCAAACTGAAGGGGTGTGGCGTTAGCAATAGGTCGGCTGGATGGACTTTGCCAAGGCCCTGTGCCAGCTTGCCTCGCGGAACTGGGACCGCCGGCAAGGAGACCGTGATGAAGATCAATGTCGAGATCGACTGCACCCCTGAAGAGGCGCGCTCGTTCCTGGGCCTGCCCGACGTGGGCAAGGCCAACCAGTTTTATGTCGAAGCCATTGCCAAGGCGATGAAGGGTGCTGGCAACGTCGACCAGATCCAGGAAATTGCCAAGAATATCGCGCCGATGGGCCAGATGGGCCTCAAGCTGTTCCAGCAATTTGTTGAGAATGGCGCCGCCTTTGCCGCTGGCTCCAAGAGGAAGAGCGAAGACTGAACCCTAACCGGTGCGCCTGACGGATTATGGCTGAAACGATCTTTGCCCTGTCGAGCGGCGCGCCGCCGGCTGCAATCGCGGTAGTGCGGATAAGTGGCCCGGCGGCACGCGGGGCGTTGCAAGCGCTCGCCGGCCGGCTTCCGGCCGAGCGCCGGGCCGTGGCTGCAACCTTGCGCGATTCGGCCAAGGCTGTGCTCGATCGCGCGCTGGTGCTGTGGCTACCGGGACCGAACACCGCGACAGGTGAGGATACGGCTGAGCTTCATCTTCATGGCGGGCGGGCGGTCGTCTCGGCAGTAGCGGGTGCGCTTGCAGCCCTGCCGGGGCTACGGGCAGCCGAACCGGGCGAATTCACCCGGCGGGCCTTCGTGAATGGCCGGATCGACCTGGCCGAGGCTGAGGGCCTTGCCGACCTGCTCTCGGCTGAGACAGAGCTTCAGCGCCAAGCGGCGCTGGCCATGGCGGGCGGCGCATTTTCTCGGCAGGTCGAACAGTGGCGTGAGCGTCTGCTGGGTCTGTCGGCCTCGGTTGAAGCCGTGCTCGATTTTGCCGATGAGGATGATGTCGCCACGCTTCCGGCCAACTTCCTGCAACAGATCGATCTGTTGCGACAGGAATTGGGCGCCTGGCTTGATCGGCCGCGGGCAGAGACGCTCCGCGAAGGCTTCCGGGTGGTTATTGCCGGCCCACCAAATGCCGGAAAAAGCACACTTTTCAATATTTTGGTCCAATCCGAGGCCGCCATTGCCACCCCGATCGCAGGGACCACGCGCGATGTCCTGACGCGGCCGGTGGGCTATGCCGGGATACCCTTTCTGTTTGCTGATACCGCCGGCCTGCACGATGCGACCGATGATGTTGTCGAAGCCATCGGCATCGAGCGTGCGCTTGAGGCATTGGACCGCGCTGACCTGGTGCTGTGGCTTGGACCCGAAGGTCAGGGGCCGGCCGGGGCCTGGGAAATCTCTGCGCAGGCCGACCGGCCGCAGGGCACGGCCAAGCGCCATCCGCGCCACCGCGTGTCGGCGGTCAGTGGCGAGGGGATCGAATCGCTGATCGCTGATCTGGTGGCCACGGCCCGGCAGGCCTTGCCCAAACCAGGTGAAGCGGCGCTCAGCCAGCGCCAGCATGATTTGCTGCGCGAAGCAGCGCGCGCCCTGCAGGCGGCAGAGGATGAGCTTGACCCGCTGCTCGTCGCGGAAGCCCTGCGCCTGGCCCGTGTATCATTCGATGGCCTGCTGGGCCGGGTTACGACCGAAGACATGCTCGATGCGCTGTTTGGACGGTTCTGCATCGGGAAGTAGTGACCGGGTGCAAAACCTGTTCCACGTGAAACATCGCTCGGCTAAGGCCGCCTCCAGACACATGGACCAGTTTGACATCATCGTAGTGGGCGGCGGGCACGCCGGCGTGGAAGCGGCAGCGGCAGCAGCCCGGATGGGCGCGCGCACGGCATTGGTCAGCTTCGATCTCGATGCGATCGGCGCGATGAGTTGCAACCCGGCGATTGGCGGGCTTGGCAAGGGACACCTGGTCCGCGAAGTCGATGCCTGCGACGGGATCATCGCCCGCGCTGCCGATGCCGGGGCAATTCACTATCGCATGCTGAATCGCTCAAAGGGCAGCGCCGTGCAGGGCCCGCGGGTCCAGGCAGACCGCAAGCGCTTCAAGGCGGCAGTCCAGCACCTGTTGGGCCAGCAGGGCGCACTTACCCTGGTGCAGGGGGAGGCGGCAGCCCTGCGGCTGGCTGGCGGACGCGTGACCGGGCTTGACCTTGCCGATGGCACGGCGCTTGCGGCTCGCGCGGTGGTCCTTTGCACTGGCACCTTTCTGGGTGGCGTGCTGTTTCGCGGCGAAGAGCGGATTGTGGGTGGCCGGATCGGAGAGGCTTCGGCGCAGCGCCTCGCCGCGCAGCTACGCGAAGCGAGCTTGCCGATGGCCCGCCTCAAGACCGGCACCCCGCCGCGTCTTGATGGCCGGACGATTGATTGGGCCGCGCTGGAAGAACAGCCATCTGAAGCTGAGGGTTGGACGATGTCGGCGCTGCCGTCGGCTAATGGCGGTGCGGGACGCGTGCTCCCACAGGTGTTCTGCGCGATCACGCGGACCAACGTACGAAGCCATGACGTGATCCGCACCAATCTCCACCGCTCGCCGCTGTTCTCCGGTGCAATCGGCGCCCAGGGTCCGCGCTATTGCCCCTCGATTGAAGACAAGATCCACCGCTTCGGCGATCGTGACGGGCACCAGGTCTTTCTCGAACCGGAAGGGCTCGATACCCATCTGGTCTATCCCAACGGCATTTCCACTTCGCTTCCGGCTGACGTCCAGCTGGCGATGTTGCGGACGATGGAAGGGCTGGATCGGGTTGAGATGGTCGTGCCTGGCTACGCCGTTGAATATGACCATATCGATCCGCGCGCGCTGCGTCAGAGCCTTGAACTGCGCGACATGCCCGGGCTCTATTGCGCGGGCCAGATCAACGGGACCACGGGCTATGAAGAAGCCGCGGCGCAGGGCCTTGTTGCCGGAATGTCGGCTGCAGCTGATGTGCTGGGCAAGGCCCCGATCGCGCTTGACCGGGCGAATTCCTATATGGCGGTGATGATCGATGACCTGACACTCCACGGTGTCAGTGAACCATACCGGATGCTGACCGCCCGGGCCGAATATCGGCTCCGCCTCCGGGCCAACAACGCAACAAGTCGGCTCACACCGTTGGCGCTTGCTGCAGGTTGTGTCGGGCCAAGGCGCGCGGAATGGTACCGGCGGCGTGAAGCGCTGCGCGCGCGGCTGAACGATGCGCTCGGTGCTTCGGCGACCGGCCATGAACTGGCGGCCGCGGGTCTGCCGGTGCGCGCTGACGTGGGCCGCCAGCCATTGCGCGAATGGCTGCGGTTCACCGGGATCGATCTCAACGTGCTCACCCCATGGCTTGGTGAGAATTTTGCCGAGGACCCGGATCTGGCAGAAGAGTTGGCCGAGGATGCGGCCTATGCCCCCTATCTTGCCCGCCAGGACAGCGAACTGGCCGATATGCGTGCAGGTGAAGCCCTGCCACTAGGCGATGACTTCCCCTATGGTTCCATTCCAGGGCTCTCGCGCGAGATGGTCGAACGGTTGAGCAAGGCGCGGCCAGCCACTCTGGCGGCGGCCGGACGCTTGCCCGGCATTACCCCCGCTGCGCTGGCGGCCCTGCTGGTCCATGCCCGGCGCCGAGCGGAGCGCGCGGCATGATCACTTCGGAAACCGCAGCGCAGGCCTGGCTGGCAGCCCTGCCGGAATGGGATCCGGCAGCGGCGGAACGGATCGCCTGCCTGATCGCATTGCTCGCTGAAGAGAACGCCCGCCAGAATCTTGTTGCGGCGGCGAGCCTTCCAGTCGTCTGGCAGCGCCATATTGTCGATTCGGCCCAGTTGCTCACCCACGTTCCACGTGAAACGTCTCGCCCGTGGCTCGATCTGGGTACTGGAGCGGGTTTCCCAGGCTTGGTGATCGCAGCTCTACGTCCCGACTGTGAAGTTGTCATGGTCGAATCCCGCGCACGCCGCGTTGAATGGCTGGAGCGCGCGCGAATCGCTTTGGGGCTGGATCATGCGCGGGTCGTCGGTGCGCGACTTGAGCTCGTGGAATCGCGACCCTTCAGCGTCATTTCGGCACGGGCTTTTGCTCCACTGGTCCGACTGCTTGACCTATCCGCACGCTTTTCCACAAAGGACACGCTCTACCTGTTGCCGAAGGGGCGCTCGGCGCAGCAGGAACTGTTGGAGCTCCGGGGATGGAATCACATGTTCCACGTGGAACAATCGCTGACTGATCCAGAGGCCGGGGTCATTGTTGGCCAGCTACTGGGCAAAAAGGGGAAGAAATCGTGATTCGCATGGCGATCGCCAACCAGAAGGGCGGGGTGGGCAAAACCACCACGGCGATCAATCTTGCCACGGCCCTTGCCGCGACCGGGTGGAAGGTCTTGCTGGTGGATCTCGACCCGCAAGGCAATGCTTCAACCGGGATTGGCATTGGCACCAATGATCGTGAGCGGTCGACCTACGACCTGCTCGTTGACCAGGCTGCGCTAAGCGATTGTGTCGCGGCGACACGGATCCCCGGGCTCGACATTGTCCCCGCCACGGTCGACCTCTCAGGTGCCGAAGTGGAGCTGGTCGCTGTCGAGAACCGGACCTCGCGACTGGCTCAGGCGCTTGCTGCGGACACAGACCACGATATTTGTCTGATCGACTGCCCACCCTCGCTGGGCCTGTTGACGCTGAATGCACTTTGCGCGGCGGATACCTTGCTGGTGCCACTGCAGTGTGAATTTTTCGCGCTTGAGGGTTTGAGCCAGCTTCTCCAAACGGTGGAGCGCGTTCAGCAGAGATTTAATCCGGGTCTTGGCATCATCGGTGTGGCGCTGACGATGTTTGATCGGCGTAACCGTCTTACCGACCAGGTTGCTGAGGATGTTCGTTCCTGCCTTGGCCCGCTTGTGTTTGAAGCGGTGATCCCGCGCAATGTCCGCCTCTCGGAAGCGCCAAGCCATGGCTTGCCGGCGCTGGTTTATGATCATTCCTGCGCAGGTAGCCGGGCCTATATTGCGCTTGCCCGTGAATTGATTGCCCGCCTGCCTGAATCAAGGAAAGCCGCATGAGCGACGATAGCACCACTGGTACAGCACCCCAGGCAGCTGCCAAGAAGAAGCCGCTTGCCCTTGGGCGCGGACTTGGCGCCTTGTTGGGCGAGACGCGGCGCGAGGAGCCGCTGGTCAATCCCGCTGCGCTGCCGGGTGCAGGCGGCGCGACGTCAAATGAAGGGTTGGCCGTCTTGCCGGTGGCGTCGATCATCCCGCATCCGGGCCAGCCACGCCGTCACTTTGATGAAGCCGCGCTTGATGAATTGGCTGCATCGATTGCAGCGCGCGGCGTGATCCAGCCGGTGATCGTAACGCCGCATGGTGCCAACAAGTGGCGCCTCGTTGCCGGTGAACGGCGCTGGCGCGCGGCCCAACGCGCGCAGCTTCACGAAATTCCCGCGATCGTGCGCGATCTGGATGAGCGTGAAGTTACGGCCCTTGCGCTGATCGAAAACCTGCAGCGCGAAGATCTCAATCCGATTGAAGAGGCGCGGGCCTATCATCGGCTGGCTGAAGGCGAAGGGCTGACCCAGGCGGAGATTGCCAAGCTGGTCGACAAGAGCCGCAGCCATGTCGCCAACTTGCAGCGCCTTCTGGTTCTTCCGGAAAGCGTGATCGCGTTGGTTGAGAGCGGCAAACTATCGATGGGCCATGCCCGGGCGCTGGTTGGTATTGAAAATGCGGCAGAACTTGCGAGCCAGGCGGTGTCTCGTCAACTTTCCGTCCGCGAAGTCGAACGGCTGGTGCGGCGCAAGGATGCACCAACCACCCAACGGCGGGCTCGCAACGAGCGAGATGGTGCCAGTTCTGCCGATATTGCCGCCGTTCAAGCGCATCTTGAGGAGTTCTTGGGCCTGTCCGTGCGGATCAACGCCGACGCCGATCCCCGTTCCGGCGCCGTAACGATCCGGTATCGCACGCTCGACCAGTTGGACCTTATTTGCCAGCGTTTGACCGGCGGTGGAATCTAGCGCTTCTTAAGCCAATTCAGTGGTTCTTCCGGGCTCAAATATTAAGGTTTGGGGCCAATCTGTTAACCATAATATAAAGTAATCCTACAACTCTGTGATTCTACAAGCAAACTTGCGAATGGGGCAGTGTCTTCCATTCGGCAGCGCTTTGGTGCTGCGGGTTAGATTGCTTGGAAGGGATCATAATTATCATGCGTAACACGCTTCGTATCGCTCTTGTCGGTGCCGCTCTGAGCGCCGTTTCGTTTGCCTCGGCCGCCTCCGCGGCCACTTCGGCCACTGCCAACGCTTCGGCGGAAGTGCTGACCACGCTGACTCTGACGGCCAACTCGTCGCTGAATTTCGGCCAGATCGCCGCCAATACCGGCGGCAGCGTAACCGTTAATGCCGATTCGACCGCGAGCTCGTCGGGCACGCTCATCTCGACCGGCACCCGCGCTCCGGCCGGCTTCACCGTAACCGGCACCCCGAATGCCAACGTCGTACTCACGCTGCCGACTTCGGCCACCCTGACCCGCTCGGGCGGCACCGAAGCCATGTCGATCAGCGGCTTCAATGCCAATCCGGCCGGCGCTTTCCAGCTGGGCAGCACCGGTTCGTCGAACTTCTCGATCGGCGGAACCCTGACTGTCGCTTCGGGCCAGGTTGCCGGCGTCTATAACGGCACCTTCAGCGTTTCTGTCGAGTACCAGTAAGCCGAATAGTCCCGGCTGCCATCAGGCAGCTGCATTCGAACTGGAAGGGCCGCATCCTTGGGGTGCGGCCCTTCTTGTTTGTCCCGGCTTCGCCTATGCTTAGCGGGAAATTAACCCTGTTCCCCTAGGGCCTAGGCGTAAGCCGGGGGATGGTTCGAAAGATCCCGGCAAGGATTTGCTTCTGCCAGGGGTTCGCAGCCAATGCTGATCACACGTCGAATTCGCGATCTTTTTGCCGGCCTCGCCATTGTCGTTGCTGCGGGGGTAACCTCCCCGGTTGCGGCACAGGGCGACCTGCTGGTCGCACCCACCCGGGTGATCATCAATGGCGCGGGCAATGCCGAGGTTGTCCTGAGCAATATCGGCAGCCAGGCGGCCACCTATCGCATTGGCGTTGAATTGCGTCGGATGGAAGCAAACGGTGACTTCGCCGACGTCAGCGAAGCCGAGGCCAGCGCCGCGGAAAAGGCTGCGCTGGAAATGCTGCGCTATGCCCCCAAGCGCATCACCCTGCTTCCGGGGCAACCACAGGCAATCCGGTTGAGTGCGCGGCCGGCGGCTGAATTGCCCGACGGCGAATACCGCGTTCACATGAGCTTTCGCGCCATTCCGCCAGCGCTTTCGCCCGAAGCCATGCAGGACCAGGCTGCGGCCGGCCAGCTCGCGATTCGCCTGACCCCAGTCTATGGCATCACGATCCCGGTCTTTATCCGCAAGGGGCGGCTTGAGGCGGGGGCGACGATCGCCAACCCGCGGCTCGGCGGCGATCCTGGTGCGGAATGGCTTGAGCTCGAAATGCGCCGCACCGGGCAACGCTCTGTCTATGGCGAAATCCTTGGCAAGCGCGGGAACGAGCAGGTCTTTGCCCTGAAGGGCGTCGCAATCTACCCTGAAGTGCAGGGCCGCTCGGTGCGGATCCCGCTGACCGCCGAACAGATCGGCAAGCTCACCGGCCCGATCCGCATCGAATACCGCGAACTGCCAGAAAACGGCGGGCAGCTGATTGCTGCCGTAACCTCAACCGTACGCTGACCTGATCGGCGATCGGACCCTGACGTCATGAGGAACTGCCGCACCCCGCTGCGCCGCCTGGCCGCCCTGTTTGGGGCGGCTTTCGGCGTTGCGGTGGCGGCCGTTCCGGCCGAGGCGGAGTCATGGCATGCCAGCGAAGACGATTCGCTTCTGTTGGAATTGCGCAGCGGCCAGTACCGGCTGGGCGAACCCCTTCGCGGTTACCAGACCCCGGCGGGCGTCTGCGTTGACCTTGCCGACCTGATCCAGGCGCTCGACCTGCCGGTGCGGCTCGACAAGAAGTCGCGCCGCGCAACCGGGTGGCTCTTTGCGGAGGATCAGCGTTTCACCCTCGATCGCGATGCCGATACGGTACAAAACATGAACGGCGCGCATGCGATTGCCAAGGATGCGATCCACGACACGCCCGAAGGGTGGTGTGTCGATCTCAAGGCGCTCTCCGGTTGGATGGGGGTCCGCTTCCGCGCCGAACTTTCAAACCTGGCGGTCGTGCTCGAATCCGATCGCAAGCTGCCGTTCCTTGAGGCGATCGAGCGCAAAAGTCGCGCCGCGCGACTGCGCACGCCCAGCGTCACGGAATTTGACTTGGCCAAATTGCCGCAAGCAGCAACGCCCTATCGTGGCTGGCGCACCCCGTCGGTCGACGTGCAGGTTCAGGGGCAGTGGGCCCGCAATGCCGGCGCCAATGCCCAGCTGGAAGTGCTGGCGGCTGGCGAAGCCCTTGGCCTCAGCTATAGCGCCCGTCTTGCTGGCAGCACCAATAAGGGTGCGGATTCGCTACGCCTCAAGCTCTACCGCAATGATCCCTCGGCCCAAATGCTTGGTCCGCTGAAGGCAACCCAGGTGGCGCTGGGTGACGTAGAGGCGTTGCGCGGCGCCCTGACCAACCAGGCCGCCTATGGCCGGGGAGCCTTTGTCTCCAACCGCCCGCTGAACCGTCCGGGCCGGTTTGGGGTAACTTCGCTGAGCGGGACCCTTCCGGCGGGTTGGGATGCCGAGCTTTACCGCAACGGTGAACTGCGCGCCTACCAGGCTGATCGCGGCGATGGCCGTTATCGGTTCGATGATGTCGAGCTGCTGTGGGGCGAAAATGACTTTGAAGTCGTGCTCTACGGCCCGCAAGGCCAGATCAAGCGCGAGCGCAGCAGCGCACCGGTCGGGATTGAAAGCCTGCCTGCGGGCAAGACCTGGTATTGGGCGGGAGTGGTCGATTCCGGCCGAGACCTGATCGACCTGTCAAAGACCTTCGCCGCGCCGAATACCGGCTGGCGCTGGGGGGTCGGTGTCGAACGCGGCATCGATCGACGAACCACGGCTGGCCTTGAGTATCAAAGTGCGATGCTCGGCGATCGCCGCCACCACTACATCGAAGGGACTGTTCAACGGGCGCTGGGCCGTATGCTGCTCGAATTGAGCGGCGCGCAGCAGCTTGGTGCCGGACGGGCCATCCAGGCCAAGGCGCTCGGGCGAATTGGTCCGATCCGGTATGATGCGGAAGCGCTGTGGGTCCATGGCGACTACGAAAGCGAGCTGGTGGAGGCCGATCAGCGCCGGCAATACAGCCTGCGGCTGAGTTCGTCGGTCAAGCTGGGATCCTGGCGATTGCCGGTTGAGGCGGGTCTGCGCAAATTGCGGAGCCGGACCGGGGCAAGGGTTAGCGAGTGGCTAATGCGCACCGCGGTTCAGCTGCGGCGAACTTCGCTGGCGGCGGAACTGACGCGCCGGACCAGCTCTGGCCAGCCCGGCGGGGCAGCTGCTGGTGATCTTGGCACCAAGCTGAACCTGATCGCCAACACCGCGCTCGGGCAGGTCCGTCTGCGCGGGGCCGCGCGCTTTGCCCTGGATGGTCAGCGCCGCGGGTTCGAGAATGCTCAGCTAGTCGCGGAATCCGCACTGGGCCAGAATTCCACCTTGCGGCTGGGCTATGAACACGATGCGACTTCGCGCCGCAGCGAGGCCATGGTCGGGCTGGTCCGCCAGTTTGATCGCTTTGCGCTGCGCACCGAAGCCCGGCTCGATACCCGCGGGCACATGTCAATTGGCCTAACCCTGGGCTTTAGCCTGGGCCCTGATCCGGTCGACGGCGGTTGGCGCATGTCGCGCCAACGCCTTGCCGAAACCGGACAGGCCGCCGTCGAAGTATTCCGTGATGATAACGGTGATGGCCATCGCCAGGCCGGTGAAGCGCTGGTGGAGGGCGTTACGGTCGAAGCGGGCTTCCGCCACACCGAGGCGCCGACCAACCGGTCCGGCCGGGCGGTGATCGATGGGCTGACGCCGTTTGTGCCAGTGCTTGTTTCGATTGATTCGGGGACCCTGCCCGACCCGCTGTTGCAGCCCAAGGGGCAGGGTATGGTCGTTGTGCCGCGACCGGGCGTGGCCGCAAAGCTTAGCCTTGGCCTTGCCCCGACGGGCGAAGTCGAGGCGCTGTTGCTCGACGCCGATGGCCAGCCGCGCGAGGGCGTGGTGATCGAACTGACCGATACCGCTGGGCAGGTGCTCCGCCAGGTGCAGAGCGACTTCGACGGTTATGTCCTGTTCGATTCCGTGCCCTATGGCGATTACCGCCTGCGGATCGGAGCGGCGAGCGCGGCGACGCTGGGCATCAAGGCCGAACTTGACCGGCAACTGCGGATCGACCGGGCCAATCCTTCGCTGCGGCTGGGACGGATCCGGCTGCAGCTGCTGGCCGCCGCACAGGTTGCGGCGGCCCCTTAACCGGGCGATTAAATTCCGGTTGACCGGCGCGCGGGGCAACGTCAAACCTTTGGCCAATCCAAGTCAGCCAGAGGGAACCCCCATGTCGCTCGATTCACTTGCCCGCACCGCCTACACCGAAGACCATGAGGCGTTCCGCCAGACGGTGCGCCGCTTCATGCAGGAAGAAGTCGCCCCGCACGGCGCGCAGTGGGCTGAGAACGGGATTGTGCCGAAATCGATCTGGCCCAAGGCGGGCGAGCTGGGCTTGCTCTGCCCGACGGTGCCAGAGGAGTACGGCGGCCTGGGTCTCGATTTTGGTTACAACGCCATCGTCGATGAGGAAGGCGCCTATTATGGCGGGGTGACGACCGGCTTCTCGCTGCAGTCGGATATCGTCGTCAGCTATATCGTCAATTATGGCTCGGAAGAGCAGAAGCGCCACTGGCTGCCCAAGCTCGTCTCGGGTGAGGTGATCACCGCGATTGCGATGACCGAGCCGGGCACCGGGTCAGACCTGCAGGGGATGCGCACCACGGCCAAGAAGGATGGCAACCATTACGTGATCAACGGGTCGAAGACCTACATCACCAATGGCCAGAATGCTGACCTGATCCTGGTATGCTGCAAGACCGACACCGAGGTGCAGCCCGCTTACAAGGGCGTGTCGATCGTCCTGGTCGAGGCTGATCGTGAAGGCTTCAAGCGCGGCCGCAACCTCGACAAGATCGGGCAGGACGAAGCAGATACCTCGGAGCTGTTCTTCGAGGACGTGCGCGTGCCGATCACCAACTGCCTTGGGCAGGAAGGGATGGGCTTCATCTACCTGATGAGCGAGCTGCCGCAGGAACGCCTCTCGATCGCCGTCTCGGCCATGGCCGGTTCGCAGCGGGCCTTCGACATGACGGTTGAGTACACCCGTGATCGCAAGGCCTTCGGCAAGCCGATCCTTGATTTTCAGAACAGCCGCTTCGTGCTCGCCGATCTCAAGGCCAAGCTTCAGGTTGGCTGGGCGCATCTTGACTGGGCCCTGGCGCGGCACCTGCGCAAGGAGCTCACCCCGGAAGAGGGTGCCGCTGCGAAGCTGTGGCACACCGACCTGCAATGGGAAGTGATGGACAAGTGCCTGCAGCTGTTCGGCGGCGCCGGTTACATGAATGAGTACCCGATCGCCCGGATGTGGCGCGGTGCGCGTGTCACCCGGATCTTTGGCGGCACGAACGAAATCATGAAGGAACTGATCGGCCGCAAGCTCTGACGGGCCGGGGCTGACAGCAAGAAGGCGGGGTGCCGGCAATCGGCCCCCCGCCTTTTTCTGTTTATGTGCCTGGCATCGCCCTCAGTAGATGCGGACCCGCTTGTCCGGATAGACCCGCACCCGCTTGCTGGGCGCGATCCGGCGGGGAATGTAGCGGCGGGCAGGCCGCGCCACGGGTACCCATTCCTCAACCACTTCGGTGCAAGGCTGCTGTTGCACAACCTGGGCGGCAACAGTGGTCATTGCCACCGGGACCATCACCATCATCGGCTGCATGGCATAGGCCACCTGCCGTTGGGGGTAGACGTAGGTCCCCTGGCCCGGGTTCGCATAGCCCGAGCTGCCATAGCTCTGGCCGTAGCTCGCCAGATGGCGATCAAGATAGCTTTCGCAGTAATCCCGCGCCCGGCTGCGGTCGGACGCATCGCCCAATGCCGCCCCGGCCACGGCTCCGGTCACGCCGCCGACAACAGCGCCGATCGTCCGGTGGCCCCGGCCGGCGATGGCGCTGCCGGCGATCCCGCCAACCACGCCGCCAACCACGCCGCCCGCCACCTTGCCCCGGCCACCGAAGCGCTGGCGGCATTCGGCCAGCCAATCGGCCCGCTCCTCCTCCCACGCCGCCCGATCCATCCCGGATTGATCCATCGGGTCCGATCCATAGCTGGTTGGCATCGGCGGCAACTGCTGCGCAACGCGAACGGCCCGTGGCTGCTGCCATTCGGGCAGCGGGTCGCTCACCGTATTGCCGAAGACACGCCCTTCGGCATCGGTGACTGGCTGGTGGTTCGCCAAAACGGGCGCGGCCAGGCTGGCCAGCCCGGCGGCAAACATGAAACGAAGCGCAATCGCACGCGATGACATGGGCAATCCCCTGCTGTGCCGGAGAGAATCCCGACCTTAATCAGGAATTTAGCATCGCAATGGGCAGAAAACCAAGTGCTATGAGCAACTTGTGCTCCAGCTGTCCCGTTTCGGAGCAGTCCGGTGGATCAGATCGCGGGGGCGATCGCTTTGGCTAGGGCTTCAATCCCGGCCGCATCGCCTTCGTCAAAGCGCGCCGGTTCGGGGCTGTCCAGATCGATCACCGCAATCACCTGGCCATCGCGCCAGACCGGAACCACCAGTTCAGACCGGCTGGCTGCATCGCAGGCGATGTGCCCGGGGAAGGCGTGGACATCGGGTACCAGCTGCGTGGCGCCACTGGCCAAGGCCGCGCCGCAGACGCCCTGGCCCGAGGCGATCCGGATGCAGGCCGGCTTGCCCTGGAACGGTCCCAGCACCAGGTTGCCATCGACGGTGCGATAAAATCCGGCCCAATTCAGCCGCGGCAGGAACTGCCAAATCAGCGCGGCCAGGTTTGCCATGTTGGCCATGCCGTCGGGTTCGTCCCGCGTCAGCGCCTGTGCGGCCTCGACCAGGTCGGCATAGAGTTCGGACTTGGGCTGGTTCGGATCGGGCGCGAAAGCAAACATGGTCCCGCCATAGGCCAAAGCCGTCGCCGCCAAAAGACCCCCGTCAAAAGGTCCATTGTCCCCGCGGCCTTGGCCGCTTATCAACTGCCCCATGTCTAGAACCCGCAAGTGGCTGTTTGGCAGCCTCGCCGTCCTCGTGGTCCTGTTTGGCCTCGGCTATGTCCTTACCCGCCCCACTCCGTCGGAGCATACGCCGGACGAGCTTTCCGGCCGCGATCCTCTGATCGTCGAGCCGAAGGAAGAGCGTTTCCCGTCGATCCGGATCGCCAAGCCAATCGGCTGGGCCGCGGGTGAAGCGCCGGTGGCCGCCAAGGGGCTGAGCGTGAACCGCTTTGCCGAAGGGCTGCAGCACCCGCGCGTGATTCTTGTCCTGCCGAACGGCGATGTCGTGGCGGCTGAAACCGATGCGCCCAAGGGCAACCTGGGCAACGGGCTGGAAGCGCTGGTTGCCAAGTTCCTGATGGGCGGCGCGGGCGCGCAGCAAGGTTCGGCCGATCGGCTGGTCCTGCTGCGTGACGCCGATGGCGACGGCAAGGCGGAAGAACGCCATGTCCTTCGCAAGGGTAATGGCCTTGCCTCACCTTCGGGCCTGGGCTGGCGCGATGGCACGCTTTACGTGGCCAATCACGATGCCGTGCTCTCGTTCCCCTACCAGCTGGGTGAAACCGCGCTGAACGGTGCGCCGAAGAAGCTGATGGACCTGCCCCCGGCCGGCAACCACTGGATGCGCAACCTGGTGCTCAGCGCCGATGGGGCGAAGCTTTATGTCGCGGTCGGTTCGGCTTCGAACATTGCCGAAAAGGGCTTCGAGATCGAAAAGGGCCGCGCTGCCATCTGGGAACTTGACCTGAAATCGGGCCGCGCCCGCCAATTTGCCTTGGGCCTGCGCAATGCCAATGGCCTCGATTGGAACCCCTCGACCGGCGAGCTTTGGACCGTGGTCAACGAGCGCGACATGCTCGGCCCGGATCTTGTTCCCGATTACCTGACCAATGTGCCCGTGGGTGCCCATTATGGCTGGCCGTGGATCTATTGGAAGAAGTACGACGATGATCGCGTGGGCGGGCAGCCGCCGGAATTCATCGATGAATATGTCCGCAAGCCCGAATATGGCCTGGGCGCCCACATGGCGCCGCTGGGCCTGGCCTTCGTGCGCGGTGGTGAGCGGATGGGACCGGCCTTTGCCAATGGGGCCTTCATCGCCCGCCATGGTTCGTGGAACCGCGAACCGCTGACCGGCTATGATGTGGTCTTCGTTGCCTTCGATGCCAACGGCAATCCGCAGGGCAAGCCGATCCCGGTGTTGACCGGTTTCCTCAGTGGCAAGAAGGAAACGCGCGGTCGCCCGACCTGGGTGGGCTTCGACAAGACCGGCGCCCTGCTGGTCAGCGATGACACCGGCGGGATCATCTGGCGGGTCACCGCACCGGGCGCGGCACCTGCAGCAGCCGTGCGCCCGGTGGTGACGGCGCGCATGCCGGCCCAGCGTGAACTGGATGGCAATCTTGAGGCGCAGTACCGCGCCGGGTTCAAGCAGACGGGGGCTGGCCGTTAAGGCCTAGAGCGACTGGCCGGCCCGTCCGGCCAGTTCGGTCACGAATTGCCAGGCGACGCGGCCCGAGCGGGCACCGCGCCGCTTGGCCCATTCCAGCGCCTCGCCCTGATCCCAGCTGAGGCCATGGCTGGCGCAATAGCCGCCAACAATCGCCAGATAGTCATCCTGGCTGCAAACATGAAAGCCGATCGACAGGCCAAACCGGTCGGCCAGGGCCAGCTTGTCATCCACTGCATCGCGCGGGTTGATCGGCCCCTCTTCTCTGGAAGAAATGGCCTGCTCCCCGGCATGGCGCGAGACAATCGCCCGGCGATTGGCGGTGACGGCAAGACGGACATTGCCGGGGCGGGCGTCGACCCCGCCTTCCAGCCATGATCGCAGCGCGCGTGAGCCTTCGCTGTCGCCCTCGGCAAAACCAAGATCATCGATGAACACCAGGAAGCGGCGCTGTTCGCCGCCCAGCGCCGCGAACAGGCCGGGCAGGGCGGCAGAGGCATCCGGTGCCACCTGGACCAGGGCCAGTGCCGCAGGATCGCGATCCTGCGCCGCGATCACGCTGGCGCGCAGCAAGGCTGACTTGCCCATGCCGCGCGCGCCCCACAGCAGCATGTCGTGCGCCGCGTGTCCCGCGGCCAGGCGGGCAACATTGGCGGTGACCAGCGCCTTTTGGGCGTCGATCCCCTGCAGCAGGTCAAGCGAAGGCGCGGCAAGGTTGGCAACGGCGCGGGCACCGCTGCGATCCCAGACATAGGCCGGGGCCGCCGTCCAGTCAGGCATGGCTGGCAGGGCGCCGGCCAGCCGTTCAAGCGCATCGGCGATGCGGGCCAGCGGATCGCCCTGATCGCTCATCCGGCAAGGGCCTCGGCGTCGAGTGCGTAAAGCAGATCTGCGCCAGCCAGCGCCTGCACCTTGAGCCCGCGGGCCTCGCTGGCAATATGCTGGGCAAAGTAGCCGGCAACCACGGCCTTGGCCTTGGCCTGCGGCGTCGATTCGGCGGACAACGCGCGCGCCTGGCGCAGCAGCTGCCATCCGGCCACGGCCACGGCGCTCATCGTGCAGAACGGCACGCTGCCGGCCAGCCGGTCGTCCAGGCTCGCCTGATCGACCATCCAGCGGGCAATCCCCTCGCAGTCACCAGCCAAGGCCGCGAGCTCGGGTGCATCGCTGCAATCCCGGGCGATTTCGGCGAACAGTGACGTCAGGACGCCGCCCTGCTCGTAGCCGAGCTTGCGCGTCACAAGATCGGCCGCCTGGATGCCGTTGGTGCCTTCATAGATTGGGGCGATCCGGGCATCGCGGTAATGCTGGGCGGCGCCGGTTTCCTCGACAAAGCCCATGCCGCCGTGAATCTGCACGCCCAGGCTGGCCACTTCGCAGCCAATGTCGGTGCCCCAGGCCTTGAGCATCGGCACCAGGCAATCGGCGCGCAGCTGGGCGGCATCGTCCCCCAGCGCGCCGCGATCGACCTGGCCGGCGGTGTAATAGAGCAACGCGCGCGCGCCTTCGGTCAGGGCGCGCATCCGCAGCAGCATCCGCCGCACATCGGGGTGCTCGACAATCGCCACCGGTTCGCGGCTGGCGCCGCCCGCGCGGGCCGACTGGACACGCTCGCGGGCATAATAGCCGGCCTGTTGCAGCGCGCGCTCGGCAATCTGCACGCCCTGGTTGCCAACATTGATACGGGCCGAGTTCATCATCGTGAACATGGCCTTCAGGCCTTCGTTCTCATGCCCGACCAATTCGCCCACGCACGCGTCGTTGTCGCCAAAGCTCATCACGCAGGTCGGGCTCGCCATGATCCCCAGCTTGTGCTCGATCGAAACGCAGCGCAGATCGTTGCGTGCGCCCAATGAGCCGTCGGGCTTCACCAGGTATTTGGGGACCACGAACAGCGAGATGCCCCGGCTGCCTGCCGGTGCACCCGGGGTGCGGGCCAGGACCAGGTGGATGATATTGCCCGCCAGGTCATGCTCGCCCCAGGTGATGTAGATCTTGGTGCCCTTGATCGCCCAGGTGCCATCGCCGCGCGGGGTGGCCGTGGTGCGCAGCGCACCGACATCCGATCCGGCCTGCGGTTCGGTCAGGTTCATGGTGCCGGACCATTCGCCGCTGACCAGCTTGGGCAGGTACAGCGCCTGCTGCTGGGGGCTGCCATGGTGGGCCAGCGCTTCAATTGCGCCAACCGTCAGCATCGGCAGCAGCGAGAAGGCCATGTTGGCGGCGCCCAGATTCTCCAGCACGTTGGCAGCCAGCGTGAAGGGCAAGCCTTGGCCGCCATGGGCCTCGTCGCCGGCAACGGCGTTCCAGCCCTGCTCGACATAGGCCTGATAGGCTTCGGCAAAGCCGGCGGGCAGCGTCACCGTGCCATTGGCCAGCTTGGCACCTTCGACATCGCCTTTGCGATTGAGTGGGGCAAATTCGCCTGCGGCAAACTGGCCGATGCCTTCGACGATCGCTTCGACCATATCGGGGCTGGCAGCGGCAAAGCGCGGGTGCGACGCAAGCTCTTCGATCCCGGCGTTGACGCGAATGGCGAGGACCTGATCGGCGGTAGGGGCAGTGAAATCCATGGTGCTCTCTTGCTTTCCCTTGGCTTTGCGGCTTCCCGCCTATAGCGGGAGGTGCATGTCCGACAAGCAAGAAGCCGCACAGATCCGTGCCGCCGATCCCGCCGGGATTGCTGCGGCCGCTGCGGCATTGCGCGCCGGTGGCCTTGTCGCCTTGCCAACCGAGACAGTTTACGGGCTAGCCGCTCGTGCAGATCGAGCCGAATCAGTAGCGGCGATCTATCGCGCCAAAGGCCGGCCAGACTTCAATCCGCTGATCGTTCACGTGCCCTCGGTCGCTGTCGCGCGCGGCCTGGCCCGGTTCGATCCGCGTGCCGAGGCATTGGCTGCGGCTTTCTGGCCCGGGGCGCTGACGCTCGTTCTCCCGTTGCAGCCGGGTGCGCCGATTGCACCGGCAGTCACGGCGGGACTGCCGACCATTGCCCTGCGCTGTCCGGCTCATCCGGTGATGCGCGCTGTGATCGAGGCCAGCGGCCTGCCGCTGGCGGCCCCATCGGCCAATCGCAGCGGCGGTGTCAGCCCGACCCGGGCAGACCATGTCGCGGGATCACTGGGCGCGGCCGTGCCGCTGATCCTGGATGGCGGGGCGAGCGCCGCCGGGCTCGAATCGACGATCGTTGCGCTGCGCGAGGATGGACCCTGGCAGGTCCTGCGCCCGGGGCCGATTGCGGCAGAGCGGATTGCCGAAGTCCTGGGCTGTCCGCCCGAAGCCGTGACGTCGGCCGCGATCGAGGCTCCCGGCCAGCTGGCCAGCCACTATGCGCCGGGCAAGCCGGTTCGCCTCAATGCCACGGCTGCCGCCGATGATGAGTTCCTGATCGGCTTTGGCGCCATCGGCGGGGATCTGTCTTTATCCCCCGGCGGCGATCTGGCCGAAGCGGCGGCGCAACTTTATGCCGCGCTTCACGCCGCGGCTGGCGCTCCCCATCCGCGGATTGCCGTCGCGCCGATCCCGGACAAAGGCATCGGCGAAGCGATCAATGACCGGCTGGCCCGCGCCGCAGCCTGATTACCGTGCTTCGTAAGGCACGCTTGGCATCAGCGCGCGCATTTCAGCATGGATCCGATCCGCCTTGCGGCAGGCGTCTTCGTCGCCGCTTTGGCATTTGCCGGACTGCTTGCGATAGTCCCGTTCCAGCTCGCCGATCTGTTCCTCGCGCCGGCGAATCTCGCGGCCTCGCTTTTGGTCCTTTTCAGCCTGACTGGTGGTCATCTTGTCGACAACCGTGCTGCCGGTTTTTACCACGCGAACCGGAGCGCTGGCCAGGTCGACCGCAGCTCCTGCCACCCCGCATCCAGGCAGGGCCAGCAGGGCAGGGAGGAGGAGCGGTTTGAGACGAGGCATGGCTAACTCCCGGTGTGTTCAGGATTGAACAGGATCGTCCGATCCTGATTGGCCCCGGATTAGCCGCCGATGAACCTCAGCGCCATCAGGGCTTCTCGCTAGTTGGAGCCGTGCCATTGCCGGGTTCGCAGACCAGCTTGCCTGAACCCATCGATTCAACCGTGCAGCGCGCGCGGCCACGAACGGTAACGCTGCCCGATCCCATGATCTTGGCCTTGACCTCGCCATCGCTGGCGAAAGTGGAATTGCCCGAACCGGCAATGGTCAGGTCGGCCTTGTCAGTCTTGAGTGCGTCCATTGCGGCCGAACCACTGCCAACAATGCTGACCTCGAGCACCTTGACGTTGCCTGCGCTTCGATAGGAACCCGAGCCGGCGATCGTCAGGTCCAGTTTGTCGCTGGCAACATTGGGGGTTTCGATGTCACCCGATCCGGCAATCGTTACCTTGGCGTCCCTGGCCAGGGCAGCGGAATTGATTTTGCCTGATCCGGCCATGGTCAGCGTCTTGGGTGCGGGCATGGTCACGTTGACCACGGCCTTGCCGTCACCCATGCTCTTGCCTTCGCGCAGCACGCCCAGGGTACCGCCCTTCAGCGTAAAACGCAGTTTGTCGGTCACGGCCTTGTCACCCTCGACCGTGATCGCCAGCTTGTCGCCTTGGGTTACGCGGATCTCGTCCGGGCCCAGCAGGACCAGTTCCTCGGGCGGCGTGCCGGTCAGGTCGATTTCGGCAAGCGGCTTGCCCTTTTCGCCATTGATCGAGACATTTCCGTCGCAAGCGGCAACCCCGGCAGCCATGGCCACCGCAGCAATCGGGCCGATTGCCCGAAAGAACCTGTCAAACTTCATCGCGAGTCTCCTGCTGGTGTGTGTTGTTGATATAATACAGCATGGCGGAGACAACAAGGGGCGGGTTGTGCCGACAACGAAAAGGGCCGCTCCCTTGCGGGAACGGCCCTTCTCGGTGATCGGGTTGGTGCCGTCAGGCGGTGGCCGCCTCGGCATAGTACTTGGGCGCATGCTCGTTGAGAATCGCGAGGATCTTCTTGAGTGCAGCCGGTTCATCGGTCTTTTCCATGGCTGCCAATTCACGCGCGAGGCGCGACGAGGCAGCTTCGAAGATCTGCCGTTCCGAATAGGACTGTTCCGGCTGGTCATCGGCGCGGAACAGGTCGCGCGTCACTTCCGCGATCGACACCAGATCGCCCGAATTGATCTTCGCTTCATATTCCTGGGCGCGGCGCGACCACATGGTGCGCTTGACCTTGGGCTTGCCCTTCAGTGTATCGAGCGCTTCGCGCAGGGTCTTGTCGCTGGACAGCTTGCGCATGCCGATCGCCTCGACCTTGTTGGTCGGAACGCGCAGCGTCATGCGCTCTTTTTCGAAACGGAGAACGTACAGTTCCAGCGTCATGCCAGCGATCTCCTGCTCCTGCAGCTCGATCACCCTGCCAACACCGTGCTTGGGATAAACGACGTAGTCACCAACATCGAAGGCGTGCGCCTTGGAAGCCATGTATCGTCCTTTCATGTGGCGGGAACATTACCCGTCGAACCGGATGGCGGCGTGGATTACCAATCCCGGCACCGGCCTTGAGCGGCTGGCACCGTGTTCCTCCGTCCGTGTTCGCAGTCCCGCCTAGCCAATTATTGCCATGCTACCGAGGCAGGAAGCCCCGGAAGTCGGGCGATTGTATAGCATGTCGGCAACAAAATTGCCAGAGCGCAGAATTCCGCGCTCTGACAAGCGATTCCGCTGCCAGCTCAAATTCAATACAGATGCAAACTATGCAATCGATTCGCGCTGCATGCGCGAAGGATCAATCGCCTTCGCCGGGTTCTGCCGAGAAGTACTTCTCAAACTTGCCTTCCTCACCCTTGTGCTCGTCGGCATCCGCCGGCGTGTCCTTTTTGGTGGTGAGGTTCGGCCACTCGGCCGAATACTTGGCGTTCAGCTCAAGCCACTGCTCCAGACCCGATTCGGTATCGGGCAGGATCGCTTCGGCCGGGCATTCCGGTTCGCACACGCCGCAATCGATGCATTCGCTGGGGTTGATCACCAGCATGTTCTCGCCTTCGTAGAAGCAATCGACAGGACAGACCTCAACACAGTCCATGTACTTGCACTTGATGCAGGCGTCGGTGACGACATAGGTCATGGTATTCAGGTCCCCTGAGGCGTGGTGTTGTTTTGTGCTGCTATGGGATTTGCGACGCGCTCGTCAAGCGTGTGGTAGCAAGCGAGCGCTTCCGGCGCGGGACCGCGTCGCTCGGGAACCGTAATAAGCTTGATTACCCGCACGCCAGACCGCGCCGGAACCGTCAGAATGTCACCCACGGCAACAGCTGCACTTGGCTTTTCGATTCGTTTTCCGTTCAGCCGAAAGTGCCCTTCGGCCACCCAATCATGGGCCAAGGTCCGCGATGGGGCGAGCCGCAGGTACCAAAGCAGCTTGTCGACCCTCATCGAACCAGGTCCGCAAGCGCAGCAAAGGCGCCACTGGCAGGCCGAGCCGCGCGCGCCGGGGGGCGGTGGTCGGGTCGGCCAGGCCGCCAGCGCCAGCGCGGCGGCGCGATGGGGCCTGCGGCGCCCTTTGGCAGCGGGCGCGGCATGATCGGTTGGAACCCCGCGGCTCGGAGCAATTGGGCATAGGCCGCGGTGCCAAGGCCCATCGACACGGCCAGCGCGGGGTTCAGAACCACAGGCTTGCCAGCGGCGGCGCTGCGCAGACCGTGAGCGGCATGCAGCAGCTTTTCTGCCATGTCGAGGCGCAGCGCCTGTTGGCCGAGCGAGCGATAGCCGGGGGGCGGGGCCGTCCGTCCGATCACTGCAAGGACCGGAGGCATAGTCGGATGCGGAGCGGTCAACTGCGCACCCTTTACGGCCTGCAAGTTGCGCCATGCCGTCAAGGCAGCCGGCTTGAGCATGGCCGGCATGAACAGATCGAGCGCACCCACCTGCACGCCCAACCGGCGCAGCAGGTGCCGCTGGGCCGGCTTGAGCAGGTCAATCCCGGAACCTGCCTTGCCGAGAGTCCCGCCAGCTTCGATCAGGCGGATCAGCAGGGCGCGCAGTTCGGGCCCGCCATCGGCTGCGCGGCTGGCCTGTTCCAGCTTGCGCAGCGGCGCGAGCGGAGCCATCGTCCCTTCCAGCCAGCCCAGCAGGGCAGATTCAAGGTCGCGCCGCGCAACTTGCGGCAGGGTCGTCAGGGCCGGTTCCAGCGCCAGCACAGGGTTGAGGATGGACTTGCCGGGCGCAAGCCGGGCGATCCGCTCGCCTTCCCACTCCAGGCTTGCGCCTGACAGGGTGAGTTCAACGCGTTCGCCTGCAGCAAGGGCGGCGGTCAGCCTTTCGGCGCGCCTGGCCAGCAGAACCGGCAAGTGGCGCTCTGCTGCTGCCAGCAAAAGCTTGTGATCGGCCAGTCGCGCGGCGGGATCGACCCGGAACCGGAACCCTGACAGCACGCCGATCGCCTCGCCATCGACCAGCACCCGGTCCTCTTCGACTGTGACCGGTAGTAAGCCGGCATCCGGGCCCAGCTTTTTCATGAGGACCGAAGTGCGGCGATTGACGAACCGTTCAGTCAGCCGTCCGTGCAACGCATCCGATAGCCGGGCTTCGGCGGCGCGGGCGCGGGCGGCCATTTCCTCGCGCGCCAGCACCCAGTCGGGCCGTTGGGCGATATAGGACCACGATCGGATCGCCGCGATCCGGCCCTGCAGCGTGTCGATATCGCCATCGGGGCGGTCAAGTTCGGCAATCGCGCGGGCAACATGATCGCCGGGGATCTGGCCGTCCTTCAGGTCCGTCCACAGCCGTGCCACGAAGCGGGCGTGGGTTTCCGCACCGTGCTGGCGAAAATCGGGCAGGCGGCAGGCATCCCATAGCCGCGCGACGCGTTTGTTGCCCTTTGCTTCGGCCAGGATCGCGGGATCATCGGCCAGCCGCTTGAGCACTGCCAGGTCGATTGCCTCGGGCGCAATCCGTAGTTCGGGGCGTCCCGGCAGACGCTCCAGGTCGGCAATCAGATTGGCCACGCTGCTGCAATCGGGTTCTGAATCGCGCCAGAACAAATGCGTCAGCGGGGCAAAACGGTGCTCTTCGATCGCGTAGATCTCTTCGGGCGTGAATTCGCTGTCGTGGCTGCCGGTCCCCGCCAGCGTGCCAAAGGTGCCATCGGTCTGGTGTCGCCCGGCGCGGCCGGCGATCTGGGCCATTTCCGCTGGCATCAACCGCCGCTGGCGTACCCCGTCGAATTTGGACAGCCCGGCAAAGGCAACATGCTGAACATCAAGGTTGAGCCCCATTCCGATCGCGTCGGTCGCCACCAGATAATCGACTTCGCCTGACTGGTATAATGCCACCTGACGGTTGCGCGTCTCGGGCGAGAGCGCCCCCATCACCACCGCCGCGCCGCCGCGGAACCGCCGCAGCATTTCCGCAATGGTGTAAACCTGCTCGGCCGAGAAGGCGACGATGGCAGAGCGCGGAGGGATGCGGGAAAGTTTGCGGGCACCGGCGTGGCTCAGCGTCGAAAAGCGGGGCCGGCCCACGATCTCTGCCTTCGGGATCAGCGCGCGGACCATGGGTTCGAGCGTGGCGGAACCCAGGATCATGGTCTCCTCGCGGCCGCGGGCATGCAGCAGCCGGTCGGTAAAGACGTGGCCGCGTTCGCGGTCAGCGCCAAGCTGCGCTTCGTCCAGCGCGACAAAGGCCAGATCAGCACTGACGGGCATGGCTTCGGCAGTGCATAGCAGCCAGCGGGCATGCTTCGGCTCGATCCGCTCCTCACCTGTGATCAAGGCGACCCGGTCCGCGCCCTTTATCGCACAAACCCGATCGTAGACCTCGCGTGCCAGCAGCCGCAGGGGAAAGCCGATTGCGCCGGAGGAATGGGCGCAGAGACGCTCGATCGCCAGGTGCGTCTTGCCTGTATTGGTCGGGCCGAGCACAGCCTTGACCCGGCTGTCATCGTCTCGCTGCTGAGTGCCAGAAGTGCTGCGCGCCATTGCGTGCCAGGATGTGGCACTGCCACCAGGAGCCGACAAGGTGCCCATAAGCCCTATTCCCCAGCGCCCCCATTTTTAGCTGAAGATTAACCTTAGCCGTGCAGAGCGGTTGCCGATTGCAGCCGCCCGGGGGGCAGATTGGTGTTCATATCGCGTGAAGCGCTTGATGGCGGGAGCGCAACAGCCTCGCTGGGTCTTCGCCTGACCGGTATGGCAGCGTCACCCGCCCGGATTCCCGGCAATCGGTCCGCCGGCCAGGTGGGGCAGCTTGAACGCCTGCGTCGGCACTGGGCGGCGCGTCTCGCCCACCTCGACTGGGCCCCCGACCTGGCGGAGGACATTGGATCGCCGCGCTGGTTCAGGGGGCTTGGCACCCTGTTCGGCCTGAGCGCGCTGGCCTTGGCCTTCCTTCCCGACTTTTCCACCATGGCCGCGCCGCCAGCCATGCCGCTCGACCCGGCCGCGCGCGCTGCCTTCCATGCCCAGACCATCCGGCCGCTGGCACTCGGTTCTGGCAGCTGGGTGCGGATGGGGCTCACGGACCGGGTCCGTCCCGCGGCCAACGTGCCCGAACGGGCCGTGGTGCAACTGACCGCCAGCTTTGGCGCCGGTGACAGTTTCGAGCGGCTGCTGCAACGGGCCGGTGCCGGTGCCGGCGATGCCGCGCGGGTCAGCAACCTGGTTTCCGGATCGATCGATCCGGCCGGCCTCGCGCCGGGCACGCAGATCGACATCACGCTTGGCCGCCGTGAAGGACCGGGCCTGCCCCGGCCGCTTGACGCCATTTCGTTTCGCGCACGGTTTGATCTCAAGCTCACCATCGCGCGGAGCAACGGTGGTTTCGTGCTGCGGTCCACCGCGATACCGGTCAGCACCACCCCGCTCCGCATCCGCGGCACGATTGGCGCCGGGCTTTATCGCTCGGCCCGCGCCGCGGGCGCGCCGATCGAGGCGATCCAGCAATATCTCCAGGTGCTCGACCAGCACCTGAGCCTCGATACCGCGATCGAGCCGGGCGACACGTTTGACATCATTGTCGGGTTCAAGCGCGCGGCGAGCGGCGAAACCAGCGTCGGTGAATTGCTGTTCGCGGGGGTGGAGCGCGATGGCAAGGCCAAGGCCCAGCTGCTCCGCTGGGGGGGCGACGGCCAGTTCTTCGAAGCATCCGGCATGGGCGCGCAGCGTTCGGGCCTGATCATGCCGGTGGTTGGCCGCATCACCTCGAACTTCGGGGCGCGGCGGCACCCGATCCTGGGCTATACCCGCATGCACGCCGGGGTCGATTTCGGCGCGGCGTGGGGTTCGCCGATCTATGCCGTTGGCGATGCCACGGTCAGTTTCGCGGGCTGGGCCGGGGGCCATGGCAATCACGTCAAACTGGAACATGGCGGCGGCTGGGGCACGGGCTATTCGCATATGAGCCGGATTGCCGTTTCCCCGGGAACCCGCGTCCGGGCCGGGCAAGTGATTGGCTATGTCGGCTCGACCGGCCTCTCGACCGGCCCACACCTGCATTACGAGCTCTATCGCAACGGCGCCAAGGTTGATCCGCTGTCGGTGCGCTTCACCGTTTCCAATCAGGTCGATGCCAAGGAGTTGGCGGCATTCCGCGCCAGGATGGCCGCGCTCAAGGCCGTGGCGCCGGGGGCAGCGCTGGCACCGCTTGGTTCACCCATCACTTAGAAGCGGGCTTGCTGCCCCTCGGTCTCGCGCCTAGAGCATCGGCCATGACCGGTTCCTATCCCGCCACCCGCCTGCGCCGGACCCGTGCCAGCGCCTGGAGCCGCGCGCTCCACCGCGAAACCGTGCTGACCCCGGCCGACTTGATCTGGCCAATGTTCGTCACCAGCGGGACAAATACGGAAGAGCCGATCGCGTCGCTGCCCGGCGTATCGCGCTGGTCGGTCGATCTGGTGGTTGAGCGGGCGAAGGAAGCCGTTTCGCTTGGCATTCCCTGTCTTGCATTGTTTCCCAACACCCCGCCCGAGCTGCGCAGCGAGGATGGGGGCGAGGCGCTGAACCCCGATAACCTGATGTGCCGGGCGATCCGGGCGATCAAGGATGCCTGCGGCGATCGGATCGGCGTGCTGACCGATGTGGCGCTCGATCCCTATACCAGCCACGGCCAGGACGGCCTGATCGATGCGGCAGGCTATGTGCTGAACGATGCCACGGTTGAAGTGCTGGTTGGCCAGAGCCTCAACCAGGCCGCCGCCGGGGCTGACGTCATTGCGCCCAGCGACATGATGGACGGCCGGATTGGCGCGATCCGCGATGCGCTGGAAGGGGCCGGTCAGGCCAATGTCCAGATCATGTCCTATGCCGCCAAATATGCCTCGGCCTTCTATGGTCCGTTCCGCGATGCGGTGGGCAGCCGCGGCCTGCTGAAGGGTGACAAGAAGACCTATCAGATGGATCCCGCCAACGCCGAGGAAGCCCTGCGCGAGGTGGAGCTGGACCTGTTTGAGGGGGCTGACAGCGTGATGGTCAAGCCGGGGCTACCCTACCTCGATATTATCGTGAAGGTGAAGGAAGCCTTCGCCGTCCCGGTATTCGCCTATCAGGTCAGCGGTGAATATGCGATGATCGAAGCGGCGGTTGCGGCCGGGGCCGGCGATCGCGATGCCCTGGTCCTGGAAACGCTGACCGCGTTCAAGCGTGCGGGCTGCTGCGGGGTGCTGACTTATCATGCCGCGCATGCCGCGCGGCTGCTGAATGGCTGAGTTCCAGCTCGCCACCGAACGACTGATCATGCGCTCGTGGCGCGATGATGATCTTGCGCCCTTCCACGCGATCAACAGCGATCCGGAAGTGATGGCCACGCTCGGTCCGGTAATGAGCCGGGACGAAGTGGCCGCCCTGATTGCCCGAATGCGCGCCCATCAGGCTGAGCACGGCCATTGTTTCTGGGCCCTGGTGCGACAGGACGATCAACAGTTGATCGGCTGGTGCGGCCTGATCCGCGGCACGGCCGGGCCAGTTGCGGGCAAGGGGGAGTTCGGCTGGCGCCTCGCCCGCGCGGCCTGGGGGCATGGCTATGTGACCGAAGCAGCGCGCGCTGCAATTAACTGGTTTTTCGACAATTTTGCCGATGACGCAGCCTGGGCAATCACCCATGTTGGCAACCGCCGCAGCCGGGCGGTGATGGAGCGTCTGGGCATGAATTATCGATCCGATCTCGATTTCGATCATCCGCGCCTGGCGGCCGATGATTCGCTTTTGCGCCATGTGACCTATGCGCTGCCGCGCAGCCAGTGGGGTGCGCCGTGAACCGGTCGGGGGCCGGGGCGCAGCGCTTGCTGTTCGTCCTGACGATCCTTGCCGGCAGCTTCCTGCTGTTTCTGGTTCAGCCGTTGGTGGCGCGGCTGGCCTTGCCGCGGCTGGGTGGGGCGCCGAACGTCTGGAACAGCGCCATGCTGGTCTACCAGGCGCTGTTGCTGGCGGGCTATTACTATGCCCATCGCCTGTCGAAACTGCCGCTCAAGCGGCAAGGCCGGATCCATCTTGCCCTGCTGGCGCTGGCCGGGCTGTCCTTGCCGATCACCCTGGCCGATTTGCCACTTCCCTCCGCCGGGATGGAGATCCTGTGGGTGCCGGCCCTGCTGGCACTGACGATCGGGCCGGTGTTCTTCCTCGTTTCGGCGCAGGCGCCGTTGATGCAGCGGTGGTATGCCGCCGATCCTGCATCAAGCGCACCCTGGGCGCTTTATGCGGCATCGAACCTGGGCAGCTTTGGCGGCCTGATCGCTTACCCCTTGCTGGCCGAACCGCTGCTTTCCGCTTCGGGCCAAAGCATCGGCTGGTCGGTTGGCTATGCCCTGCTCGTGGTGCTGGTGGCGATTTGCGCCTGGAGCCGCAAGGATACGGCGGACACCGCGCTGGTGCAGCAGACCCAAGGCCCGGCGGAGGTGATCGGCTGGAAAAGGATTATGCTCTGGCTGGTGCTGGCTGCGGTGCCATCGGGGCTGATGCTTTCCACCACAACGCACCTGACGACTGACCTTTTCGCCATGCCGCTGCTGTGGGTGATCCCGCTCGGGCTCTATCTGCTCAGCTTCAGCGTGGCCTTTGCCGATAGCCGGATGCTGGCGCGGGTCTTTACCAATGTTGCCCCGCTGTTTGTACTGGCCGCCGGAGGCTTTGCCGCCGCTTCGAGCCACTCCGCAACACTCACCCCGGTAATTGGCAGCGTGTTCCTGTTGTTCGTGGTCTGCGTGGCGTTGCATTCACGGCTTTACGATGCCCGGCCCGATGCGTCGCAGCTTACCCTGTTCTATCTGGTGATGTCGGCGGGTGGTGTGCTGGGCGGCCTGTTTACGGCCTTGTTTGCCCCGCTGTTGTTTGACTGGGTGTGGGAACATCCGCTGCTGGTGCTGGCCGCCGCGCTCCTGTTGCCAACCGCCGCCCTGTTCGACTGGCGCAAGCTCAAAGGTGTTGACCCGCAACTGGCCCAGATCACTGCTGCGCTGGTTCTGGGTACGGCCCTGGCGATGTGCTGGTTCATTTACCAGGCAACCTCGACCGAGGGCGAATTCACGCAGCGCCAGTACCTGCTGACGCTGGGCGTAGGCCTGCTCGGCTGCCTGATCGCGCCCTGGCGCTGGATGCTGGCGCTGCTGCTGCTGGCGCTGCTCTATGCGCAAGGGGGGTGGGATACCGTCAACGCCTCACGCGATGGGTTGCGCACCCGCAGCTATTTTGGCGTATACACCGTGCGCGATTTTCCGGTGCAACGGATGCGCACCCTGGCCCACGGCACCACGCTGCACGGCAAGCAATCGCTTGACCCCAAGCTTAGCCGGCTGCCGTTGACCTATTACGGGCCAGGCTCGGGTGTCGGTATCGCCTTTGCCAACGCCGATCGCTTGTTTGGTTCACAGGCGCGGCTGGGCGTGGTTGGGCTGGGAACCGGAACGCTCGCCTGTTATCATCGCCCCGGCCAATCCTGGCGGTTCTTCGAGATTGACCCGGCTGTCCTCGACCTCTCGCGCAATGGCACCTTCACTTATCTGCGCGATTGCGCGCCCGGTGCGCAGGTGGTGCTGGGCGATGCCCGGCTCAAGCTGGCGCAGGTTCCCGAAGGCACGTTTGATCTGCTCGCGGTGGATGCCTTTTCGTCCGATGCAATCCCGCTACATCTGATGACGGACGAGGCGATGGGGGTCTATCTGGATGCCATCGGCCCCAAGGGGATTCTGCTGGTGCACATTTCAAACCGCTATATCGATCTTGAGCCGGTCCTTGCCGCCATCGCCCGCAAGCGAGGCCTTGGGATCGCGATCCGCGATGACGATACGACCCCGAACACTGGCAGCTATTTCACGCCATCAACCTGGGTTGCTATCGCCCGCGATCCGGCGCGGATCGATGCCTTGCGCACAATCGATCCAGCGCGTTCCTGGCGCGGGCCGGGCCCTGTCACTGCCCGGGCCTGGACCGATGATCACGCTTCAATCCTGCCCCAGGTGCGCTGGGGCAACCTGCTGGGAAACCACTGATATGACCCGTCCCGACACCACTATCCTTGAAATTCATGGCAAGCGCCCGCGCATCCATGACAGCGCCTTCATTGCGCCCGGTTGCCGGATCATTGGCGATGTGGAGATCGGGCCCGATGCCTCGATCTGGTATAACTGCGTCATCCGCGGCGATGTCAGCCGGGTGGTGATCGGCGCGCGCACCAATGTCCAGGATGGCAGCGTGATCCATTGCGATGGGCCGATGCCCGGCAATCCCAACGGCTATCCCACGCTGATCGGGGAAGACGTGCTGATCGGCCACATGGCGATGATCCATGGCACGGTGATCGAGGACCGCGGTTTCGTCGGCTTTTCGGCGCAGACCATGAACGGCTGCGTGATCGAGCATGACGGGATGCTGGCGGCGGGTGCGCTGCTATCGCCAAACAAGCGGATCCCGGCGCGGCAGTTGTGGTCTGGCCGCCCGGCCACCTTCATGCGCGATCTCGATGACCGGATGCTGGCTGGCCTGCAGATGGGCGTGAAGCATTATGTCGAGAATGCCAAGCACCACGTGGCGGCGCTGAATGGCCAGGCCGAAGGCTGACCTGCCGCCCGCTGCGGCGATCCTGGCGCTGGCTGACGGGGAAGGACGCCTGACCCTGCGGGTTACGCCGGGCGCGCGGGTAGAGGCCGTTGCCATCGAAGCGGGCCGGGTGGTCGTTAAAGTCCGCGCTAAGCCCGAGGACGGCAAGGCCAATGCCGCCGTGCTGGATCTGCTGGCAACGGCACTGGGCGTCGCAACGTCACGCCTTCGCTTGCTCCGCGGCGCAACCGGGCGCGACAAGCAGGTGCAGCTCGTCGCGCCCTAGGCGGGTCAACCCTGCGGCGGCGCCTTCAGGTGCTGCATCATGTAGCCCATGTAATCGGTCTTGCCGATCGGCAGGCCGGCATGGCGCAGGATCGCGTAAGCCGTCATCAGGTGGAAGTGGAACTGCGGCGTGGCCCAGTCGCGGACATAGTCCGACACGGTCAGGGCAAAGGTCATGCCGTTCGGCAGGTCGAACTCCACCATGGCGTCCTCGGCCAGTGGGGCAGTCTTCCGCGCGGCGGCGATCAGCGCCCGCACCTCGGCAAGATGGGCGCGGGCTGCGGCGATCGAGCCATGGTCGGCATCGGCCCCGGAATGGCTCGCGCCATAGGCGCGGTTGAGCGTGTTGTAGACCTGCTGCGTGGTGAACCGGACCTGGGTTGCCAGCGGAAGCATATCGGGCGCCAGCCGCGCCTGGAGCAGTGCTTCGCCCTGCTCGCTGGCTGCAGCCTTGCCCAGCAAGTGATCCAGCGTGCCCAGCAGCTGGTCAAAGGTAATCAGGGCGGTTTCGGCGAGGTGCATGGCAGAGTCTCCAGTTTCGATTTGAAACTGAACTAGGGTGCTACGGCGCACCGTTCAAGTGTTCCGTGTTGATTCGGTGATGCCACGTGCCGCCCAGACCAGGGTGAGCGACCACAAGCAGGCAAGCCACAGTGCTATTCCGGGGGCCGAAAGCAGCGCATAGGCTCCGGCCAGCGCGCCCAGCGCAAGGCCAAGCCATAACAGCAGCCAGTTCACCCAGCCCTCACCCCCGCTGCCCGCGATGCGCGCCGCCAGGCCTTGCGCGAAGCGCACCAGCGCACCGGTCATGTAGGTCAGCCCGACCGTGACTTCGCCGTCGCGCTGGAAGGTGTTGTTGAGCGCGCCCATGGCCAGCACCAGGAAGCCCGGCATGGCAGTGGTGGCGCCTGCCGCATGTGCCAGCGCGGCACCGATCAGCAGGATCGTGACCAAGGCCAGAACCGCAACCTTGCGCCGGGTCTCGAACCGTATCGCCAGCAGCGCTCCCGCGAAGACGCCCAGCAAGAAGCCCGCGATCAGTCCAGCCGGAACGATCGCACGGTGCGGCGCGACCGCCAGGTCCACGCCCAGCCGCGTCGTATTGCCCGACATGAACGAGACGAAATAGCCCTTGGCCGACAGGAACCCGACGGCGTCGACAAACCCTGCCAGGCCTGCAGCGGCGATAGCAAGGCGACGGCGCGAACGGTCGATTGAGTTCATGGCCCCCAGGCTAACGGCAATTGGCCCCCATGGCGAGGATCAGTCGCGCACCATGCCCCGCGCCATTCGGCTGAGGACGTCAGCCATGGCATCGGCGATCTCGCGGTCGGCCAGGTCAACCTCGGCGATGGCGCGGGTCATGGCCTCTGCCCACTGCCCGGCCGTATCCGGCGTGATCGGGATGCCGCCGTGGGCGCTCATCATGCATTTGCCGGGATTGGCTTCGAACCAGTCGCGCGGGCCGCCGGCCCATCCGGCCAGGAAGAGGGGCAGTTGGATGCGCATCTCCGCCAGGTCTGCGGCATGGATTGCGCGCAGATCGGCATAGGCCGGATCCTGGTCCATCAGGTCATAGAACCGGTCTGTGATTGCCCGCATGGCCGGATGGCCGCCAACCCGTTCGAAAGGACTTGCGGCGGTGTCAGTGGGCATTGGTTCGGCTCTCCAAAACGAAATTCGGCAGCCTGCTCGCTGACAGGCTGCCGAATCCTACGCATTGACGCCGATCAATCGGTGCCGTTGCTGTCGTTGCTCGGTTCGGGGGCGGCCTTGCCCTTGCGCTTGGCGGCGGGCTTTGCGGCCTTGCTCTTGGCCAGCTTCGGCGGGGCCGGGGTCAGCTCGAATGCCAGAGCCGCGTCCTTGACCGAAACGTGGACTTCGCCGCCGTGGCGCAGCTTGCCGAACAGCAGCTCCTCGGCCAGCGGCTGCTTGACCTTCTCCTGGATCAGGCGGGCCATCGGCCGCGCGCCATAGAGCTTGTCATAGCCGCGCTCGCCCAGCCACTTCCGGGCATCGCCATCGAACTGGATGTGGACGTTCTGATCGGCCAGCTGCAGTTCAAGCTGGAGCACGAACTTGTCTACCACCCGCGCGATCACTTCGGTGCCCAGGTAGGCAAAGGGCACGATCGCATCGAGCCGGTTGCGGAATTCCGGGCTGAACATCCGCTTCACGGCCTCGTCCCCGGCATCGGCCTTGGACACATCGCCGAACCCGATGCCCTGCTTGGCCATATCGCTGGCGCCGGCATTGGTGGTCATGATCAGGATCACGTTGCGGAAGTCGACTGTCTTGCCGTGGTGATCGGTCAGGCGGCCATTGTCCATCACCTGCAACAGGATGTTGAACAGGTCGGGGTGGGCCTTCTCGATCTCGTCGAGCAGCAGCACGCAGTGCGGTTGCTGGTCCACGGCATCGGTCAGCAGCCCGCCCTGGTCATAGCCGACATAGCCCGGAGGCGCGCCGATCAGGCGGCTGACCGAATGACGCTCCATATATTCCGACATGTCGAAGCGCTGGATCGGAATGCCCAAAATCTCGGCCAGCTGCTTGGAAACCTCGGTCTTGCCGACCCCGGTCGGGCCCGAAAACAGGAACGAGCCGATCGGCTTGTCCGGATCGCGCAGCCCCGCGCGGCTCAGCTTCATGGCCGAGCTCAGCACCTCGATCGCCTTGTCCTGGCCGAACACCACGCGCTTGAGGTCGCGCTCAAGGTGTTCCAGCGCGGTGCGGTCATCCGAAGACACCGACTTGGGCGGGATCCGCGCCATGGTAGCGATCACGGCCTCGATTTCGCGCGCGGTGATGGTCTTCTTGCGCTTTGAGGGCGGCACCAGCATCTGCATCGCGCCCACTTCGTCGATCACGTCGATCGCCTTGTCGGGCAGCTTGCGGTCATTGATGTAGCGGGCCGACAGCTCAACCGCGGTCTTGATTGCATCGGGCGTGTACTTGACCTTGTGATGATCTTCAAACGCGGTGCGCAGACCTTTCAGGATCTTGATCGTGTCCTCAACCGTCGGCTCGTTCACGTCGATCTTCTGGAACCGGCGCAGCAGCGCGCGGTCCTTTTCGAAGTGGTTGCGGAATTCCTTGTAGGTGGTCGAGCCGATGCAGCGGATCGTCCCGCCCGAAAGCGCCGGCTTGAGCAGGTTCGAGGCATCCATGGCCCCGCCGCTGGTTGCCCCGGCACCGATCACGGTGTGGATTTCGTCAATGAACAGCACCGCGTGCGGCATCTTTTCGAGTTCGGAGACAACCTGCTTGAGCCGCTCTTCGAAATCGCCACGATAGCGGGTGCCCGCCAGCAGTGCGCCCATGTCGAGGCTGTAAATCACCGCTTCGGTCAGCACTTCGGGCACTTCGCCCTCCACGATCTTGCGGGCCAGACCCTCGGCAATCGCGGTCTTGCCCACGCCGGGATCGCCCACATAGAGCGGGTTGTTCTTGGAACGGCGGCACAGGATCTGGATCGTCCGATCGACTTCGGGGCCGCGGCCGATCAGCGGATCGACCTTGCCGGCCAGCGCCTTCTCGTTGAGGTTGACGCAGAACTGGTCGAGTGCGCTTTCCTTTTTGGCGTCCTTGCCCTGGGCCTTTTCTTCCTGGGCCGGGCTCTCGCTTTCGCTGCCCTTGGGGCTCTTGTCCTCGATCCGCTTGCCGCCCTTGCCGATGCCGTGGCTGATGAAGCTCACGGCGTCGAGCCGGCTCATGTCCTGCTGCTGCAGGAAATAGACGGCATAGCTGTCGCGTTCGGAAAACAGCGCAACCAGCACGTTGGCGCCGGTTACCGTGTCCTTACCGCTTGATTGCACGTGCAGGATCGCGCGCTGGATCACCCGCTGGAACCCCGCAGTCGGGGCGGGATCGCCCTTTTCCTCGGTCTTGAGGCTCTGGTATTCCTGGTCAAGGTACTGGCGCACCACCTCGCCCAGCTCTGCCAGCTCGACGCCGCAGGCCTGCATCACCTGGGCTGCGTCCGGATCGTCGATCAGGGCCAGCAGCAGGTGTTCCAGAGTCGCATACTCATGGCTGCGCTCTGATGCGTTGGCGAGCGCGCTGTGCAGCGTCTTTTCAAGGCTCTGGGCGAAACTTGGCATTGTGAAGCCTTCCCACAGATGGAGTGACCCTTCGATAGCCGAAGAGTATGAACACGGATGTTTAACCAGACCTATATGGCCAGACCTATATGGCCAGACCTATATGGGAAGCCCTATCGCCACTGCGAAGGGGCACCCGAAAAATCATGTCGATCGCGGCTTGAACAAGGCGTCGGCCGCGGCGCGGTGGGCTGAAACCTTGTCACGGTGCGCCTTGATCCGCGCAATTTCGGATTCGAGCAGGGCAATCCGCTCGGCCAGCTCGTCTTGCGAGAGGCGGTCAAGCGGTTCCAGCGCCAGTTGGCTGGCGGCGTCGCTGCGCGCGCGGGGGCGATCGTCTTCGTCCATCCGGATCGCAAAATCGGACTTCCTGCGCTTGCTGTCAACACGGCCTAAGGCTAGGCCCGTGCCCCGGTGCTGGAATGCCAACAGGAAAAGCGCAAATGGCCGGAAATCTTCCCGAAACGATGACCGCGATCGGATTTGACGCGCCCGGTGGCCCGGAAGTCCTGCAACCGCAGACCTTGCCGGTTCCGAATCCCGGCGCAGGCCAGGTGCTGATCAAGGTTGCCTATGCCGGGGTCAACCGGCCCGACGTGATCCAGCGCCGCGGGCTCTATCCGCCCCCGCCCGGCGCTTCGCCGATCCCGGGGCTGGAAATCGCGGGCGAGATCGTTGCGTTGGGCGCTGGCGTCGATGACGTCATGCTGGGGCAGCAGGTCTGCGCGCTGGTTTCGGGCGGCGGCTATGCCGAATATTGCCTGGCCGCGGCCGAGCATTGCCTGCCGGTCCCTGCCGACATGCCGCTGGATCAGGCCGCGGCCCTGCCGGAAACGCTGTTTACTGTCTGGCACAACGTGTTCGAACGCGGCTGGGCGAAAGAGGGTGAGACGATCCTGGTCCATGGCGGCACCAGCGGGATCGGGACCATGGCGATCATGCTGGGCAAGGCGTTCGGGCTGACGGTGATCGTCACCTGCGGCGATTCCGAAAAGTGCGCCGCCGCATTGAAGATCGGGGCTGACCACGCGATCGACTATAAGGCCAGCGACTTCGTCGAAGAGGTTGGCCGGATCACCGGGGGCCAGGGCGTGGAACTGGTGCTCGATATGGTGGCCGGGGACTATGTCGCCCGCAACCTGCGCTGCATGAAGGAAGATGGCCGCCATGTGACCATCGCTGTCCAGGGCGGGATGCAGGCCGAACTCAATATGGCCGTGATCATGAGCCGGCGTTACACCCTGACCGGTTCAACGCTGCGCCCGCGCTCCAACCAGTTCAAGGCACTGCTGGCCCAGGAAATCGCCAGGACGGCGTGGCCCCTGTTCACCAGCGGCCAGCTGCGCCCGATCATGGACCAGGCTTTCCCGCTGGCAGAGGCGGCGGCGGCCCATGCCCGGATGGAAGCGGGCGCACATATTGGCAAGATCGTGCTGCGGGTCTGAGCGATCCTGACTCAATCCTTGCCGAATCCGCCATTATCACCTAGATGATCCGCCGAACGGCCGCTCCGGTAAGGGGCGGCCCTATTATTTTGAACCTGATTTCTGGCGGAGACTACCCGTGACCCAGCCCACCCCGCTGATGCCGCATGCCACTGCTTCGTGGCTGGTCGATAACACCGCGCTGTCGTTCGAACAGATCGCCGAGTTCTGCGGGCTGCACATCCTTGAAGTCCAGGCCATGGCCGATGACCTCGCCAGCTCCAAGTATACCGGCCGCGATCCGGTGCGCGCGGGTGAACTCAACATGGCTGAGATCGAAAAGGGTCAGGCCGATCCCAACTATGCGCTGAAGATGCAGAAGGCACCGGTAACGGTCAGCCGCACCAAGGGCCCGCGCTATACCCCGGTGTCGAAGCGCCAGGACAAGCCCGATGGCATTGCCTGGATCCTGCGTGCGCACCCGGAAATTTCGGATGCGCAGATCGGCAAGCTGATCGGTACGACCCGCAACACCATCGCCGCGATCCGTGATCGCAGCCACTGGAATATTGCCAACATCCAGCCGAAGGATCCGGTGACCCTGGGCCTGTGCAGCCAGCGCGAGCTCGATGCCATCGTCGCCAAGGCTGCCAAGAAGGCCGGCCTCACCGACGAGGCTGGTGACGATGCCCGCCTCGGCGATGACCGCGAGGCCCTGATCGAAGAGCTGCGGGCTGAGCGTGAGGCCCAGACCAAGGCCGCTTCGGAAGCAGCCCAGGAAGCCGAAGCTGCAGCCTGGCTAGAGGCCAAGCGTGCCGCAGAAGCGGCAGATGAAGGCTAAGCCCTAGATCTCACTCAGCCCGGCGCTTGCGCCGGGCACCTCGTGGCACCACTTAAGCTGATATGAGTGTCAGCACGGTCGCCGCCCCGCCATCCCAGCCCTGGCAGGTGCATTATGCGCACCCGACGCCGTGGGACACCGACTTTCCGCCGCTCTCGGTCCCGCAAATGTTTGCGGATAGCGCTGCGCGGTTTGCCGATCGGCCGCTGGTCGATTTCCTGGGCCGGACTTTCAGCTATGCCGATCTGCATGCCGAGGCGCGCGCTTTCGCGGCCGGCCTGCAGCAGCTTGGCATCACCAAGGGGGACCGGGTCGGGCTGTTCCTGCCCAATGTGCCGATCTACCTTGCGGCCTATTACGGCGCGATGATCGCCGGGGCGACGGTGGTCAATTTTTCACCGCTTTACACACCCGCCGAATTGTCGGCCCAGGTCGCGGATTCGGGCACGCGGCTGCTGGTGACGGTCGATTCGTCGGCGCTCCTCCCCGCGGCGCTGGCCGTCCAGGAACAGTCGGCCCTGGAATGGCTGGTGGTCGGCTCGCTGGCCGCGCAACTGCCCTGGGCCAAGAGCCTGGCCCTGCGCCTGTTTGCGCGCAAGTCCCTGGCCCACATTCCGCCGCAGGCCCTGCATTGGGATGATATGCTTTGTGCGGCCGCCCCGCGGCCGGTCACGCTCGATCCCGAAGAAGACCTGGCCCTGCTGCAATATACCGGCGGCACAACCGGCACCCCCAAGGGGGCGATGCTGACGCACCAGAACATCACGGCGAACACGCGGCAGGTTGAAGCGATCGACCCGCAACACGATGCGCGCGATGTCATCCTTGGCGTCCTGCCGCTCTTCCACGTCTTCGCGAATATCTGCGTGCTCAACCGGACCGTCGCGCATGGTGGCTGCATTGCCATGTTGCCGCGGTTCGATGCCGGGCAGGCGCTGAAAACCCTGGCCCGGGTCGAGGCGACTTCGATGCCGGGCGTGCCGACGATGTACCAGGCCCTGCTTGACCACCCCGCTTGTGGCAAGACCGATTTCAGCTCCTTGCGGGTCTGCATCTCTGGCGGTGCCCCCTTGCCGCTGCCACTCAAGCAGCGGTTCGAGGCGGTGACCGGCGCCCGCCTGATCGAAGGCTATGGCCTGACCGAGACCGCAGGCGTGGCTGCCGCCAACCCCTATGAAGGCGAAGAGCGGCCCGGCACGATCGGCCAACCGATCCCCGGCACGCGGATTCGCCTGCTCGACAAGGATGATTCGGCCCAGGATGCGCCTGCCGGGCAGCCCGGAGAATTGGCGATCCAGGGCCCGCAGGTGATGCGGGGTTACTGGCGCCGGCCAGAGGCCGCGGCGACCGCCTTTGCCGAGCGGCCCGATGGGCGCTGGTTGCGGACCGGGGACGTGGCCGTGCTGGAAGCGGGCGGCTACCTGCGGATCGTCGACCGGATCAAGGACATGATTGCGGTCGGCGGGTTCAAGGTCTTCCCGAGCGAGGTTGAAGCAGTCCTGCTGCGCCATCCCGCGGTCAGGGAAGCGCTCGTGATCGGGGTGCCCGATACCTATCGCGGCGAAGCGCCCCGTGCCTATGTCACCCTGCACGAAGGCGCGGCCGAGACCGGCGAAGCGCTGGCCGGCTGGCTCAATGGCCAGCTCGGCAAGCATGAACGGGTTGATGCCGTGGTGGTGCGGGCCAGCTTGCCGAAGACCATGATCGGCAAGCTTGATCGCAAGGCGCTGCGCGCCGAAGTCGGCCTGGCTTAACCCGCCCCGTTACCCGGCGAGGGTCAACAGCTTCTCAACGCCTTCGGCCGGGGTTTCTTCCGGCTGGCCCACGCCGCGCGGCGCGAAGCGGCCGTCAACCTGGGCGCCCTGTTCGATCGTCAGCGCATCGTAATGGACGTCGCCATGGATGCGGGCCGACTTGAGGATCACAAGTTCCCGCGCCGAAATCGATCCGCGCACGATCCCGGCCAGGCGGGCGCTTTCGGCCTTTACCGCACCGACGATCTCACCCGTTTCGCCCTGAACGAGCGCGCTGCAGGAGACATCGCCGTCAACCTTGCCATCAAGGTGCAGGTCGGCCGAAGCCATGACATTGCCCTTGATTGCCGTGTCGGCCCCAAGGACCGAAAAGGTCGATCCGCGCATTGTATTTCCGCCTGTTGGATACGGCATTGCTGCCGCCGCTTTCTTATTGAACATGAGACGACGCCTCAAGGAATGGTCGTGGGTTTACCGCCCGATCATTGATCCGGACCTCGAAGTGGAGGTGTGGACCTGTTGAACGCCCGGTGCTGCCGATCAATCCGATTACTTGCCCTGCCAGGACCGGTTGACCCACCCGTGCCCTGAAACCTGACATATGAGCATAGCGAGTCACCAGCCCATTGCCATGGTCAATTTCAACAACGTTGCCATAGCCCTGCTGGACCCCGACAAAACCGACCCTTCCCTGCGCCGCGGCAAAGATCGGCGCGCCGATCGGCCCCTTGAAGTCCAGCCCGGCATGAAAAGCCGCGCCGCCGGTGAATGGGTCGGCGCGATAGCCAAAGCCCGACGAGATGTAATCAAGGTTGGCCGGGGTGTGCTGCGGAATCCCGGCGAGGCCGCGTTCCAGCGCATCCATCCGCGCCAGGCTGATGCCAAGCCGTTCAAACCGCGGATCGAGCGTGCGCTTGCGGGGGCCGAACAGCTCTATCAGCGGACCACCCTGGGCCGAACGGTCATTGAGCCGCGCGACCATGGTATTGGGATCCAGCCCCAGCGCCCGAATGCGGCGGGCGGCGGCGGCGGAGCGACGATCGGCGAAGCGGGTCAACCGCTCAACCACCGCCAGCTGGCGGGCCTCGATCCTGGCCAGGCCCGCGGCCTCGGGCAGGGCGGCGCTGACCTTGTCGATCGTCTTGGCGGCCTCGCCGCGCGAATCGGAAACGGTATCGGCGGCCTTGATGTCGTCTGGCAGCACCTCGGTCATCTTTTCGAGTGCGTCCTGGCGGCGCGAGAGGTCCTGGGCCACGCTTTGCAGGTCGTCGCGGTATTCGGCGACGCGGCTTTCGGCCGTCGCGACCTTGGCCTCGCGGTTCAGCAGGTCCAGCCGGTCACGCGTCGAGAGGTATTGCGAAACAGCCATTCCGGCCATCGACAGCAGCCAGGCGAGCAGCAAGCCCAGCAGGACGGCGCTGCCGACCATCTGCATCCTTGCCGATACCCTGATGAAACGGACTTGCCCCTGCGATCGCATGAAAAACTCGCGATCCGGGAACCAGCTCCGCACGCGGTCCCTTACCCCGCTAACGGTCAGATTTTGCAAGACGACCCCAAGTTCCTGATGACTTCCGATGCGGCCCGCTAGCAGTTAACCCCAGGACAGGCGAATCCCATCCAAACCCTTGTCGCTGAATCGAAAGACTCGCGCGACGAGTCGATTGGGTTGCCGGAACCGTTCCACAAGTGATAGGCGCACGCCCATAATGGTGACCCCGTCAGCAGCACTTCCCGATGGTCCCGATTCGCTGGTGGCCAGTCTCGCCCAGGCGGGGCGGCAGGCGCAATTGCAGCTTGCCAGGCTATCATCGGCGCAGCGTGCGGAAGGGTTGCGGGCGGCGGCGCAGGCGATCCGCGCCCAGGCGGCGGAAATCCTTGCCGCCAATGCGCAAGACATGGCCGCGGGCGCAGCGCGCGGTCTCAGCGGTGCAATGCTAGACCGGCTCAAACTCGATCCGGAGCGGCTGGGCGGCATCGCCGATGCTGTCGCCGCCATTGCGGATCTGCCCGATCCGGTGGGCCAGGAAATTGACCGGACCAGCCGCCCCAACGGGCTGATCCTGTCGCGGGTGCGGGTGCCGATCGGGCTGATCGGGATCATTTATGAAAGCCGCCCCAACGTGACCGCGGATGCCGCGGCACTGTGCCTGCGTTCGGGCAATGCCGTGCTGCTGCGCGGCGGGAGCGAGGCGGTTCATTCCAATCGCGCGATCCACGCCGCACTGGTGAGCGGGCTGGACGAAGCCGGAATCCCGGCCGAAGCGGTGCAATTGATGCCGACGCAGGACCGCGCCGCGGTCGGCGCGATGCTCACCGCCGCCGGGTTGATCGACATGATCGTGCCGCGCGGCGGAAAAAGCCTGGTCGCCCGGGTCCAGGCCGATGCCCGGGTTCCAGTGCTCGCGCACCTCGACGGGATCAACCATACCTACATTCACGCCGCGGCCGATCCGGCCAAGGCCAAGGCAATCGCGCTCAACGCCAAGCTGCGCCGCACCGGCGTCTGCGGGGCAATGGAAACGCTGCTGATCGATGCGCTCTATCCCGAATCGGCCGGCCTGGTTGCAGCCCTGATCGATGCGGGCTGTGAACTGCGCGGGGATTCGCGGGCCTGTGCGCTTGATCACCGCATCGCTCCGGCCAGCGATGCAGACTGGGATACCGAATACCTTGAAGCGATCCTCTCGGTCGCGGTGGTCGACGGGCCGGAAGCGGCCATGGGCCATATTGCGCGCCACGGTTCGCACCACACCGATGCCATCGTCACCGAGGATCAGGCCGTGGCCGAACGGTTCCTTGGCGAAGTCGATAGCGCGATCGTGATGCACAATGCCTCAAGCCAGTTTGCCGATGGCGGTGAATTCGGCCTGGGTGCCGAAATCGGAATTGCCACGGGACGCCTTCACGCCCGCGGCCCGGTCGCGCTGGAAGGGCTCACCACTTACAAGTGGCTCGTGCGCGGCACCGGGCAGGTCCGGCCCTGAGCCGCCGCCCGCAGCGCGTTGGGCTGCTTGGGGGCAGCTTCAACCCGGCCCATGGCGGGCACCGGCGGATCAGCCTGTTCGCGCGCGCGGCGCTGAACCTGGATGCGGTGTGGTGGCTGGTATCGCCCGGCAATCCGCTCAAGCCGGCGGCCGGCATGGCGCCGCTGTCCGCGCGGCTGGCTTCGGCCATGCAGCTGGCCCGCCGCGCACCGATCATCCCTACCGCAATCGAGCGCGAGCTGGGCACCGTTTACACCGTTGATACCCTGCGCGCGCTGCATCGGCGCTATCCCAATATCGACTTTGTCTGGCTGATGGGGAGCGACAATCTGGCCCAGCTGCACCGCTGGCGCGACTGGCGCAGGCTGGCCCGCACCATGCCGATTGCGGTAATTGCGCGTCCCGGCTATGGTGGCTCCGCTGCGGCGAGCCCCGCTGCGGCATGGCTCGGCCGATACCGGCGGTCCGCGGCCAGTTTGAAACACCGGGCAGGATGGAGCGCTCCCGCGCTGATACACTTGCGATTCGATCCCGATCCGCGCTCGGCAACAGCCATTCGGCGCGGTGATCCAGACTGGGCCCAGCTTTACGCTGGCCGGACAGTCCGGGATCCGCTGACGCACCATCCGGTCAATCTCGACACGCCATGAACGGGCTGGGCCTTGTCCCTGCGCCGTCGTGCGCCGCCCGCCCCAAGGAGCACTCGCCCGCTACATGACACCTGCCACGAACGCCCCGGCCGCTGCCGGAACGCCCACCCCGCTGCCCCCGTCCGAACCGGGTTCGCTCCACGCCCTGGTGCTCCAGTCGCTGGACGATGACCAGGCGCTGGAAATCGTCTCGATCCCGCTCGAAGGCAAAAGCTCGATCGCCGATCACATGGTGATCGCCAGCGGTCGCTCCACCCGCCAGGTCGCGGCCATGGCGCAGAAGCTGGCTGAGCGCGTCAAGCAGGGCGGCTTTGGCCATGTCCGGATTGAAGGCCTCCCGGCGGCTGACTGGGTGCTGATCGATGCCGGTGACGTGGTCGTTCACCTGTTCCGCCCGGAAGTGCGCAGCTTCTACAACCTTGAGCGGATGTGGGCCTTCGGGGATTCGGGCGCAGCCTGAACCTTCCTCGATGCGGTTGCACGTCATTGCCCGCGGCAAGATCGCCCGCTCGCCCGAGGCTGAGCTGGTCGCGCGTTATATGAAGCGGATCACCTGGCCGGTGGTCCAGACCGAGCTTCCTGATAGTGGCGGTGTGATTCCCGCCCCCTTAACGCCCGCGCGTGAAATCCTGCTCGATGAACGCGGCAAGCAAGTCTCGTCAGAAGACTTCGCTGCGCTGCTGGGGCGTTGGCGCGATGACGGTGTGCGCGAGGCCCGCTTCCTGATTGGCGCCGCTGACGGTCATGGCGATGCTGCGCGCAACAGGGCAGATCTGCTGCTCGGCTTTGGTCCGATGACCTGGCCTCACTTGCTGGTGCGGGCCATGCTGGCCGAACAATTATGGCGTGCTACCAGTATTCTAGCTGGTCATCCTTATCACCGTTCGGGATAAGGCGTGCGATGTCGTCTGCCGCCGCCCTGCTTCGTCTGATGCCGCTCCTCGCGCTGACTGCTCTGGGCAGCGCCGCGGCGCAGGTCCCGCCCAGCGATCCCGTCGAATTGCAGCGCGCACTGGCTGAAGCCCGTGCCGCCGGGGCGGCTGCGGGTCGGCGTGCGGCAGAACTCGAAGCGCAGGCTGCTACGGCCAATGCCACGGTTGAGCGCACCGCCCGCGAAGCAGCCGGGATTGCCGCCAGAATCCAGCAGGCCGAAGCGGGGATCGCCGCCAATGAGGCGCGTGCCGCCCTGATCGAACGCGATCGTGCCCAGCTCCGCGCCAGGCTGGCCCAGCGCCAGCAGCCGCTCGTCCGCCTGACCGCAGCGCTTCAGCGGCTGGCCCGGCGGCCGGCCGGACTTGCCCTGCTGCGCCCGGGATCGCTGCACGATACGGTTTACTTGCGCGCCTCGCTGGAAGCGATGCTGCCCGAGGTTGAGCGGCGTACGGCCGACCTTCGCGCCGAACTGGATCGCAGTCGGTCGCTCCAGGCGCAGGCGCGAGCGAATGCCAATAGCCTGCGTCAGGCTCAGCGCGATCTGGCGGCCCGCCGCCAGTCATTGGCCGCGCTGGAGAGCCGGCAGCGGCTGGAAGCGCGCAGTGCCGGAGGGCTCGCCGCGCGCGAATCGGAACGTGCCCTGGCGCTGGCCGAGCAGGCGCGTGACCTGAACGGGCTGGTTGGCCAGCTTGATGAAGCCAGCCGCCTCCGCGCCGCACTTGCTGTATTGCCCGGACCAATCATGCGCCCGGCAGTCCCAGGTACCGCAGTCGTAACGGCCGAGGCGCGGGTCAGCGCTGCCCCAGCGCTGCGCCTGCCGGGCTATGCCTTGCCTTTGGCTGGCCGTGTCGTCGTCGGCTTCGGGACCGAGCGACTGGGCCAGCCGCGCTCACGCGGGATTACCCTGCTGGCGCGGCCGGCGGCCCAGGCTATTGCGCCGGCTGCCGGCCGCGTCGTCTTTGCCGGGGTCTATCGGGGTTATGGGCAGATCGTGATCATCGAACACGGCGGCGGCTGGACCTCGCTGGTAACGGGCCTGTCATCGCTTGGTGTCGAAGTGGGTGACCGGCTCGTCAATGGCTCGCCGCTTGGGATAACCGGGCCGGGCCAGCCGCTGGTCACGCTGGAACTGCGCAAGGATGGCAAACCGGTCAATCCGCTTGACCAGTTGGGTCGATAAACGATCCCTGCTTCGGGCCATCTGGCGTTAAGGCGCGGCAGAGGATAGGATCATCACCAATCGATTGGCGAAAGGCCGTGATGCGAATGAAGTTTGCCAACCTTGCCCGCGCCGCGCTGCTGGTCAGCGCTGTTGCCTTGCTGCCGGCAACCACGGCGGGTCTTGCCGCGGTGGAGGGGCGCTCCACTGCCCAGTTCAACCGCCTGTTTACGGTCTACCAGATCGTCAAGGCGCAGTATGTCGAATCGGTCGACGATGACAAGCTGATCGCCGGCGCGATCGACGGCATGCTGGCCTCGCTTGATCCGCACTCAAGTTATGTCGAAGGGGCTTCGTTCCAGCGCCTCACCAACATGATAGACGGCAATTATTCCGGCCTCGGTCTGAGTGTCGGCATGGATGACGATGCCGTCCGTGTCATCGCCCCGATGAAGGGCAGCCCGGCGGAGAAGGCCGGGGTCAAGGCCGGGGACTATATCACCCACCTTGATGGTAAGCTGATCTACGGGATCGATCTGGATGAAGCCGTGGCCCGGATGCGCGGCGAGGCCGGCACCACGATCCGCCTGACCCTGTTCCGTGAAGGGCGCGATGGCACTTTCGATGTCACCGTGACCCGCGGCGTCATCGATCTTGAGCCTGTGACCTGGCAGCTTGAGAAGGACGTGGGCGTCATTTCGGTCAACGAGTTCTCGCGCGATGTCGGCGTCGATGTCGGGGCCGCAATCACCGATCTCAAGAAGCAGGCGGGTGGCAGGCTGGCAGGGTTGGTGCTCGACCTGCGGCAGAACCCGGGCGGCTCACTGGATGAAGCCGTGGCCCTGTCCGACCTGTTCCTGACCAAGGGCGATATCGTGTCGCAGCGCGGCCGCAATCCGCGCGATAACGAATTCTACCGCGCCGAAGAGATGATCCCCGGCGATGCCGCCAAGGGCCTGCCGGTGATCGTGTTGATTGATGCCGGTTCGGCTTCGGCCTCGGAGATCGTCGCTGGCGCGCTGCAGGATCAGAAGCGCGCGCTGATCATGGGTGAGCGCAGCTTTGGCAAGGGCAGCGTCCAGTCGTTGTTCGAACTCGACAAGACCCGCGCCATCAAGCTGACCACGGCCCGCTATTACACGCCTTCAGGCCGCTCAGTGCAGGAAGGCGGGATCGATCCCGACATCCGCGTCCCCCAGCTATCCGATCCCGATGCCCGCCGCCGGGCCGAGCTGACCATGCGCGAAAGCGACCTGCGTCGCCACCTCGTCAACGAACTTGGCGTGGCTGACAAGCAGCTGGAGACCGATCGCCAGGACGATCCGCGCTTCAAGGCGAGCGCCGAGGAATTGAAGGCCAAGGGCATTACCGACTTCCAGCTCTATTACGCGCTGGAAACCCTGCGCCGGGGCGGTCGGGCGACCATGGCGTTGAAGAGGAAATAAGGCGATGAAGGTTACGGCACGGGGCCTGGCGCTGGCTTTGCCGCTCGGCCTGTTGGGCGGCGCCTACATTTCGCAATATGTGTTCGGGCTCTACCCGTGCGAGATGTGCTGGTGGCAACGCTATCCGCATTTCGCTGCCCTGGTCTTCGCCCTAGCTGCCGTGGTGCAACCCCGCCAGAAGCTTTGGCCGATGCTGGCCGCGCTTGCGATCCTGACCTCGGGACTGATCGGGGCTTTCCATGCCGGGGTTGAATACCACTGGTGGGAAGGCATTACCGGCTGTGCGACCACCGCCCAGGCCGGTGGTGATCCGCTCGCGGCAATTCTCAACGCGCCGATCGTGCGCTGCGATGTCCCGGCCTGGACCCTGTTTGGCATTTCGCTCGCAGGGTTCAACTTCCTGATCTCGACCGTCGGCGCCCTGGCGATCCTTGCCCTGCTCCGCCGCGAAGGGGCCAAGGCATGAGCGACACCGCCCGCATGCTGCGCGTTGATCAGGCCGGCGAATATGGCGCAACCCGGATCTATGCCGGGCAGCTTGCCGTCATGGGTGATCGCGCCCCGCACGCCGGGGAGATTGCCCACATGGCCGAGCAGGAAGCCGTGCACCGCGCCAAGTTCGATGCCCTGATCGCGCAGCGCGGCGTTCGCCCGACAGCATTGCAGCCTGTCTGGGGCGTGGCCGGCTATGCCCTGGGTGCGGCGACGGCTTTGATCGGGCCCAAAGCGGCCATGGCCTGCACTGCCGCGATCGAGACCGAGATTGACCGCCACTATACCCAGCAGCTTGAAGAACTGGGCGATACCGATCCCGAACTGGCGGACATGATCCGCGAGTTTCGCGATGATGAGCGCGCTCACAAGGAAGCCGCGATCGCTGCCGGGGCCGAGCAGGCTCCAGCCTATCCGCTGCTTTCGGGCGCTATCCGGTTGGGTTGCCGCCTGGCCATACGCTTGTCCGAACGGATCTGACGACCCGGACTTGATCGGGCGCAAGGAACCGCCCTGCTTAAGCTGTCATTCAGCGCGCAAGGTCCCTATATTGGGCAACCGCGCCAAGGAGATTACCCATGCGCCGCCTGCTGATCGCTGCTCCGCTGCTGTTCACCGCCGTCCCGGCACTGGCGCAAGACGCGCCTGAGCCAAAGGTCAACCAGCTGATCGTCTATGGCAATGATGAATGCCCGGTTTCCGGCGATGATACGATCACCGTCTGCGCCCGCAAGGCTGAGGCCGAACGCTTCCGCATTCCGCAGATCCTGCGTAAGTCCAGCTCGCCGCAGAACGAGGCCTGGAACAACAAGGTCCTGGCTTACGAACGCGTCGGCAAGACCGGGACGATGAGCTGCTCGCCGGTTGGCGCAGGCGGCTGGACGGGCTGTTCGGGTCAGCTGATCAACGCCGCCTATGCCGAGAAGCAGAGCGACGAGAGCATCCGCTTTGGCCAGCTGATTGCCGACGAGCGCGCCAAGCGGCTTTCGACGATCGACAAGGACGCGGCCAAGACCCAGACCGACGTCGAGAAGCTTGAGGACCAGATGGAAGCACGCCGCAAGGCTGAAGCCGAAGCCGAAGCAAAGGCTGAAGCAGACAAGAAGCCCGAAGGCGGCAACTGATACCCCGCTATTTGCGCGGCACCTGCGCCACTTCGGCCAGCCAGACCTCCGCCAGTCCATCGCTTGGTGCGCGCCAGTCACCGCGCGGGCTCAGGCTGCCGCCCGATGAGACCTTGGGTCCGTTGGGAATCGCGCTGCGCTTGAACTGGCTGGTGGCAAAGAAGCGCCGCACGAAGTTTTCCAGCCAGCGGCGGATTTCAGCCAGCGTGTAGTCTTCCTTGCGCTCCTCCGGGAACCCGAACGGCCAGCGGCCCGTGCCGTCCTTGCGCCAGGCGTGCCAGGCCAGGAAGGCAATCTTGGCCGGCGTCAGCGCTTGGCGCAGGGTGTAGAACAGGAAGAAATCGTTGAGCGCATAAGGTCCGATCGCGGCCTCGGTGCTCTGGATCGCGCCGGCAGCATCGACCGGGACCAGCTCGGGCGAGATTTCCTGCGCGAGGATGGCGGTCAGCACTGCATCGGTTGCGGCATCGAACTGCTCGCTCTCCACCGACCAGCGGATCAGATACTGGATCAGCGTCTTGGGCACGCCGCAGTTGACGGCATAATGACTCATGTGGTCGCCCACGCCATAGGTGCACCAGCCCAGCGCCAGCTCGGAAAGATCGCCCGTGCCGACCACGAAGCCGTGGTGGTGATTGGCCAGGCGGAACAGGTAATCGGTGCGCAGGCCCGCCTGCACATTCTCGAAGGTCACGTCATAGACCTTCTCGCCCCCCGCATAGGGGTGCTTGATGTCATTAAGCAGCTGTTCGGCCGCCGGACGGATATCGATCTCTTCCGCGGTGATGCCCAGCGCCTGCATCAGCTTCCAGGCATTGGCCTTGGTGCCTTCGCTGGTGGCGAAACCAGGCATGGTATAGCCGCGGATCGTGGTGCGCGGCAGGCCAAGGCGGTCACAGGCCTTGGCCGCGACGATCAGCGCGTGAGTCGAATCGAGCCCGCCCGAAATGCCGATTACCAGGCACTTTGCCTTGGTGGCTTCCATGCGCCGGATCAGACCGTCGACCTGGATGTTGAAGGCTTCGTAGCAGTCCTGGGCCAGCCGCTCTGCGCGGTGGGGGACATAAGGGAAGCGGCGCAATGCGCGCTTAAGGCCCATGTCCTTTTCGTGTAGCGGCAGGGTGAAATCGATCCGCCGGAATTCCCGCTCCGGGTGCCCGGCGGCAACGGCAGCATCGTTGAACGATCCCGTCCGCATCCGTTCGAGCCGCAAGCGCTGCACATCAACATCGGCAATCGCCAGTTGCGGCTGGCGGCTGAACCGTTCAGATCGGGCCAGTTCCTCGCCCAGTTCAAAGATCGAACCCTGGCCATCCCAGGCCAGGTCGGTCGTGCTCTCACCCGCTCCGGCGGCGGCATAGACATAGGCCGCGATGCAGCGCATCGATTGGGCCGCGCAGAGCGTGGTGCGATCGTCCGCCTTGCCGACGGTGATGTTCGAGGCCGAGAGGTTGCACAGCACCGTCGCGCCGGCCAGCGCGCCGCGAACAGCGGGCGGCTGCGGCACCCACATGTCCTCGCAAATCTCAAGGTGGAAGGTGAAGTCTGGCAGATTGGCGGCGCGGAACAGCAGGTCCGTGCCAAACGGCACCTCCACCCCGCCCAGCTCGATTGACTCGTCGGTTATCCCTACGCCCTGGGCGAACCAGCGCTTTTCGTAATACTCGCGGTAATTGGGCAGGAAGCTCTTGGGCACCACGCCCAGCACGCGGCCTTGGGTGATCGCGGCCGCGCAGTTGTAGAGCCGGCCGTTGCGCACCAGCGGCAGGCCGACCACCAGCACGGCGCGCAGCCGTTCGCTGGCGGTGACGATTGTGGCCAAGGCGGTGCGGGCCGCATCGAGCAGGGCCTGTTGGGTCAGCAGGTCATCGATGGCATAGGCGGTAAGGCACAGCTCTGGAAAGACCACCAGGTCTATGCCCTCGCGCTCAGCTTGCTGGGCCAGTTCCAGCACTGCCCGGGCATTGGCTGCAGGATCGGCCACGAAGACCGCAGGCGTGGCCGCCGCCAGCCGGACAAGGCCGTGGCGGTGAATCGAATGGAAGGGCAGCGGCTCGCTCATTCGCCCTGTCTAGAGCCTTGCGAGCCAGCCGTCGACCTTGGCGAAATTACCGTCCAGACCGGGATGGGTCCGCACCTGCCAAACCTGCGGAGCACACGTGATAATTGCGCCGGTGATGCTGCCGAATCGTTGCGAGCACAGTACTTATAAAAACATGATAAGCTGATGAAATTTCAACGGACAACGGCGGCAACATGCGGAAAATTTGTACCAAGCAGTACTTGTAAACGTTGTTAACACCGATTAGAGCCATGCGCTGGCAAAAGGGTGCTGGCCGCTAAGCCAAGCCCCGCCCGTGCGACGTGCAGGCTTCTACAAGGCGCAGTTTCTAGAATGATTCCCGATACCTCTTGTGCTGTGATTCTGGCCGGTGGGCTGGGCACCCGTTTGGGCGAAGAAACGAGCGTCCGGCCAAAGCCGATGGTCGAAATTGGTGGGATGCCGATCATTTGGCACATCATGAAGATCTACTCCCACTACGGCGTGAAGAACTTTGTGATTTGCTTGGGCTATAAAGGGTACGTTATCAAAGAATACTTTGCTAACTACTTTCTTCATTCAGCCGATGTCACGATCGATTTATCAGCCAACACGACTGAAGTTCATCGCAATCGCAACGAGGGTTGGCGAATTACGTTGGTAGATACTGGCGCAGATTCGATGACTGGCGGCCGGCTTAAGGCGGTGCGGCAGTTTCTGCCTGATGGACAGCCGTTTTTCTTCACCTATGGCGACGGCGTTGCCGATATTGATATCGGCCGACTTTATGAATTCCATCTTGCACATGGCAAGCGGGCGACGGTAACTGCTGTGGCGCCCCCGGGCCGCTTTGGCGCCGTCGAGTTCAACGGTGACCGGGTGGATGGATTTCGCGAAAAGCCGGCAGGTGATGGCGGTCTGATCAATGGCGGTTTCTTTGTGGCCGATCCGTCGGTCATTGATGACTACATCGAAGGGTCCGCCACGATCTGGGAGCGCGAACCGATGGAGGGCCTGGCCAATGCTGGCGAACTCTATGGTTTCCGTCACGATGGGTTCTGGCAGCCGATGGATACGCTGAGAGACAAAATTTATCTCGAAGAACTGTGGGCAGAAGGTGCGCCTTGGAAGTGTTGGTAATTGGCAGTGCGTGTTAGTCCCCCTCGGCTGTGCGGGGTGCGCATCAAGTTTACAAGGATTTTCGAGTCCAGGGGCGATCTGCAGTGCTTCGGGATTTGACATTCCGACCAAAAATCACTGATAATTTCGTTCAAAAGGGTGGAATTTATGAATAACAACGAACAGCTCATGCTCGATTGTCTGAAGCGGGGGCGCGATAACTTTGGTGTAGTCGCTGTTAAGGCTGAGTTCGAAGCGGAAGGCACTCGTCCTGACGAATTTTTGCGGTTGCTTGAACTGGCGCAGCGCGCGGACCTGAAGGTTGCTCTCAAGATTGGTGGGTGTGAGGCTGTTTCCGATCTTTTGTCGACCCTGATTTACGGGATCGACTACGTGATCGCTCCGATGGTCGAAACGCCTTATGCGCTTTCAAAATTCATCGATGCAAAGTCGAAAACGCATGACGCTGATCAAACCCGAACGCAATTCCTGTTTAATCTTGAAACTCAAACTACTCTTGAGAATCTCGATGAAATGTTGCCGATGGCAAAGGGTGGCGTTGATGGCATCGTCTTTGGGCGAGTCGATTTTACCTTGTCTCGGGGCATGGCGCGAACTGCCATTAATGATCCGTCCATTACCGACGCCGTGCTCACTGTAGCGCGTCGTTGTGTCGAGGCCGACCTCGAGTTGGTCGTCGGGGGATCGGTTTCAGTCGAGGCGATCGAACCGCTTCGGCAATTCCGGGCGATCCGGCTGGATCGATTCGAGACCCGCAAGGTCATTTTCGATGGCTCGGCGGTAGAGCGCAATGCGATCGAGGACGGTATTGCCAACGCCGTCAATTTCGAGCTCTTGTGGCTAAAGAACAAGCGCGATTATTATCAGCGTATTGCCTCGGAAGATGCCGCCCGCATCACCATGATGGAGAACCGCGTTGCGGTTGGGCAGAAGCAGGCTGCCAGTGCCGCCTGAAGATTCTCTTGACGTCGGGGGCGCGCGTAGCGGCGGCCCCCGAATGTTACTATTTGGTGCAACAGGTGCGATAGGCCGCACTGTATTAGAGCAAGCCAAGGCGCGAGGTTGGTTGGTTACAGCTGTGACAAGGGGGGATCCGCCAGCCTCTGAAGAATCGGGGGCCGATTGGCAGCGTTGGGATGTGGCGGCTGAAGAAAGTCTATCTGACATTGCCAAGAAGGCGCCATTCGATGCTGTATGTTGGGCACAGGGTGCCAACATGGCAGACAGCCTGTTCGAATTCGATGCGCGCAAGCACCTCTCGCTCTACGAAGCTAACGTAATGTTTGTCCTTCGTTCTGCGGCTGCCCTCGTCGAAGGGGGGGTGCTGCAGCCATCTGGAGCCAGGCTTGTGGTGGTAAGCTCGATCTGGCAGGAACGGGCGAGGGAAAACAAGCTGTCCTATGCGGTAACGAAGGCTGCCATCGGAGGCTTGGTTCGTGCCGCCAGTGCAGACCTTGGTCGGAGAAACCATTTAATCAATGCGGTGCTCCCAGGAGTGCTCGATACTCCCATGACCAGAGCCAACCTCACGCCTGCGGAGATTGAAGCTGTGAGTTCAAAAACTACGTTTGGACGCCTCCCGGACCTTGCGACGCTGGGCGAAATGATCCTGTTTCTTTGCTCGCGTGAGAACAACGCGATAACCGGACAGTCCATCACCATTGATCTCGGGATGAGCAATGCCATCCTCATTTAAAGTCACCTCATCAGTTGGCGACTATGCGGTCTTGATTGAATCTGGCGCACTTGCGAAAACGCTCTCCGAGCCTGAAGAGCGTGTATATATTGTTGACGCCATCTTCGAGCAGCTGATGCTCGATGCTGGCATCGACCCTATTCTGATCAAGGCGGATGAGAGCGCAAAGTCGCTGGATCGCATGAGCGAGCTGGTTGTAGCATTGCGAGAAAGGCGTGCGAATAGAAAAACGCTTCTCGTTGCTATCGGTGGTGGCGTGGTACAAGACGCTGCTGCGTTTTTGGCGTCTGTGTACATGCGAGGCCTCGAATGGATTTATTTGCCAACGACACTGCTTAGCATGACCGACAGTTGTATCGGCGGGAAATCGTCGATAAATGTCGGGGCATATAAGAATATCGTCGGAACCATTCATCCACCACAGTGTGTTATAGTAGATTCAAACTTTATACTTTCACTGACCAACGAACAGAAAGCTGCCGGACTTTGTGAGGCGGTCAAAATATGCATCTGCAAGGGCGAGGAAACACTAAAGGGCTATCTCGCACTCGAGCCAACTGTGGATATGCCGCCTTCATCAATGGAAGACGTCGTCATTCTGAGCCTTCAGGCAAAGCGATGGTTTATTGAAATTGACGAATTCGACAGAGCTGAGAGGCTTTTGCTGAATTTCGGCCACACCTTTGGCCATGCATTCGAAGCCGCGAGTTGCTTCGACATCGACCACGGCATCGCAGTCGGCTTGGGCATGTTGGCGGCTTTGCATTTAGGCAGGGCGATGGGGCATGATTATACGGCTTCGGCCGGTGTCGGCGCGTTTGAGGACCATGTCTCCGACCTGGTCAGCACTAGACCCGGACTGGCGAGTGCGCTGATGCGGCTTGACATCGACTCATTGATTGACGCCTTCGAGGCGGATAAAAAGCACTCAAGAGATGACTTTACTGTCATACTTGTAGCTGCAGACGGTTCAGTGGAGCGCCGCTTCCTTCCACGAAATGCCGCTTCGAAAGCCTTGATCGCCAACGCATTCCGAACCGTTTTGGCGGATTGGTCCAAGCGTAGAAGTGAAGCGACGTGATGAAAAATCGGACGCTTGCCCTCGGTGCGGGCCTTTAACGCCCGCCAATAATCGCTAAGGAAGATCGCCGGATGGGCGGTTCTGTTCTTGGTTGGCCCAACAGATCACCACAGGAAGACTTGATGAAGATTAGCGAAATCAACGGTTCGGTGATGCGGGGCTGGATTCTTCCTGCCTTAGCGCTGGCATCGATGCTCCCTTCAACGATCGCAGCGGCTCAAAGCACTGATACTCAAGATACGGGTATCGATTACCCACGGCAAAGACCGGTTCCGAATGCAACCGGTACAGCTCAGACGGGAAGTCAGGCTGCTGCCACTCAAGTTCAGGCGAATGGGGACACTCGCTACACGCCCGAGCAGATTGAGTCTGCTCCAACACGCCAGCGGAACCGGACTGCTAATCAGGGCGAAGATGAAACAGGCGGCGCTTCCCGCAATGATCAGGGACGGCAGGGAGTCATGCCGACGCAGCGCCCTGCTCCCCCAAATGAATTCGAATCGTACGTATCTGACATTGCAGACAAGCCTTTACGCCGTTTTGGCGCGGCACTACTGACCCCGAGTTCGAGAGATTTTATAGCTTCACCAACGACCGCGGTGCCTCCGGATTATCTCCTTAATCCAGGGGACGAGATTGTGCTTGGCCTGACGGGGTCGGTGAATGCTGAGAACCTTAAGCTTCGTGTGGATAGCGACGGAAATATTTTTGTGCCTAAGGTCGGCAACGTCGCAGTCGCAGGGGTTCGCTATGGCGATCTGGAATCCGTGATATCGGCCCGCGTTTCAAGGCAGTATCGCAATTTTCGTTTGTCGGTAACCATTGGCGAATTGCATGGACTGACTGTGTACGTCACTGGTTTTGCCCAGACGCCCGGTTCGTACACTGTAACAAGCCTGTCTACTTTGGTGAACGCAGTCATGGCGGCCGGGGGGCCGGCTGTTGGAGGCAGCTTTAGGTCGATTCAACTGCGCCGAAACGGGAAACTCATTTCTGATTTCGATCTGTACGACTTTCTTTTGAAAGGCGACAAATCCGGAGATGCGGCGCTTCAGAACGGTGACGTAATTTATATTGCTCCGGTTGGCGCCCAAGTGGCAGTCATAGGTAGTGTCAACAATGAGTCGATATTCGAGGCCAAGCCGAAAGATACGCTCACAGATATTTTGATATACGCAGGTGGGGTGAACACAGTTGCGGACGATACCCGCCTGCTGGTGCTAGATCCTCTTAGCACAACTGCGGGCTGGCAGCAGTTAACCCCGGCAGACGCAGGACAAACCATCGCCCGCCGCGCCGTTGTTCTGAGGGTTCTTTCCGGTGTGGGCATCGCGCGACCGTTGTCCCAGCAATCAGTTCTGATAACAATTAATGGCGAAGTTCAAAAGCCTGGCCGATATTATGTGCCCGCGGGAACATCGACCGAGGCGGTAATCACGATGGCCGGAGGCCTGACTGAGGAGGCTTATGCTTACGGTGCGGTGTTCACGCGAGATACGTTGCGGCTCCAACAGCGTAAGGCATACGAGAGGGCGCTGCGTGATGCCGAGTACCTTCTGACGGTTGCGCCGTTGACCTCTGCAGCCAACACGGGCGGGGACCAGGTAGCGCGTCTACAAGCATTGCGTTCCACTATCGGCCAGCTCGAACAGTTGCGTCCTGACGGTCGACTCGTTCTTGGGGTGGAGCCAGATGCCAAGACCATTCCGGCAAACATTGTGTTGGAGAACAATGATGCAATCTATGTTCCGCCACGCCCTGTCACCGTGGGGGTTTTCGGATCGGTTGCAAGTCCAGCTACGTTTACAATTAAGCCATCTCAGACCATCGGAGATTATGTGAAGATGGCGGGAGGCGTGCAAAAGATCGGCGACCGTGGCGGGATTTTTGTGGTTCGTGCCAACGGCACACTCCTGGCACCCCGACGAGGCTTGTTCTCCGGAAGCGTGCTTACACAACCAGCCCTGCCAGGTGATCTGATCTTCGTACCTATCAATGCGTCCAGAAATGAATTCTGGGCGCGCCTGAAGGATCTGACGCAGGTCCTATTCACGGGCGCGGTAACGGCTGCGGCTGTGGCGGCGATCCCATGATGAACAGCATAGAGAAAGTGCGAAGCGGGCTCCGCTTCCTCGCAGACAATCCATCAAAACGGTTGGTCATCTACGCCGTGCTTGCGGTGGTGACGGGCCTTTTGATTTTCTTCCCGCGACCATGGACGGCCCGTGCACAGATTGTACCGCAAGACACAAGCGCGAGTGCGGCGAGCACAACTACGCTGCTAGGAGCTCTAGGTGGTAATGCGCAGGGGATTGGCAGCCTTCTCACCGGAGGCAGGCCTTCCAATGACTTATACCTGATTATAGGCAGAAGCGACAGCGTTACCGAAGATGCGATCAAGTCCCTCAAACTTGTCGGTCCTGACGCAGAATACCCCACGATGCGTGCAGCAAAGCTTGCATTGGCCAAGAAGGTCGACGTGCATATGCTGCTTGGGGGTGTGCTTGAAATTGAGACCAAAACTCACAGCCCCAAGGAATCGATCGCTATAACTGTTGCCTACCAGAACGCTGTTGGCAGGCAGCTGGCGAGCTTCGGAAAGCAAATCATCGTAAACAAACGCCGTATCGTGACGCGGCGATTTAACAACGCAGCAACCCGCGTCGCCAAGGCTGAAGCAAAGCTGGCTGCTTTCCGGCGCGAGAATAATCTGGCGGCTCCAGAACAGCAATTTGGCAGCGTTCTGTCCCAGCGAACGGCGCTCGAGGCGCAATTGCAGGCGAAGCTGCTGGAACTGCAGACCATGCAGCAATTCCGAGGACCGGAAAGCCAGGAACTCGCCGCCCTGCAAAGCGAAATAGCCGGACTTCGCCGCGACATTGCAAAGTCGACGGTGCCCCAGCTAACTGCAACCGGACCGAACGTCGCCGGCCTCAGTAACATTATCACGCGATATCTGGACTTGTATCGAGAGTACCGCGTTCAGCAAGCTATCTATGACGTGTACCAGCGATCATTTGAGCAAGTTGAGGTCGAGGAACTCGCTGCAGAAAGCGCGTCTTATATCCAGATCATTGATGCCGCACATCTAGATGCAACCCGCCAGATCAACAATTGGGGCGTAGCTCTGTTTGGCCTAGTGCTCCTGTTAAGCATATTCACTGAATGGTATGGTCCTGCTACAGGGCTATTCACACGTCACGGCTTTTTGATGCGGCCCAAGAAACCTAACGAGGGATAGACCGTCGGCATGAGTCAATCGGATCAATCCAGCCACCGCGACACAGGGAAATCGACCCCGGAAGTTTCCTTCGTTATTCCCTGCTATAACGAAGAGGCGAACATCGTACAGATGTACGAGGCCGTTACCGAGCAGGCCAAGCGACATTCATTATCCTACGAAATCATCTTTATTGACAATGACTCAACGGATTCGACCGCTGCCCTTGCAAGAGGGCTTTGCGAGCGCGATCCATCGGTGCGGGCGATTCTGAACAATCGCAATTATGGTCAAATGCGGTCGCCGACCTATGCTATTTATCAAGCCGAGGGCGAGGCGGTCATTGCCATGTGTTGCGATTTTCAAGATCCGCCTTCGTTGATCGGTGAATTCATTTCGCAGTGGCGGGCGGGAGCTCAGATCGCTCTGGGCCAGCGCCGCACAGAGCGGACATCCTGGCTGCTCGGGGCGACGCGAAAAGTAGGGTATGCCTTGCTCAAACGACTGGCGGATAACCCGATAATCTCCGGAGTGACTGGTTTTGGGCTCTATTCCCGAGAAGTCGTCGATATGTTCGCCTCGTGGAACGAGCCCGAACCCTTCATTCGAGGCATGGCGCTAGAGAGTGGTTATCGCTGCGTTGTGATACCATATGACCGGCCAGAGCGTCAGGCCGGAACATCGGCAAATTCGTTTTGGACACTACTGAACTTCGCCCTGTCTGGCTTATCCGGGTCGGCGAAGTCGCTTCTGCGCCTCCCGCTTTTGCTATCCGTCTCCTCATTCGTTTTCACGGTTCTACTAGCTATTTTTAGTATCGGCTGGTGCATCTTGGTCGGTTTTTCACCGCTCCTAATGCTCAGCACTGCACTCTTCGTGATGTTTTCGGTCCTGCTGCTATTTATCGGCCTGCTTGGAGATCAATTGCGCCTCCTCGTTGAACGGTCCAGAAATGTCCCGCTGGTGATCGAGCGAGAGCGGATCAACTTCCCCGCCGAGCGTTCATTACCAGCCCAACGAACCATCCATCGAGCACATCTAGACGGTCGCGCGTGACACATCGGTATCTCCCTACAGACCGCAAAAATGTGGTCGAATGGCTAATGGGGTTATCAATCGTAATTGGCCTCGGCGCGCTCATTCGCACCTTTTACATAACGGGATATTTGCCAGCGCCATTTGTGTTCGATGTTAGCGACACATTCATGGATTGGTATAATGTGGCATATTATGCCCATAACGTTGGTCCATATAGCGTTTACCATTCGGTCTACGCCCCGTTGTCGTTCGTGGTCACCGGCATATTCGGCGAGCCGTCATGCTATGGATATCATGCGAAAGATGCTCGCGACTGTGATGTAATTGGCATAATCCACATTCTGGCCATCTATGTACTGTGCGTGGTGGTGACGGCTATATCTTTCTTCAAACAGGATAAATCTTCAGCGCTAACACGAACAATTGCTATTGCGGTGGGCGGCCCAATGCTGTTCGCGCTCGAGCGTGGCAATCTTATCATGCACACGTATATCGCTTTCGTTCTGTTATTTGGCAGCATCTTCTTGAGCCGCGCGATGCTCGCCGCCGCTGCCGCTTTCCTGATAAATTTCAAGTTTTACATGATGCTGCCAGTGATGAGTTTCGGCATCAAGCGGGATTGGAGGAAGCTGGAGCTTTGCGGGATAGCGGCGATCGCACTTTATCTAATTACGCTTGCGATCGTAAATGCAGGAACCCCTGTTGATTTGGCCGAGAATCTAAAGATATGGTTTAATCTCCGAGCCGGGACAATTTGGGATGAGGTTCTCTATTCAACTACATACAAGCCATATCTTTTATTTGACGTTAGACTTTATCCCGTGCGCGATTTTGTATTGCAAGAAACTATCGATATTGCAACAATTTCAATAAAAATTATAGTTTACAGCTCCCGAGCAATTGCATTTGTTTGTATTTTTGCTGGATGGCTATATCCGAAAGTTGTAAGCGTACAGCGATTGGCTTTCTTTATCTTAATGCAATCATTTATCGACCAAAATCCAGGCGGTTACGCCATGACTTTCATCACATTTCTCATATTTACTGAGAAGTGGACAAATGCTCGTGTCGGACTGGCAATAGTGATCGCTTACCTGGTTAATTTTCCAGCCGACTATACCATTGTCGAATTATTCCGGTACGAGCGACTATCCTGGCTGAGCCAACGAATGGTCGATTCCGCCTATGGACTTAGTCTCGGTTCAATCATCAGGCCGGGACTGCTGGTCGTCATGCTTTGGGCAATAGCTATCGATACCCTCTTGGCTGTCTATCGACAGATGCGCATTGGGCGCCCGTTGCTCGGGCTCTCGGCGCCAGTTCCGGCGCGCGAGGTGGCGAATATATGAATGGGTCCGGTGGCGAGGTGGGTGCGATTTTCGAAGAAGATTGCTCTGCCATATTCGATGCGCTGGCTGAAGATTGGTCAACTTTGGCCGGCGCTCGAATCTTTATGACTGGCGGCACCGGCTTCATCGGCCGGTGGATGCTCGAAGCGCTTAGGGATGCCGATCAACGGCTGGGCTTGGGCTGCAAAGTCACTGTCCTGACAAGGAATGGCGCTGCATTTGCTAAAAAAGCCCCAACGCTGACCCGCTATAGGGGCCTCAGTGTTATCGAGGGGGACATCCTGAACCTGCCGGCGGGAGGCGAGCAGTACACCCACTTAATACACGCCGCGACAGACGCGAGTGCATACTTGAATGAGCACGACCCCCGCTTGATGTTCGACACAGTGGTGGCAGGAACGCGGAAAGCGTTAGATTTTGCGGTTTCCGCCGGAGTTCAGCGCTTTTTCTTCCTTTCATCGGGGGCTGTCTATGGGCCTCAGCCATGGGAAGTTACACATGTCGACGAGAGCTTTGGCGGTGGCCCCGACCCGCGCGACCCCCGTGCCGCCTATGCAGAAGGCAAACGCGCTGCAGAAATGCAGTGCGCCATATATCATAAGCAGTTCGGCCTCGACGTAGTGAATGCGCGAATTTTTGCCTTGCTTGGCCCCCTCCTCTCCCTGGATATACACTTCGCTGCGGGTAATTTCATTCGGGATGCAATGGCAAAAGAAACCATCCGGGTGGCTGGCGCAGGAACTGCCGAGCGATCCTACCTATACGCCAGCGACCTCACCACGTGGCTTTGGAAAATTATGCTACGTGCCCCAAGCAACAGCGTCTACAACGTTGGCTCGGAGGAAGCCGTCTCAATCGCCAATCTCGCTCGCCGCACCTGCGCGCTCTTGGGCGGGGCGGGCGTTGAAATCCAGGGTAATCCCGATGCGGGTTGGAATCCGGGGCGTTATGTTCCTTCCAATTCACGTATATGCAGCGAGCTGGGGGTCACGGCCAAGGTCGGACTGGATGAAGCAATTATCCGAACGGCCTTATGGAATGGATGGACGGAATGACTACGGTAAAACTATCTGATTGGGTTGCAGATCAGCTTGCAGCCCGCGGCGTGCAGGATGTATTCATGCTGACCGGCGGTGGGGCAATGCACCTTAACCACTCATTCGGCACGCACCCGGCATTGAAGACGACTTTTTGCCATCATGAGCAGGCACTCAGTATGGCGGCCGAGGCTTATTACAGGCTGACGAACCGTCTCTCTGTCGTCAACGTGACATCCGGTCCGGGCGGCACAAATGCGATCACAGGCGTGTATGGTGCGTTCGTTGATTCAATCGGCATGGTCATCATATCGGGGCAGGTGAAAACCGAGACGACGGTGCGCCACACGGGATTGCCGTTGCGACAATATGGTGACCAGGAACTTGACATCGAGGAGCTGGTCCGGCCGATCACCAAATATGCGACAATGGTTACAGATCCAAGGTCGATCCGGTATCATCTTGAAAAAGCGATATATCTTGCAAAAACGGGACGCCCGGGACCGTGTTGGTTGGACATCCCGCTGGATGTTCAGGCGTTCAAGATCGACCCACATGACCTTTTGCCCGGTTTTGACCCCTCAGAACTGGACGAGCCTTGGAAGAAGACAGACCTTCCCGCAACCGCCAAAGCGATATTGGATCGGTTGAAGTCGGCTGAACGTCCCGTGATTTTTGTCGGTAGCGGTATCCGGCTGTCCGGCTGCCACGCAGAGTTTATCAAGCTGGCAGAAAGGCTTGGAATTCCAGTCGTAACAGCGTGGAACGCGCATGACGCGATTTGGAACGATCATCCTCTTTACTGCGGGAGACCGGGGACAATCGGCGATCGCGGCGGCAACATGGTCACTCAGAGCGCCGATTGCCTTTTGGTCTTGGGCAGTCGCCTGAACATTCGACAGGTAAGTTATAATTGGACCAGCTTCGCTCGAGAGGCTTTCAAAATTTGGGTCGATATTGATCCGGTTGAGTTGTCCAAGCCCAGTGTCACGCCGGATATGCCCGTGGTGGCGGATCTTAGGGATCTCCTTCCCGCACTGCTGGAAGCGGAATGCGATGGCCCGACCTCCGCGCATAGCTCATGGCTCGCCTGGGCGCGCGAGCGTGGCAAGCGCTTCCCGGTTGTCCTGCCGGAATATCGTCAGAATGATGTTTGCAACCCTTATGTTGCGATGGAGGTGCTGTTCGACAAATTGGACGAGAACGACATTATTGTCACCGGCAATGGCAGTGCCTGCGTAGTGAGCTTTCAAACCGCCGATATCAAGAGGGGCCAGCGTCTTTGGACAAATTCCGGCTGTGCGACGATGGGGTATGATCTGCCCGCGGCTATCGGTGTTTGTGCGGCAACCCAAGGGCAACAACGTGTCATCTGTATTGCCGGGGACGGCAGCATCATGATGAACATACAGGAAATGCAGACAATAGCTGGTTATAGATTGCCGGTTAAGGTTGTCTTGCTTAATAACAATGGATACGTCTCGATATTCCAGACGCATCGTAATTTCTTCAATGGTGTTGAGGTTGGTGGCGGCCCCAAGAGCAATGTGACCTTCCCGGATTTTGGCAAAGTTGCGACTGCTTTCGGCTTTTCTTACGTTAGAGTCTCCGACCATTCTAATCTCGCGGACGGTATCCAGGCCATGCTTGATGCAGATGGCCCGTCGGTCTGTGAAATAATCATAGATGAGAATGTATCATTTGCGCCGAAGTTGGGTGCCAAGCAGCATCCTGATGGCAGGATTACCAGTCCTGCGCTTGAAGATCTTTCGCCATTCCTCCCGCGGGAAGTTTTACGGGAAAATATGCTCATCAATTTGATTGAAGATTAATCGTGAAGGCTTTGGTAAATTTTATTGCCTGCGCGCGAAGAAAACTGGGCGGCGGCCTTAAATTGCGATTTGCTATCGGAGGCGTCCTCAATACTGCGTTTGGTCTTGCGATATTTCCGATTCTTTTGATTAGCTTTCAAAGTCTCCGACATCATTTCATGGTTGCCCTCGTTATTGCGCAGGTTCTGTCACTTTGTTTTGCATTTGCAATTTACAAGCTGACTGTATTTAGAACGCGATCGGGCACGATGGGTGAAATCGCGCGTTTCTTGCCATTTTATATTTTCAACTATGCTGTGAATTTCATTGCTTTACCTGTATTGGTAGAGTTCGCCCATTCTGACCCAATTTTGGTGCAGTTCGCGCTTTCATTGGTACTTATGGCGAGTAGCTATTTTTGGCATGGGCGCATTACATTTAGACAAGGACTGGCGAACCGTGACTGAATTCGCATATCTAGAACGAAACTGTCCTGCCTGCGGCGCGGCCTCAACGAAGCCGGAAGTGCAATCTCAATTGGCGGCAGAATTGCTGCCGTTTAGCGATTTGAGAAGTCATTGGAGCGGACTGTTCAAGGAAAAGGTGTTCTTTTCTTATGAACGTTGCGCGGCATGCGGCTTGCTTTACGCACCAACTTACTTCACGCCCGATCAGCTCGAGATTCTCTATGCGGACATGGCTCCCAACATGGAGCTTGTCACCTCCACAGCGCTTGAAGCGACACAACGCGGCTATTGGGACGCCACGAAGCGACACGCAGATCTGACTGGAGATTACCTCGAGATTGGACCCGATATCGGGTACATTGCCGGCCATGCCGCGCGCGAAGGTCAGTTTGACCATTTCTGGCTGTTCGAGCCCAATCGGTCAGTACACCAGGAACTTAGCAATGCAGTGCGGGGGCATCCTCACGACATTTCGGTTTTGATGGGCGACTTGTCCATGGTCAAGGATGATTCAGTTGGCTTGGCCGTCATGGTTCATGTGCTCGACCACGTCCTGGATCCTGTGACCACATTGCAGCAAGTTTGGCGGAAGCTGAAGCCGGGTGGCACTTTGATGATTGTTACGCACAATGAGAAGTCATTGTTGCGAACATTTATGGCAAAGCGCTGGCCGCCTTTCTGTCTCCAGCATCCGGAGATTTATAATCCAGCCTCGATGAGGCGGATGGTGGCACGTGCAGGCTATTCATCTGTTAAAGTGCAAAGATCAAGAAATTATTTCCCTATATCCTTTATTGCAAAGCAGGCAGCTTTTACTTTCGGTTTCGACATTAAGGGTGCAATGCTTCCAAAAACGGCCATTGGGCTCAAACTGGGAAATATCATCACTTTCGCGCGACGCTGAATTGAGGATCTGTAGTCTGCAATCCTCGGGTTTGAATGCTCAACTGCTGTGTTGGTAAAGGGCGCTGTAGCGGGCTATTTGCTCTAATGTAACTTCGCGTGGATGTGCGCCGCTTTCGACCGCCCTGTGCCACTCAACAATCCAGTCGAGTGCATCAATTAGTCGCAGAGAGGGGCGCCATCCAAGTTGCGCCCGAGCCTTGGAAATATCGAGACGCAGCAAACCCGCTTCATGGGGCGTCTGGCCAAGGAACGGGGTTGGCGCGTGTGCACCATCTCCCCATACGTGCCGCATTCTGCTCACAATCCAGTCAACCGGCTGCGCATCGTCATCCGCAGGGCCGAAGTTCCAGGCGTCAGCCACATTCGGAGAGCCATCCAGCAAACGCTCTGCAATGAGAAGATAGCCGCCAAGGGCTTCCAGAACGTGTTGCCAAGGCCGCACTGCCTTAGGCGACCGGATCACCGGAGTTTCCTGTTTCAAGAAAGACCTTATCAGATCCGGAATCAGCCGGTCGAGTGCATAGTCACCACCGCCAATGACATTACCAGCACGCACTGAGGCCAAGGCCAACGACCCGTCTTCATTGAAAAAGGAGCGCCGATAAGCGGAAACTACCAATTCAGCGCACCCTTTAGAACTGCTATACGGATCGTGTCCTCCCATTGGGTCGGCTTCTCGATAGGGCCAGACCCATTCGCGATTTTCATAGCATTTATCCGTTGTGATACAGACAAATGCCCGCGCACTTTTCGTATTTCGCGCCGCCTCTAGCAAGTGCACCGTTCCCATAACGTTAGTCGCATAGGTTTCGACAGGGTTTTCGTAAGAGGCGCGAACAAGAGGTTGAGCGGCAAGATGGAAGACTACCTCCGGCTGCGCCTCCGTCATTGCCGCTGAAACAGCATCGAGATCTCGAATGTCGCCTTCGATACTCGTGATCAGTTCGCCGATGTTCGCGCCGTCAAACAGACTGGGATTCGTGGGGGGCGGGAGTGCAAACCCCGTCACTGATGCTCCAAGCTGATGCAACCACAAGGCGAGCCAGCTGCCCTTGAATCCAGTGTGTCCGGTGACAAAAACCCGCCGGCCACGCCAGCTATTAGTATCGATCATGCGTACGTCCAATCCGCGCGGCGCTAATTTTGGAACAATTTAATGGAAGATATCATGAGTGGCTACTGCAATATACCCGGACAGCCTCCCGAACTGCGGAGCAGCGACCAGTAAGCCGCCGGGATGTGTTCAGGGGTTCACGCATTTGCCTTCGCAGTACCTTGCAGCTGCTGATTCGAGCCTGCCAAAAGGGGCGGGCCAATGAGTGCATCCTGTCCCGTCTTCTTGATTGCCGTGCGGCAATGATTGGGCACTCCGGGGACCACATTGCAACATTTTGGTCTGTCTATCGAAATTCTAGTATGCGCTAGGCAATTTGTCGTTCGTTCGGACGAACCCTTGCCAACGTGCAGACACTACCGGCGCTTCGTCGTCCTGCGCTCGATCGCTGCGAAGCCCTGTTGAAAGCGGCAGTGCCGGGTTGACTGCAGTCCCTGCAACCCGAATTTCAAAATGGAGGTGGCTGCCTGTGGATCGCCCACTAGAACCGACAAATCCTATCAGGTCACCAGCCTTGATCGCATCACCTGCGCTCACCGCAATTTCCGACAGGTGACCGTATCGTGTTTCAATATCGTCTCCGTGACTGATCTTGATGAGATTGCCATAACTTCCGGCAAGGCCGGCAAATTCGACAATCCCATTCCCCGAGGCGAAAATCGGGCTGCCATACGGTGCGGCGACGTCAATTCCGCGATGGTCTCTTGTTGCTCCGCGCATTGGTTCTGCGCGAGATCCAAAACTTGATGTCAGAAGCCCGGCGGCAAGGGGGCGTCTTAGTCGCACAAGTGTTGGCGGGTGTGATTGCCTGGGTCTTTGGTGAGATTGCCATTCCAGCAGTCTTTCTTTCACAAGAGCGCTATCCCCTGATGGAAGGCCGGACATGCTTGCTGGGCGAAGTTCGCCCGCTTCTGCTGGAGTCTTGGCTACGGCAGGCGAGGACAGTGTGGCAGCGACAAGGATCACTATACTAAACGGCATAAATTCCATAACTGGCGCTTCTTACGGCCGTACATGGCTCTATATTGGTGCTGGATGGCCCTGCACCGCTGTTGGGTGGATTTGCCAGCGGTTATCCATCGCCCGCTGCAAGTATTCTCCGATACTAGGATCGAGACCAGACGTTTGCAAGCGTGGGCGGTGCATCTTCTGGAACCCGCAGGTGTCTGGCAGCATCTGCTGCGCCAAAGTGTGATAGGATTGGCACTCGGTGTGAATGGTTTTACCCCGGATAAAGCGAGCTGCAGGACGATGCATGATGACGGAAAATAATAGCCATATTGTGCGGCCGTTTGCAGTGGCTGGTATAATGCTGCTCGCCTTCGCTGCCCGGTCCTGCAGCGCCCATTTTGGCTTGCCGGCGCTGAATGACCCAGACGAGCTCATGTTCCAGATGGCCGCGGTGCGCTTGATTGGCCAGGAAACGCTAAATCCGGGCTGGTTCGGTCATCCGGCGACAACGACGATCTATTTGTTGGCGGTAATCGACGTGCTGGTTTATGCTGTGGGCTGGGCAGTAGGACTGTTTGCCTCACCCACCGATTTCGCCGACCGGATCTACTCGGATCCCAGCTGGGTGATCCTGCCGGGGCGGCTTGCCATGGTGCTGTTTGGGGTGGCCTGTGTCTGGCTGACCTGGCGGCTTGCCGGCGAGCTGTTCTCCCGCCGGGTAGGGATTGCCGCCGCGGCGCTGTTGGCGGTCAATCCGTTGCATATCACCTATTCGCAGATCATCCGCTCGGACATCATGGCGACGGTATTCATGCTGCTGGCCATGCTGGCGGCCTTGCGCATTGCGCGTGGTGGTGGCCGGACTGATTGGATCAAGGCCGCGCTCTGGCTGGCGCTGGCGATGATCACCAAATGGCCCTTTGCCATCGGCGGCCTGGCTGTGCTCGGCGCTGCGCTGGTGCAAGTGCGCGGCCCCCATAGCGACTGGCGCAGACAAGTAGCGCGCTTGGCCGCCTTCGCGCCGCTGGTGGGAGTCTTCGCGGTTCTGCTGTCGCCCTATATGGTGCTCGATTCAGAGACCCTGTTGCGCAATCTGCGCGGTGAGGCGCGGGCGTTCCACCTCGGCGCGACCGGGGGCACCGCGCTCGAAAACCTGTGGTGGTATATCACCGTGCCGATCCTCGGCAGCTTCGGCGCGGCGGCGGGGCTGGCGATCGGCGGCGGGCTGTTAATGATGGCCCGGCGGCGCGAGGCGGCCTTTGTGATCGTTCCGGTCCTGATCGGCTTTCTGGCGGTAATTTCGGCTCAGACGCTAATCTGGGAACGCTGGGCGCTGCCGTTGCTGCCGCTGTTGTCTATCGCGGGCGGCTTGATGGTCGTCCATCTGCTCGACTTCCTGACCGGCCATTCGCCCCGCGCGCTGGCGCACGGAGCGGCTGGTCTGCTAGTGCTGTTGCTTGCAGTGCCGACGCTGCTGCGTTTCTCGAGCGACGTCCACGAACGGTTGAACGATACCCGGCAGCTTGCCAGCAAGTGGGTCGCGGGCCGGATTGCCCCTGGCAGCACGGTGATTGTGGAGCACTTCGGGTTTGATCTGCTGGTGCAGCCATGGCGCTTTGTTTTCCCGCTTGGGAAGGTGGGCTGCGTCGATGCTCGACTTATGATCGCTGGTAAGGCGCAGTATGCCGCGATCGATTCCGGACGGGGGGGGCGCTCCAACGTCGATTATGGGACGCTTGATCCGGCCAAGGCCGGCACCTGCAAGGCAGACTGGGCCATTCTGACGCAATATGACCGTTATGCCGCAGAGCGTGGCCGCTTCCCCCGCGAGTACGCCAGCTATGCGCGGCTGCTGGCCCAGGGTGAGATCGTTGCCACCATCTCACCCGAACCGGGCCGCATTGGCGGACCGATTGTGCGGATCATCAGGCTAAACCGCAAACGGCCTGCGCCAGGTTAGCTCAACGCAATATCCGGCGCATCCTCCTGCTTCATGCCAACCAGGTGGTAGCCCGCGTCGACATGGTGCGTTTCACCGGTAACCCCGCTCGACAGGTTTGACAGCAAGTAGAGCGCCGATCCCCCTACATCCTCGATCGTCACGTTGCGGCGCAGCGGCGAGTTCAGTTCGTTCCACTTGAGGATATAGCGGAAGTCGCCAATTCCGCTGGCGGCCAGGGTCTTGATCGGCCCGGCGGAGATCGCATTGACGCGAATGCCCGCAGGGCCAAGGTCATTGGCCAGGTACTTCACGCTGGTTTCCAGCGCGGCCTTGGCCACGCCCATCACGTTGTAGTGCGGCACAACCTTTTCCGCGCCGTAATAGCTGAGCGTCAGGATTGAGCCGCCTTCGGGCATCATCGCCGCTGCCCGCTTGGTCACCGCGACTAGGCTGTAGGCCGAGATGTTCATCGTCATCAGGAAATTGTCGAGGCTGGTGTCGACATATTTCCCGCGCAGCTCGTTCTTGTCGGAAAAGCCAATGGCATGGACCACGAAATCGATCGTCGGCCAGCGGGCTGCGAGCTGTTCAAAGGCGGTATCGAGGGCATCCATGCTGGACACGTCGCAATCGATCAGGAAATCGCTGCCAAGCGACGCGGCGAGCGGGCGGACCCGCTTTTCCAGCGCCTCGCCCTGATAGGAAAAGGCCAGTTCGGCCCCGGCTTCGTGCAGCTTCTGTGCGATCCCCCAGGCAAGCGACTTGTCATTGGCGAGCCCCATGATCAGCCCGCGCTTACCCTGCATCAATCCCGTCATGCGTTACGATCCACCATCCTTGCGCCGCCCGCTTTCCGCCACGGCCTCGCCAATCATTTCGCCTTCTTCGGGCGTCACGGCAAGGGCAGCGTTGAGTTCGGCTCCGACGACCATCCCTAAGCCAACCAGCCAGAAAAAGAAAAGCGCGATCATCACGCCGGCCAGGCTGCCGTAGGTCAGGTCATAGGTGAAGAACCGTGCCAGCACCCAGGGCAGAGCGATCGTTACCGCAGCCCACCAAACCGTCACCAACAGGGCACCTGGCCATTTCGGATAACGGCGTGCGCGATAGGCACTGGGGGTAAGCGTATAAAACAGCGCGTGAAGCGAGAGGAACAGGATTACTGCCGGGATCAAGCGTGAGGTCGCAAGCGTGCTGGTCCAATCGGCGAGCCGTGGGAACCAGGCATTGATCACCTGTTCTGCCGTACCGATGGCAACCTGCACGAACAGCGCGAGCAGCAAGCCAACCACGGCGGCAAAAATCACCCCGGTTGAGATCAGCCGGTGCCGCCAGAACGCCGCAGTGGGCCCGGTACCATAGGCGCGGCGCAGGATGTCGCGAATTGTTTCGATCAGGCTGCCCACGGTCCACAGGCCGACGATCCCGCCCGCCCACAGCAGCCAGCCCGAGCGCGCTTGAACCACATCTTGTGCGACCGGCTCGAGTACCTGGCGCACCATGGGTGGCACGGCCAGCAAAAAGGCGCTGACCGAGGCCGCGCGCTGAGCTTCCTCGCCGACCAAAGCAAAGATGGCGGCGACGGTTACGAAGAAGGGAAAAATGGCAAGGATCGCCATATAGGCCAGGTTTCCGGCGTGGATGAAGCCGTCATGCCAGGCCCCCAACCAGACTCGTTGAGCTATCCGCTTGAACCGGGCGATTCGAAGCCAGGTCTCTTCGCCAACCTGCTCTTCCAGTCCGGCCCGCCATCGCAGTGCGCGCCGACGTCGACCTTCTGGGCTAAGGTCGGGAGCGAGGTGCGCCTCAGCGCGCGCTTGTTCGAGGGGTATTTCCTCCACGAGGCGATTAGATGCCCAGCCGTCCGCGCAGGTTGCGCGGATCGGTCCAGCCCTCCAGGCGCCGGGCCAGATCGGCATCGCCCTCAGGCAGCTGGATTTCTAGTGTCACCAACTGGTCACCGCGGCTGCCGTCCTTGCGACTGAAGCCCTTGCCGGGAATTCGCAGGGTCTTGCCAGAACTGGAACCTGGCGCGACAGTCAGCATCACCGCACCTTCTGCGGTTGGCACCTTGACCTTGGCTCCGTTGAGCGCCTCATCAAGGCTGATCGGCAAATCGAGCCGCAGGTTATCGCCATCGCGGCGGAAGAACGGATGCGGCTGGGTGCGGATCGTGACGATTGCATCGCCCGCGCCGCCGGGGCCTGGTTCGCCTTTGCCCGCAAGCCGCATCTGGGTGCCATCTTCAACCCCGGCCGGAAGCTTGAGGTCAATGGTCTTGCCATCGGCCAGCGTGATCCGCTGCGTGGCCCGCGCCGCGGCATCGGGCAGCGAGACGCCGAGCTGGTAGGAAACGTTTGCCCCCTTGGGGGCCGGGCGCGCGCGCCCGCCGCCAGCCCCGCCGAAGCCTCCGCGCCCGCCGAACAGGCCTTCGAAGATATCGCCAAGGTCGATGCCGGCATCACTGCCGCCAAAGCCTTCGAAACCATCGGCACGGAACCCGCGCTGGCCGCCAGCCCCGCCAAAGCCGCCGCCCGGACCGCCGAAACCATAGCCGGTGGGATTGCCATCGATGTCAATTTCACCGCGGTCGAACCGGGCGCGCTTGTCCTTGTCGGACAACAGGTCATAGGCACGGGTCACTTCGGAAAAGCGCTCCGCCGCCTTGGGGTTGTCCTTGTTGCGGTCGGGGTGCAGCTCCTTGGCCAGCTTGCGATAGGCGGACTTGATGTCCTTCTCGCCCGCGCCGCGCGCTACCCCCAGGATCGAATACGGATCGGCCATTTGCCTTAGCTAGGTGCGCCAAGGCAATACGGCAAGGCGTTCCGGTGCGCAGCGCTTTCGCGGAGCCACACTTGAGGCTATGCCTTGCCGCATGGATGAACAGCAATCCGCCGACGCGATCCCGGTCGCCCCGCCGCTCAAGCTATTTGCGGAGTGGTTCGCCCTGGCCAAGGAGGGTGAGCCCAACGATCCCGATGCCGTCGCGCTCGCCACGGCCACACCAGATGCGGCCCCGTCAGTGCGGATGGTACTGTTGAAGGATTTCGGCCCCGAAGGCTTCGTGTTCTACACCAATGCGCAAAGCCGCAAGGGTGGCGAGCTGCTCGCCAATCCGCAGGCGGCGATGCTGTTCCACTGGAAAAGCCTGCGCCGTCAGATCCGGATCGAAGGGCGGATCGAGGAAGTCGATCCTGCCACGGCAGATGCCTATTTCGGCAGCCGGAGCCGCGATTCTCAACTGGGGGCGCTGGCTTCGGACCAGTCGCGCCCATTGGCCTCGCGTGCTGAATTCCTCGGCCGAATCGCCAAGGTTACCGCGCAGCATCTGGTCGGGCGTGTGCCGCGCCCACCGCACTGGACCGGCTTTTGCCTGGTGCCCCAGGCGTTCGAATTCTGGATGGACCGGCCTTTCCGCCTGCACGAACGGCGCCGGTTCGAGCTGGGCTCCGACGGCACCTGGACGTCTGGTTTGCTTTACCCCTGAAGCCCGCGGCCCTCACCGGCAAGGAAGGCGGCATAGGCCTTGGAAATCCCTTCGCGCAGATCTGTACGGGGGCGCCATCCAAGCTGGTGGAGCTTGGTATTGTCCATCAACTTGCGGGGTGTGCCATCGGGCTTGGTGGCATCGGTCACGATCTCTCCATCGTAACCGACAACCTGCATGACCGTCCTGGCTAGGTCGAGGATCGAAATCTCGCTTCCGGTGCCAATGTTGATATGCTCTGCGTCCGAATAGGTCTTCATCAGGAAGACGCACGCATCGGCGCAATCATCGACGTACATGAACTCGCGCAAGGGCGTTCCGGTGCCCCACAGTGTCACCGGGGTGCCTTTTGCCTTTGCCTCGTGCGCTTTTCGGATCAGTGCGGGGACTACATGGCTGCCCTGCGGATCGAAATTATCGCCGGGGCCATAAAGATTAGTCGGCATGGCGCTGATGAAATTGCAACCATGCTGCTGGCGATAGGCCTGCGCCAGCATGATCCCTGCGATCTTTGCGACTGCGTACCACTGGTTGGTCGGCTCAAGTGGGCCGGTCATCAGCGCATCCTCGCGGATCGGTTGCGAGGCATGCTTGGGGTAGATGCAGGAAGAGCCAAGGAACAGCAGCTTGCCGACGCCTGCGGATTGGGCGGCGCCCATGACCGCAGTTTCGATCAGCAGATTGTCGCGCAGAAAGTCGACTGGGTAAGTCGCATTGGCCAGAATGCCGCCCACCTGAGCCGCCGCCATGAACACTGCATCGGGCCGCGCGCGCTGAATCCAGTCAAGCACAGCGCGCTGGTCGGTCAGGTCAAGTGTTGCGCGATCGACCGTCAGGACCTCACATTGTTCACCAGCCAGTCGTCTCATGATGGCGCTGCCGACCATACCCTTATGGCCGGCCACCCAGATCCGCTTGCCGGAAAGATCAAAGGTCATCCCGGCATCACCCCCCTCGTCCAATGCGGGCCAACTTCATGACTTCAAGGTCCGCCGCAACCATTTCGCGGACCAGTTCGCGCACTGGGGTTTCGTGCTTCCAGCCAAGTTTTTGGTTTGCCTTGGTTGGATCGCCAATCAACAGGTCGACCTCTGTGGGGCGGAAGTACCGCGGATCAACAGCCACACGCAACGCGCCAGTCTTGGCACAGAAGCCCTTTTCCTCAACCCCTGCGCCGCGCCATTCCAGCGGGATTCCCGCATCAGCGAAGGCCCATTCGACAAATTGTCGGACGCTGGTGGTCTCACCCGTCGCGAGAACATAGTCGTCCGCATTGTCCTGTTGAACCATCAGCCACATGCCGCGAACATATTCGGCGGCATGTCCCCAGTCGCGCCGTGCATCGAGATTGCCAAGGTAGAGTATGTCTTGTCGTCCGAGGGCGATCGCCGCTGCGCCACGGGTGATCTTGCGGGTCACAAAGGTTTCCCCGCGCAATGGGCTTTCGTGGTTGAACAAGACCCCGTTCGAGGCATGGATGCCATAGGCTTCGCGGTAATTGACCGTGATCCAGTAGGCATAGAGCTTGGCCACAGCATAAGGGCTGCGCGGATAAAACGGTGTAGTCTCGCGCTGCGGCACTTCCTGGACCAACCCGTAAAGTTCGCTGGTCGAAGCCTGATAGAAGCGGGTCTTTCGTTCCAGGCCGAGGATGCGGATTGCCTCCAGCAGTCGCAAGGTGCCAACGGCATCGGCATTGGCAGTGTATTCCGGCGTTTCGAAGCTCACCTGGACATGGCTTTGCGCCGCCAGGTTATAGATTTCATCCGGCTGTGTTTCCTGGACTATGCGGATCAGGTTGGTTGCATCCGTAAGGTCACCATAATGCAAGGTCAGGCATGGATCAGCGACGTGTGGATCCTCATATATATCGTCGATCCGTCCGGTATTAAAAGATGACGTGCGTCGCTTGATGCCATGGACCCGGTATCCCTTGGAAAGCAGAAGTCTGGCCAAATAGGCACCATCCTGCCCTGTTACCCCAGTGATAAGCGCCGTCTTGCCTGTCAATTCGCAGCCTTTCGCGGAAATAATGAGGCTATTCGCCCCATTGCCCTGCGTACTGGCTGAAGGTTACCATCGAGTGTGTGCCCCAGGCGCACCACCGTAAGGCCCTGTGCGGGCGAAATCAGCACGAATTGTCCAAGGTGGCCATTCATTGAAAAAGCCGAGCGTGGTGCGCCAGGGAAGGGCACGTCCTGCTCGCCCGGTTGCGGTCGGTTAAGCCAGGTCTGGGCCCCATAGCCGGGGTTGCGCGGATTGGCCGTGGTCAAGAATTCGATCCATGCCGGAGGAACCAGCTGGGAACCGTTGACGCTGCCCTTGTTGCGCAGGAATTCTCCGAACTTGGCCCAGTCCCGGGCCGTTGCATGCATGAGACTCCCGCCAATGAGCGTGCCTGATGCATCAAATTCAGGGGCCATGCTCTTCATCCCCAGAGGTTCGAACAGCCGACTGCGAAGATAGTCGCTTATGGCCTTACGCCGTTCGGCAGGTTCAGCGCTGTCCGTAAGTGCGCGGCTGGCAATATCGGACAGGATGACCGAGGTGGCGCTAGAATATTCCCATTTTCTGCCTGGCTCCGCTTCGAGCGGCTGGGCTTCGGCATGGGCGGCCATCGCATCGCGCCCATCAAGAAATAGCATCCGTACTTCATCGGATTCATAGATTGGATCGCCAGCTTCGGTATGGCGGAGCCCGGAACGCATTTGCAACAGATGCCGCAACGTTATCTCGCCCCGTGGATCGCCTGGCCGTTGCCAAGCCGGGACGGGTGCCGGTTCATCCAATTGCAGCCGGCCGTCGGCGACCAGCAGCCCGATCAGCACTCCTGTTACTGTCTTGGCCATCGACCAGCTGATGAAGCGGGTGTTCTCATGATAGCCAGGGGCATAGCGTTCGGCGATGATCCGGCCATCACGCAAGACCACGATGGCCCGGGTTTCCGCGGTTTCCGGCGCGTCGAACAACCGGTCGACTCTGCGGGCAAGCGCCTCTCGCTCGACGCCTGGATTTTTTGCCACTGCGCTCATTGCTGCTGCGGGCAGGGGGCGGTCAGGCACGACCTGTTCTGATCCGCATGCGATCAGACTTGGCAGGGCTAGCAAGGGCAGGATAAGGGGCAGGCGACGCGTCGGCATGACGTGCATTCCTTGCGCAAAGGCTGGCCGATGGCAACCGTTATCCCTGTTTCGTCAATGCGTTCGCCGCGCCGGCGATGGACATGGCTGGCGCTGCTGGCGCTTGCCGGCTTGTTAACCTGGTTCTGGGCGCCACTTAACGGCTATGCGATTACCGGCGCGGCCTATGGCGCTCGCGTTGCCTGTTCGTGTCATTATCTGGGGGGGCGCAGCCTTGAAGATTGTCGCAAGGATTTCGAACCTGGAATGGAACTTGTGATCCTGAGTTCGGATGTCGAAGCAAAAAGTGTGACAGCTCGATTTCCGTTGCTCGCGACTCAAACTGCCACTTACTATAAAGGTCAGGGTTGCCGGCTTGAGCCGTGGGGGCGCTAGTCCTCGGCGAACAATGCTCTCCCCGGAACCCCAGTTTAAAGAAACGATCATGGCGCCACTTTCCATCCATCCGGTGATACTCTGTGGCGGCAGCGGCACGCGGCTGTGGCCAAGAAGCCGCGCAGCCAAGCCCAAGCCATTCTTGCCTATGCTGGGTGAAACAACCCTGTTCCAGGCCGCGCTCGGCCGCGCAGCGCCAAAGTATGGCTTTGCGCCTCCCTTGGTTGTGACCGGTGTGCGACATGTTGAACATGTTGAAGCGCAACTGGCTGATATGGATTCGACAATCGTGGTTGAACCGAGCGCCCGTAATACGGCTGCAGCGATTGCGCTTGCGGCCCTGCGGCTCGATCCGGACTCGATCATGCTGGTTTGCCCCAGCGATCACCACATTATCGACGACAACGCCTTTCGCGCTGCTGCGCAACAGGCAGCTGCGCTGGCGGCAGAGGGTTACCTGGTTTCGTTCGGGATTGAGGCGCGCAGCCCCGAAACGGGATTTGGCTATCTTGAGCGCGGCGACCCGCTGCCACAGGGTGGTTTCCGGGTTGCCCGGTTTGTCGAAAAGCCCGACCGTCAGCGGGCCGAAGCATTTATTGCCGCGGGAACCTATGCCTGGAACGGCGGTGTATTCGCTTTTCGGGTTGGTACCTTCCTGGATGAACTGGCCGCTCACCGCCCTACCATTTTTGAAGCGGTTCGGGCGGCTGATGCAGCCGGTGGCCAGCATGGCCGCCAGTTCCATCCGGGTGCAGCCGAATTCGAGAGTTTTGTCCCGGAATCGGTTGACTATGCAGTGATGGAAAATACCGACCGTGCGGCCATGGTGCCGGTCGACATGGGCTGGTCGGATATAGGCAGCTGGGATGCGCTCCACATGGCACTCGATCGCGATGAAGCTGGTAATAGTATCCAGGGGCGCGCCGAGCTGGTGGACTGCCGCAATGTCTTGGTCACAAGCGATGGCCCCCGTGTTTCGGTGATCGGACTTGAGGATGTCGTGATCGTTGTTGATGGCGATGAAGTCCTGGTGACGAGCCACGCTGGCACGCAGCGCGTCGGCAACCTTCATGGAGCCGCAAATCAGTGATCCTGCTTTCGACCCGGTCAGTGGCAAAGCCCTGGGGCCGGACCGATTTACCGCAAATCTTCGGCGGAAGTGTAGCCAAGGCCATTGGCGAGGTCTGGTTCGAACCGCCCTCTGAATTCGATGCTCTGCTGATCAAGTACATCTTCACCAGCGAAAAGCTGTCCGTGCAATGCCATCCGTCCAGTGACCAGACTTTGGCGATGGGTTTGGGGAAGCAGGGCAAGGATGAATGTTGGCTGGTGCTGGATGCCCAGCCTGGTGCCCAGCTGGCGATCGGCTTCGAGCGCGAAATCGATGACGAAGCGATGCGCGCGGCCATGCAGGACGGATCAATTGAGCGGCTTTTGTCCTGGTATCCCGTCAGCGCTGGCGACTTTTTCTATATTCCGGCCAATACGGTTCATGCGATTGGCGCCGGGATCACGCTGGTCGAAGTTCAGCAGAACTCTGACATTACCTATCGCCTCTATGATTACGGCCGCCCCCGCGCGCTGCACTTTGAGGAGGGCGCCGCGGTGGCGCTTCGCAAGCCCTATCCCGCGCACCATCACCAGCGCCTGACTGCCACCGGCTCGGCGCAGCTGGTGGATGGTCCGCACTTTCGTCTCGATCGGCTGGATGGCGCGCCGGATCCGGCAGTGGCGACGCGCTATGCCGGGTCGCTGCTGGTCGTGCCGCTTGATTGCCACCTGAGCCTGGCCGGTTCAACCATCGCCCCCGGCCAGTGCGCGCTCGCTGATGGCCTGGCGGCAATCACCTTTCCTGCCACGGGCTTGAGCCTGATCGCGCAGCCGGTCTAGGCCGGGCGCCGGCTTGGGCTAGGGCTCAGTTCCAGCAATCCAGCCGCCGCCGACTACCCGGTCACCGGCATAAAGGACCGCGGCCTGGCCCGGAGCAACGCCGTATTCGGGGTTCGCAAAGCGGATTGTCGTTCCCGCGTTATCGCCCAGTGGGCCATCGAGCGTGACGGGCACCGGCTTGGCCAGCGAGCGGACCTTGGCCAGCAGTGGCGTATCGGTCATTGGGCCTATGCGGTTGGTTTCGATCACGCGCGCGGCGCTGACCGCGAGAAGGCGGCGTGGGCCAACCCGAACCTCCGCTGCCGCTGCATCGATCCCAACAACATAGAGCGGTTCAGGCTGGCCGCCGATTTCCAGCCCCCGCCGTTGCCCCACGGTAAAGTGAATAACGCCCTCGTGCCGGCCCAGCACGGCCCCGCTTTCGGCGTGCATGATCGCGCCGGGACGGACGCCATCCGGCCGAACCGACTTGACGATCCGCGCATAGTCCCCATCGGGAACAAAGCAGATATCCTGGCTGTCAGGCTTGGAAGCGGTGCGCAGTCCTGCCGCTTCGGCTAGGGCGCGAACTTGCGGTTTGGGAAGGCCGCCCAGCGGGAAGCGAAGGTAATCAAGTTGGGCTGCGGTGGTGGCGTATAGGAAGTAGGATTGGTCGCGTGCTGGATCGAGCGCGCGATGCAGTTCGGGCCCGCCCGGACCCATCACCCGACGGACATAGTGGCCGGTCGCCAGGCAATCCGCGCCAAATTCCCGCGCCATGCGGAACAGGTCGGTGAACTTGGGTCCCATGTTGCAGCGGATGCAGGGGATCGGGGTGCGCCCGGCGAGGTATTCGTCGGCAAACTGCTCTACCACTTCTTCGCGAAAGGCGGATTCGTGGTCGATCACATAGTGCTGGATGCCCAGCCGATCCGCCACGGCGCGCGCGTCGCGAATGTCGTTGCCCGCACAGCATGCACCCTTGCGGGCGGTCACTGCGCCGGAATCATAAAGCTGAAGCGTGACACCGATCACTTCCGCGCCGCTTTGCGCAGCCAGTGCCGCCACGACCGAGCTGTCGACCCCGCCGGACATCGCCACAACGATCCGTTTGCCTGCGGCCGGCCCATCCAGCTGGAACAGGGCTGCGGGATCATCGGTTGCTGAGGTTGCCTGGACCATGGCGGCGCGCCTTACACGCTTCGTGCGCGGCTTGCAAAAGGGCCGCAGCTGGCCGGGTCAAATTCCAGTAAGGTCCATGACTATCCGGTAAACCGCGGCTTTACGCGCTGTTGACCTTATAACGCTAGAACCCGGCTCATGGAATTCGGCAAGGACCTCATCGCAGGCCTGCGCCAACGGGTGCTGCCCGTTGACGAAGGTGCTGTCTCCGGACGCTGTGACTGGCACAGCCTTAGCGCGCGGTTACAGGCGGCTCATGCCGCTCGGGTTGAGATGATCCGCACCGAAATCCATGATTTACGGCTGCTGGGGGGATCGTTCGGGTCGCGATCCTCGGTTGCGCCGGCGGAAGGCCGACATGCCTCACGTGATGTTAACCCAAGTGATTCAGCAGATGGCAAAGCCCGCACGGGCATTGTCATCCCTGTCGTTGCGGTCAAGCGAAGCGACGGCCGAGGATGAACATGATCGAGAACCAGAAAATTCGACCCGCGATGGTAATTGGCCCGCTTGGCGAGCCGCTCACGATCGATTCGTTGCCGCTGCCGAGCACCACCCGGTGGGTCGTGCGCCGTAAGGCTGAAGTCGTCGCTGCTGTGAACGGCGGGTTGCTGACCATCGATGAGGTCTGCGAGCGCTATAACCTGACGCTCGAAGAGTTTGCCTCCTGGCAGCGGGCGGTCGACCGATCGGGCATGCAGGGGCTGCGCGTCACCCGGATCCAGCATTACCGCGATCTGTATGAGCGCCAGCTTAAGTATTGAAAAATAGCATATAGTCCTGCGGTTGAGGTTCTCAGCCGGCAAGACCCTTGCAGCTCCGGGCCAGAATGGTGGCTTCGGGGCTGCTCGTTTTTAGCTCTGCCCAGCGCATTTCGCCGGACTGCATCGGCCGTTTGCCGACCATTGCGTTGCGTTGCAGTCAGGCGGGGCCTATGACGCTCCATGGTAAACAATACCGCTTCGTCCGGCCTGCCGCGCTGCGGTCTTGCCCGAAGTGATATAGCAGAGTAATACAGCGCCGTGAGGCCGGTGCAGTCACCCTGACTGCGCTGTGGTCCGGCAGTGATGCAAGATGGGGCAGGTCCGGCCATGAACTACGATACGCGGATTGCAGCAGAAGACCTGGCAGCGACCGATCCGGCGGCCGTCCTGATGGGCGATGCCGAAGAAGAGCGGCAATCGCGGCGCAAGTTGTGGCTTATCGGTCTGGCGGTACTCGCTGGCCTGATCGGTGTTTGGTTCTTGACCCACAGCAGTGATGAGGCGGTCACCGGCGACAAGAAATCCCAGGCAGCCGTCGTTTCCGTCGTCGCGCCGGGGCGCGGCACGATCGAAGGCGCAATCAATGTGACCGGTACTCTTGCCGCTCGCCGCGAGCTTCCGGTCGGTGTTCCGGGCGAAGGCGGACAAGTTGTCTCAGTCCTGGTTGAGCCCGGCCAGTGGGTTGGTGCAGGCCAGGTCCTGGCGGTGATCGACCGCTCGGTCCAGGTCCAGCAGCGCGCCAGCCAGGCTGCGCAGATCGAAGTTGCCCGGGCCAATGCCCAATTGGCCCAGGCCAACCTTGACCGTGCATTGAGACTGGTTGAGCGCGGCTTCGTTTCGAAAGCCGATATCGATCGACTGACCGCCCAGCGCGATTCGGCTGCGGCCCAAGTCCGCGTCGCAGGTGCCCAGCTTGGCGTGATCAATGCCCAGCTTGGCCGCCTGAACGTGGTTGCCCCGGCTGCCGGTCTGGTGCTGGAGCGTCGGGTTGAGCCCGGACAGGTCGTCAGCGCGGGTTCGGGTGTGCTGTTCCGCCTGGCCAAAGGTGGCGAGATGGAACTGCGTGCGCTGGTTGGCGAAACCGAACTGGCGCAGGTTGGCAATGGCGTTCGCGCCGAAGTGACCCCAGTTGGAGGGATGAAGGTTTTTGCTGGCCAGGTCTGGCAGACCGCCCCGGTGATCGATCCCCAGAGCCGCCAGGGCATTGCACGTATTGCGCTTCCCTATGCGCCAGAATTGCGCCCGGGCGGCTTTGCTACGGCAGTGATCAAGGCGGGTAGCGTGGTTGCACCGATGCTGCCTGAATCCGCGATCCTGTCCGATAACGAAGGCAGCTATGTCTACATCGTTGGCAAGGGCAACAAGGCCGAGCGGCGTAATGTGAAGACCGGCCTCGTTACCGCCAATGGCATTGCCGTGATCGAAGGCTTGAGCGGCACCGAACAGGTTGTGCTGCGGGCCGGCGGGTTCCTTTCACCGGGCGAAACGATCAACCCCAGGGTCGTAAAGCAATAAACGGCCGTCTGGCCGAAAACAGGATTTGGCGATGAACTTCCGCAACATCTCGGCCTGGTCGATCCGCAATCCGGTGGTGCCGATCGTGCTTTTCATCGGGCTGATGCTGGCTGGGATCATGAGCTTCCGAATGATGGAGGTTCAGAACGATCCGGATGTCGAGTTCCCGATGGTAATCGTCACGATTGCCCAGCCCGGTGCGGCACCGACCGAGATCGAAACCCAGATCACCCAGCGTGTTGAATCCGCCGTGCGGACCATTTCTGGGGTGCAGTCAATCAGTTCGACTGCATCCGAGGGTCGCAGCCAGACGATGATCGAGTTCAAGATCGGCGAGGACGTCAATGAGGCGGTCAACGAGGTCAAGAACGCCGTTGACCAGGCGCGCGGAGAACTGCCCGACGGAATTCTTGAGCCACAGGTGGTAAAGGCCCAGACTTCGTCCGATCCGATCGCCTATTTTGCGGTCCAGGCCGACGACATGACGATCGAGCAGCTCTCGTGGTTCATTGATGATACGGTGACCAAGCGGCTGCTCAACATTCCGGGCATGGCTGCTGTTAACCGGGGCGGTGGCGTCAATCGCGAAATCACCGTGACGCTAGACCCGGCGCGGATGCAGTCACTCGGGGTCACCGCCAGCCAGATCAATGCCCAATTGCGCCAACTTAACATTAACGCTGCAGGTGGACGCGCTGAAATCGCCGGGTCCCGCCAGTCGGTGCGCGTGCTCGGCAATGCCGAGACAGCCTACGAATTGTCGCAGACTGATATCCCGCTGGGCAACGGACGCACAGTCAAGCTAAGTGATTTTGCCCGTGTTTCAGACAGTTATGGCGAAGTCACCAGCATGGGCAAGGCCGATGGCAAGCCTGTGGTTACCTTTGGTATCGCCCGCGCGCGCGGTGCCTCGGACGTGTCGGTCTACGATGGCGCCTTCGCCGAAATCCAGAAGATCGAAAAGGAGAACCCGGGGATCAAATTCATCCGCCAGTTCACGTCGGTCGACTATACCAAGGCCCAGTACGAAAGCTCGATTGCGGCCATGGTTGAAGGGGCAGTGCTTGCCGTTATCGTCGTCTTCTTCTTTTTGCGCGACTGGCGCGCCACGATCATTTCGGCCCTTGCGATACCGCTTTCGGCGATCCCGACCTTTTGGTTCATGGACCTGATGGGCTTCACGCTTAATACGCTTTCGCTGCTGGCCCTGGGCCTGGTGGCCGGCGTGCTGGTCGATGACGCGATCGTCGAGATTGAAAACATCGTGCGTCATATGCGGATGGGTAAAAGCGCCTACCAGGCGTCTATCGATGCGGCCGACGAGATCGGCCTTGCGGTTGTCGCCACCACCTTTTCGATTGTTGCGGTATTCCTTCCGGTTGGCCTGATGCCCGGCGTATCGGGCCAGTTCTTCAAGAATTTCGGCCTGACAGTTGTGGTCTCTGTCCTGATGTCGCTGGCCGTGGCCCGCATGATCACACCAATGGTTGCAGCCTATTTCCTTAAAGCTCACGGCGAGGAAGAGCATGGTGGCGGTACCTGGATGGATCGGTATCTCAATGTGCTGCGCTGGTCGCTTGACCAGGGTGAGGCCAAGGCCATGCGCGCCGCGCTGGCGCCGGCCCCATCGCGCTGGTGGTACTATTTGGTGTGGATCCTTGCCACGCTGGTGGTTTTCGCCAGCTTCGTTGCTGGCGCCATTATCCCGGGCCAGGTGATCGGCAAGGTTGACGCTCTGCGTGATCTGGTGCCCGGCTGGGTCTCCGCCTTTATCGGCGTGGGATTGGGCATCGGGTTGGCCTGGGGTGTCTATCGCCTGCTGCTGCTGGTCAGCAGCTTCACGGCGCATGGTTTCGCCAACTGGTATCGCTTCATGCATCTGCGCTGGGCCGCGCGTCGCCGCGACCACCGGGTGTGGATGCTGGGTGTTGGCTTGGGCGCATTGGGCCTGACCGGCATCCTGTTCACCAATATTCCGACACAGTTCTTCCCGACTTCCGATAGTGATTTCATCCAGGTCCGCGTCGAGATGGTTCCTGGGACCACACTCAAGCAGACCGAAGCCGTGATCGATCAGGCCGTGGCCATCGCCAAGGCTCGCCCGGAGACCAATACCGTGCTGGCCCGCTTCAGTGAGGGCAATGGCCGCCTGTTCATCACGCTAAGGGATGACCGCGAAAAGAGCAGCATGGTGATCGAGCGCGAGCTGACCCCCGTGCTGCAGAAGATTGCGGACGCACGGGTTACGATCCAAAGCTTTGGCGGACCCGGCGGCGGCACAGGCCGGCCGATTTCGGTCATGTTGTCCGGTTCGGACTCCAAGCTTCTGGATCAGACTGCCGCACGGCTTGTCGAGGAAATGAAGGGCGTGAAGGAACTGGTCGCGCCGCGTATCGCAGCCGATATGCGCCGCCCGGAAGTGGTGATCAAACCACGGTTGGACCTTGCCGCCAGCATGGGGGTTACCACCTCTGCGCTCAGCCAGACGATCCGTATCGCGACGATCGGCGATATTGACCAGAATGCAGCCAAGTTCTCGTTGACCGACCGTCAGGTGCCAATTCGCGTTCGCTTGCCGATCGAGGCGCGCCAGGACCTTGCGACGATCCAGAACCTGCCCGTGCCAACCACCGCAGGCGGATCGGTGCCCTTGTCGCGCGTGGCGGAAATTGGCTTCGGATCGGGGCCGGTTTCGATCCAGCGCTATAATCAGAACCGTCGCGTATTTGTTGGCGCCGACCTTGCCCCCGGTGTGGTCAAGGGGACCGCGACGGAGAAGGTGAACGCGCTGCCAATCATGAAGAATTTGCCGGTCGGCGTGTCCAACGCACCGTTTGGTGAGGATGAATGGCAGGCGGAAATGGTCCGCAATTTTGGCATTGCGCTGGTTTCCGGCGTGTTGCTGGTCTTCGCCGTGCTGGTTCTGCTTTACCACCGTTTCGTTTCGCCACTCGTCAACATGAGCTCGCTGTTCCTGGCCCCGCTGGGCGGGCTGATTGCTCTGCTGCTCGTCGGTCAGCCGATGTCGATGCCGGTGTTCATCGGCATTCTGATGCTGTTCGGGATCGTCGCCAAGAACTCGATCCTGCTCGTCGATTTCGCGATCGAGGAAATGCAGCGCGGGGTCGACAAGTTTGAGGCCATTGTCGAAGCCGGGCACAAGCGCGCGCAGCCAATCATCATGACCACCGTGGCGATGACTGCGGGCATGGTGCCAACTGCGATTTCGGGCTGGATCGGCTCGGGCGACGGGGCCTGGCGTGCACCGATGGGTACGGTGGTTATCGGTGGCCTGATCCTTTCGACCCTGCTGACCCTATTGATCGTGCCGGCTGGCTTCAGTCTGGCTGACGGTTTTGAGAAGCGGGCCGGCCCATGGCTGCGCAAGCGGCTGCTCAGCTATCAGCCGGGTGATGAACACGGCCCCAGCGACGGCCTCCACGGCGGGGCACTTCCGGCCGAGTGAGCGAACCGCTCGCCCTCTCAAAAGCGCGTGGTAACCAGCCGGTCGACCGCGCGCGGCGCATGCGGCAGATTGCCACCGGCCTGCTCTTGGTCATGGCCGCGCTCTATCTGGCAGCGCGGCATTATCAGGGCCTGCATCCGCTCATGGGCTATGTGCTGGCCTTCGCCGAAGCGGCGATGGTGGGCGGTCTCGCAGATTGGTTCGCGGTAACCGCGCTGTTTCGTCGCCCGCTTGGACTGCCAATCCCGCACACGGCGATTGTGCCGGAGAATAAGGATCGCATCGCCGATACGATGGCGGCATTTCTCCGCACCAATTTCCTGACCCCCCAGGTCGTTGCGCGGCGAATGAGCGGGATGAACCTGGCCGCGGCCGTGGGCAGCTGGCTGGCCGATCCGCAAACCGGCGGCTCCAGCCGCTTGCGCGCCGGGGCGGCTGAAATGCTGGCCCATGTGCTCGAATCCCTCGATCCTGACCGGCTTGGTAACCAGGTGCGCAGCGGTCTGTTCAAGCAGCTCGACAGGCTGGAGGTGTCGCCGCTGGTGGGCCAGATGCTCGGCACCGCCATTGTCGACAAGCGCCACATGCCGGTGATCGAATCGCTGGTCCGGTGGGCCGGACTGACGCTGGAGGATAATGAACCGCTGGTGCGGGAACTGATCCACACCCGCGCCAATGCGATCCTGCGCTGGACGGGCCTGGATGAGCGCCTCGCCAATTCGGTGCTCGATGGGCTCTACAAGCTGCTGGCGGAAGTTATTGTCGATCCCGACCACCCCCTGCGCGGCAAGATCGAGGAAGGCCTCGCCAAGCTGGCCGATGACCTTCAGCATGACGCCGAGCTGCGCGCCAAGATTGAGCGGATGAAGGGCGATCTGATCGCCAATCCGGCGGTCTCAATCTGGTGGCAGGGAGTGTGGGAGCGGTTGCGGCTCAAGATGCTGGAACGGCTGCGGCAGCCCGAAGGACAGATCGGCAGTCAGGCGGCCGAGGCGCTGGCCGAACTGGGCCGCCACCTGCGCGACGATCCCGAATTGCAGGCCCAGATCAACCGCTTTGCCCGGCGCACCCTGGTGGGGGCATCGGTGCGCTATGGCGATCAGATCGTCCGCCTGGTGTCTGAGACGGTGAAGCGTTGGGATGCCAGCACCGTTACCGACCGGATCGAAGGTGCCGTGGGCCGCGACCTGCAATTCATCCGCATCAACGGGACCATGGTGGGCGGGCTGGTCGGCGTGATCATCCACGCGGTGGACCAATTGCTGTGAACGGCCCGCTTCTCACCACCGCGCGATACGAACTGTGGCAGCCACAGGTCGGTGACCTGGCCGATCTGTTCGAGCTGACCCGCGATGAGGAGACCCGGCGCTTCCTGGGCAACTTCGTACCCACGGAAATGGACAGCTTCACGCGCCTGACCCGCAATGCCGGGTCCTGGGCGCTGTGGGGCTATGGCACCTTCATGGTCCGGGCGAAGGGCAATGGGCGGATCGTGGCCAACTGCGGCGTCTTTCGCAGCCACCGCGGCTTTGGCACGGAACAGGGCCTCGACAATGTCCCCGAAGCCGGCTGGATCGTCCACCGCGATGCCTGGGGCCAGGGGCTGGCCAGCGAGGTCATGACCGCGGCGATGGCATGGTTTGATGCCACCCACGGCCGCCAGCGCGTGGCCTGCATGATTGAGCAAGGGCACGTGGCCAGCGAGGCGATTGCGATGAAGCTGGGCTTCTTGCGTTATGGCCAGCAGGTGCCCGATGAGGGTGCGCCGCTCGGTCTATGGGAGCGGGTTTAGACCTTAAAAGAAAAGGCCCCGCTTGCGCAGGGCCTTTCCGTGTTCAGCAAATCGCGGCGCGCTTAAAGCTTGCCGGTCAGTTCCGGGACGATCGTGAACAGATCGCCGACCAGGCCGATATCCGCGACCTGGAAGATCGGGGCGTCCTCGTCCTTGTTGATGGCGATGATGGTCTTCGAATCCTTCATGCCCGCAAGGTGCTGGATCGCGCCCGAGATGCCGACGGCGACATAAACTTCAGGAGCAACGATCTTGCCGGTCTGGCCAACCTGGTAGTCGTTGGGGACATAGCCCGCATCGACCGCCGCGCGGCTGGCGCCGACGCCCGCACCCAGCTTGTCAGCCAGCGGGAAGATGGTGGCCTTGAACGTATCCGCATCCTTCAGTGCGCGGCCACCCGAGACGATGATCTTGGCGCTGGTCAGTTCGGGGCGCTCGCTCTTGGCGATTTCCGAGCCGACATAGCTGCTGGTGCCAGCGGCGCCGGGGCCCGAGACGGCTTCGACCGTGGCCGATCCGCCGGTGGCAGCCGCCTTGGCAAAGGCCGTGCCGCGCACGGTGATCACCAGCTTGGCATCGCTCGATTCGACCGTGGCGATGGCATTGCCGGCATAGATCGGACGGGTGAAGGTCTTGGGGCCTTCGACCGAAAGGATGTCCGAGATCTGCATCACGTCGAGCAGCGCGGCGACACGCGGGGCGATGTTCTTGCCGGTGGTGGTGGCCGGCGCGAGGAAGGCGTCGTGATCGGCCATCAGGCTGGCGATCAGCGGCGCGACGTTCTCGGCCAGGGCATTGGCATAGGCCGCATCGTCAGCGACGTGGACCTTGGCCACGCCGGCGATCTGCGCGGCAGCGGCGCCGGCAGCGGCGCAGTTGTGCCCGGCCACCAGCAGGTGGACTTCACCCAACTGGGCAGCGGCGGTGACCACAGCCAAGGTAGCATCCTTGACCGAGGCGTTGTCGTGTTCGACCCAAACGAGCGTCTTGGCCATCAGGCGACTCCCATTTCCTTGAGCTTGGCGACGAGGGCATCCACGTCTGCCACCTTGATGCCGGCGCTGCGCACCGGCGGTTCGCTGACCTTGAGGGTCTTGAGGCGCGGCGCGATGTCCACGCCGTAGTCGGCCGGGGCCTTGGTGGCGAGCGGCTTCGACTTGGCCTTCATGATGTTAGGCAGCGAGGCATAGCGCGGTTCGTTGAGGCGCAGGTCGGTGGTGACCACGGCCGGCAGGGCCAGCTTCACGGTTTCCAGACCGCCGTCGATTTCGCGCTTCACGACCACGCTGTCACCCTCAACGGTGACTTCGTTGGCGAAGGTGCCCTGCGGGCGGCCCATGAGCGCGCCGATCATCTGGCCAACCTGGTTCGAATCGTCGTCGATCGCCTGCTTGCCAGTGATGATCAGGCCGGGCTGCTCTTCCTCGGCCACGCCCTTGATGATCTTGGCAACGGCCAGCGGCTCAACCTCCACGCCATCATCAACCTGGACGAGTACCGCCCGATCAGCACCCATCGCCAGCGCCGTGCGCAGCGTTTCCTGGGCCTTGGCCGGACCGACCGAAACCGCCACGATTTCCGAAACCACGCCCTTTTCCTTCAGGCGGATGGCTTCTTCGACTGCGATTTCGTCGAATGGGTTCATGCTCATCTTAACATTGGCGAGATCAACGCCGGTGCCGTCGGACTTTACCCGCGGCTTCACGTTGTAGTCGATCACGCGCTTCACGCAGACCAGGGCCTTCATCGGTTCAAGCCTTTCGCTTTGCCATGTTGCATTGCGGCAATACTGCCGTTTACGTAAACGTCAACTCCGATCAGTCGCCTTAGGCGACTGCACGGACTTCGGCGACAATCTTCTTGGCGGCATCGCCCAGGTCGTTGGCGGGGACAATCGGCAGGCCGGAATTGGCCAGGATATCCTTGCCCTGCTGGACATTGGTGCCTTCAAGACGGACCACCAACGGAACCGAGAGGTTCACTTCCTTGGCCGCTGCAACGATCCCTTCGGCGATAATGTCGCACTTCATGATCCCGCCGAAGATGTTGACGAGAATGCCCTTTACCGCCGGGTCCTTGAGGATGATCTTGAAGGCCGCGGTGACCTTTTCCTTCGAGGCGCCACCGCCTACGTCGAGGAAGTTGGCGGGGAATTCGCCGTTCAGCTTGATGATGTCCATCGTTGCCATGGCCAGGCCTGCGCCGTTGACCATGCAGCCGATGTTCCCGTCCAGCTTGATATAGGCCAGGTCATATTCACTGGCTTCGAGTTCGGCCGGATCTTCTTCCGTGGTGTCGCGCAGCTCCATCAGGTCCTTGTGGCGGAACATGGCATTGCCATCGAAACCGACCTTGGCATCGAGCACATAGAGCTTGTCACCTTCTGCCGTCGGGCAGACCGCCAGAGGGTTGATTTCGATCTGTTCAGCATCGGTGCCGAGGAACGCGGCATAGAGACCGGCGAGGATCTGCGCGGCCTGCTTGGCCAGGTCACCCGTCAGGCCCAGCGCCTTGGCAACGGCGCGGCCGTGGTGCGGCATCAGGCCAGTGGCCGGATCGATCGTGACAGTGTGGATCTTTTCCGGGCTGTCATGGGCCACGGTTTCAATGTCCATGCCGCCTTCGGTTGAGGCAACAACCGCAATCCGGCTGGTGGCGCGATCGACCAGCAGCGCAAGGTAGAATTCCTTGCCGATATCGACGCCGTCGGTGATGTAGAGACGGTTGACCTGCTTGCCGGCTTCGCCGGTCTGCACGGTGACCAGGGTGTTGCCCAGCATTTCCTTGGCGTGGGCTTCCACTTCCTCAAGGCTCTTGGCCAGCCGCACGCCGCCCTTGGCATCGGGGCCGAGTTCCTTGAACTTGCCCTTGCCGCGCCCGCCGGCGTGAATCTGGGCCTTCACGACATAGAGCGGCCCGGGCAACTGCTTGGCGGCGGCGACCGCCTCCTCGACCGACATCGCAGGGATGCCCTTGGGCACGGCGACGCCGAACTTCGCGAGCAGTTCCTTGGCCTGGTATTCGTGAATGTTCATCTGGGATTTCCTGCGCTGGGGATTGGCCGCAGTTGGGCCGGAAAGTGTCATGGCCCTAAGCACAGTGAGCGCCGCTTGAAAAGGCCCTTAATCGCCCGGTTAAATGCGGATTTTGACGAAGGCCGCCTTGCCAAGCCCGGGGCCGGCGCACAAATCGGACCGATGATCGATCGCGTGCGCCTTGAAGAGATAGTCCGAGAAGCCGGACGGATCGCGCTGGGGCGCTGGCCGGGCCATGGCCATGTGCTGGAAAGCTGGGAAAAAGATCCGGGCAGCCCGGTTAGCGAGGCGGACCTGGCGGTGGACCTGTTCCTGAAGCGCGAACTGGCTGCCCTCCTGCCCGCCGCCGGTTGGCTTTCGGAAGAAACGATCGATGCGCCCGAACGGCTTGAGGGCGGCCTGCTGTGGCTGGTCGATCCGATCGACGGCACGCGCGATTTTATCCGCGGACGCCCGGGGTGGGCCGTTTCGGTGGCGCTGGTCAGTTCTGGCCGCCCGCTGCTGGGGCTGCTCTGCGCGCCAGCGCGGGACGAGCTTTGGTCGGCCGAGGCCGGGCAGGGCAGCTGGCGCAACGGGGTGAAACTGGCCGCCAGCCGCCGCGCCGATTTTTCCGGCGCACGGGTTCCTGCCGATACCTTGCCGAAAAGCGATCTCGATCTGGTGCCGGTTGCGCGACCCAATTCGATCGCATTGCGGATTGCCATGGTGGCAGCGGATGAGGCGGACCTGGTCGCCACGCTGCGCTGGGGCTTTGAATGGGATATCGGTGCGGCTGCGCTGATCGCCCGCGAGGCCGGGGCGGCCGTAAGCGATGCCTTCGGCCAACCGCTCAATTACAACAAGCGTGACCCGCGTGATTTTGGTGTGCTGGTTTCAGCACCCGGCATCCATGCCGCCGCGGTCGAGCGCCTGGCCGAGCGGGCCAGGGCGCTCGCCGGATAGGCTAAACCCTTACCGTCCCGACCGAGCGGCCTGAACGTCTTCCTGAGTGACCGGTACGATCTTGATTTCAACCCGGCGGTTCTTCATCCGTCCGGCCTCAGTCGTGTTATCCGCCACAGGCATGGTCTCGCCAAAGCCCTGACTGCGAATCCGGGCCGCCGGGACCCCACGAGATTGCAAGTAAGCGGCAACCGTGCGGGCGCGATTTTCAGACAGGGTCTGGTTGTAGGCGTCCGATCCGGTTGAATCGGTGTGGCCGTAAACATCGATCAGGCTGTTGGGGTACTTGATCAGGCTGTCAGCAACCTGGTCCAGCGTTGTGCGGAAGCCAGGCTTAAGCGAATAGCTGGCAACATCGAAGGTCACGCCATCAGGCAGGTTGACCAGGATTGCCGATCCGTTGTCGGCTTCGGTCACGTCGATGCCAGATCCAGCAGTTTGCTCCTTCAGCTCCTTGATCTGCTTGTCCATGGTATAGCCAACCGCGGCTCCGGCCACGCCGCCGATCCCGGCGCCGATGATCCGGCCGGTCTTGCCGCCGATCAAGCCGCCCAGCAGCATCCCGGCAACGGCCCCGCCAACCCCGCCGATGGCGGTGCGCGAGATTTTCTTTTCGCCAGTATTGGGATCGGTGACGCAGCCCGAAACCGTGACCAGCGAGAATGCGGCGAATGTGGAAACCAGCAGGCGGGACTTCTTCATGGCTCTATCCCCTTGATAAGCGCGATCAGAGTGTCTGCACTGACCGGTATAACCTGAATGGAAGGTGGATGGTTGCATTGTCAATGATTTGCGGCTTGCCCCTTCGCGGCTGAGCCGATTCCTGTTATCGATTACAGCGTGACTCCGTTTCCCCTTAGCGACGTGGCAATCATTGCAGGCCTGATCCTGCTCAATGGCCTGTTCTCGATGTCCGAGCTGGCGATTGTTTCGGCGCGCCCGGCCCGGCTCAAGGTTCAGGCCGAACGCGGCCATAAGGGGGCGAAGATGGCACTCGCCCTGGCCACGGATCCGGGCAAGTTTCTTTCGACCGTGCAAATCGGCATTACTCTGGTGGGCATCATCGCTGGTGCCTACTCGGGCGCCAGCCTGGGCGGACCGACCGGTGAGCGGCTGGCGCTCCTTGGCGTGCCGGCAGACTATGCCGATGTCGCCGGCTTCACCCTTGTGATCGTGCTGACAACCTATTTCAGTCTGGTGGTAGGTGAACTGGTACCAAAGCAGTTAGCGCTGCGCGCTGCTGAACCCATCGCGATGGCTGCGGCCTTGCCAATGGCGATCGTCGCCCGGTTCACCGCGCCGTTCGTCTGGTTGCTCGATCGATCGTCTGCGCTGCTTTTGCGCTTGATGGGCGTACGCCACGGCGGTGAAGCGGGCGTCACTGCCGAAGAACTGCACATGATCTTCGCCGAGGCCACCCGTTCGGGCGCAATCGAAGAGGACGAGCGCCAGATCATGACCGGGATCATGAAGCTGGCCGATCGCCCGGTGCGCGAATTGATGACCCCGCGAACCGAACTCGACACGATTGAGCGGCGCGCGACTGAGGCGGAGATTCGCGCCGCGATCAAGGATAGCCCGCATTCGCTCCTGCCGGTGGCCGATGGCTCGCCCGATAATATCGTCGGTGTGGTCAAGGTCCGCGATATCCAGGCGCTGCTGCTGGGCGGCAAGCGGGTTCAGATCGCGCGGGTGATGAAAAAGGCTGAGATCATTCCCGACCAGCTTGATGCGATGGACGCGCTGCGGATTCTGCAGCAGTCGGGCGTTTCGATGGCGCTGGTCCACGATGAGTATGGCCATCTTGAAGGGGTCGTGACCCCAGCTGACCTGTTGACTGCTATTGTCGGCAACTTTGCCAGCCATGTCGACGAAGGCGATGCCCCCCTCGTGGTTGTCCGTGAGGATGGATCGCTGCTGGTAGCTGGCGCACTTCCAGCTGATGCCCTGGCAGATCGGCTGGGGATCGATCTGCCGGACGACCGCGACTTTGCCACTGCAGCCGGTTTCGCACTGTGGGTGATGAAGAAACTCCCGCAAGAGGGGGAGCACTTCCACGAACAAGGTTGGCGCTTCGAAGTGGTCGATATGGATGGACGCAAGATCGACAAGCTGCTGGTGAGCGAGGCCGCGGACTAGCCGCAACGAAAAGGGCCCGTCCATGCGGACGAGCCCATCTGTTTCCATCGAAGTCGTTAAGGTCAGCCGCTGATCGCGGCCTGTGCCTCTCGCCCGTCGCCTTGCGGTGCGGCGATGATGTCGCGGGTCACGTCACCCTTGGCGACAGTATTGGTCTTCGGGTCACCCACGGTTGAACGGATCGATGCGGCGGCGGTGCCGGCGCGGTTGCCGGCGGCGCGCTCAACCTCGCTGCGCGGCGCAGGCGGGCCAAAAAGCGCATCCTGGGCCTGCTGGGCAGCACTGCGGTCCGAAGGGCGCGGCGCACCGGGGGCCGGCGGGGTCAGCGCGAAATCGGGCGGAATCACCAGCGGTGCCTGACGCTGCACGGCGAATTCATCGGGCCGGTCGCGATTGAACAGGCCGGTGCTGCCGCAACCCGAAAGGAGCGTGGCAGAGCCGATCGCGGCAATAGCCAAGAACTTGCGCATTATATCAAATCTCCGTTTCAGGCCCGGTCAGGCCGCTTCGCCTGCTTGTGCCTTCGCCTGGGGCTTTTCGCCCGAAAGGAAGGAACGGGCAAGGATAATCAGGACACCAATGGTGATCGCCGCATCAGCAAGGTTGAAGACCAGGAAGGGGCGGAAGTTGCCGATATGGAAATCGGCATAGTCAACCACGAAGCCATAGACCATCCGGTCATCGATATTGCCGGCAGCCCCGCCCAGTACCATCGACAGGCCCAGGATGTCGGCTAGCAGCTTTTCGCGCATGATCCAGATGAAGACAACCAGCGCGATCATCGCGGTAAGTGCGACCAGCCCCCAGCGCATTTCCATCGACCGCGCGGTCAGCATACCCAGCGATACGCCATAGTTTTCGACCCATGTCAGATCGAAGAACGGCAGCAGGTCGATCTTGCCTTTTTCGGGCAGTTTGAGGGTCCAGGTAACATAGCCCTTGATCCACTGGTCAACGGCATAGATCACCGCGGCCAGGGCCAAGCCAATCAACCGGTTGCGGGTGAAGGGATTGCTCATGCGCCCACCACGCTATCGCAGCGTCCGCACAGATCGCCGTCTTCGGCCACTTCGGGCAGATGGCGCCAGCAGCGGCCGCACTTGTGGTCAGAGGTTCGCGTTACAGTCACGCCGTCGCCCTGCCCGCGCATGACTTTCGCGGTGATGAACAGCTCGGCCAGATCGGCTTCCGGCGCATCGGCGGGAACGGTGACTTCGGCCTCTAGGCCAGAGCCCAGCACCTTTTCCCGGCGCAGTGGCTCGATCGCTTCCAGCACCTGGCTGCGCAGGGCCCTGAGGGTGGCGAAGCGTTCGGCCAGGGCATCATCCAGCCAGGCTTCGGGCAGGTCACGCAGTTCCTGCAGGTGGACACTGCCGCGATCGGGGAAGCGGGTGGTCCAGACTTCCTCTGCGGTAAAGACCAGCACCGGCGCGGCATAGCGGACCAGCGCCTGGAACAGGATATCCAGCACGGTGCGATAGGCGCGGCGCTCGGCCCCGGTCGGATCGTCGCAATAGAGCCGGTCCTTGCGGATATCGAAGAAGAAGGCCGAAAGGTCTTCGTTGCAGAAATCGCTCAGCGCGCGGGTATATTCGTTGAAGTCGAAGTCTGCGATGGCCTGGCGCAGCGTGTTGTCCAGCCGCTTGAGCTGGCCGAGCATGTACCGTTCAAGCTCGGGCATTTGCGCCACGTCGACCGCTTCGGCGGCATGGTCATAGCCATCCAGCGCGCCCAGCAGATAGCGGAAGGTATTGCGCAGTTTGCGATACTGGTCGGCCACGCCCTTCAGGATTTCATCGCCGATGCGGTGGTCTTCGGTGAAATCGACCGACAGCGCCCAAAGCCGGATGATATCCGCGCCATAGGTTTCCATCACCTTCAGCGGATCAACCGTGTTGCCGACCGACTTGGACATTTTCATGCCCTTCTGGTCCATGGTGAAGCCGTGGGTCAGCACCGCATCATAGGGCGCGCGGCCGCGGGTGGCGCAGCTCTGCAACAGGCTCGACTGGAACCAGCCGCGATGCTGGTCACTGCCTTCCAGGTAGAGATCGGCTGGCCAGCGCAGTTCGGGCCAGCGGCCGCTTTCCAGCGTAAAGACATGGGTGCAGCCCGAATCGAACCAGACATCGAGGATGTCGGTGACCTGTTCGTAGTCTTCGGCCTTGTAGTCCGGCCCCAGGTATTCCTGCGCGCGAGCGGCGGACCAGGCATCGACGCCCGCTTCCCTTACCGCGGCGACGATCCGGGCGTTGACCGCCGCATCGACCAGGTACTGGCCCGACTGGCGGTGGACGAACAGCGTGATCGGCACGCCCCAGGCACGCTGGCGGCTGAGCACCCAGTCCGGGCGGCCTTCGACCATTGAGCCGATCCGGTTGCGGCCCTTTTCAGGGACGAAGCGCGTCGCCTCGATCGCGGCCATGGCCTTGTCGCGCAGGGTCCCGTCCTCACGCGCCTGGTCCATCGGCACGAACCACTGCGGGGTGCAGCGGAAGATCACCTTGGCTTTCGACCGCCACGAATGCGGGTAGGAATGCTTGTAGTCGGCGCTCGCGGCGAGCAGCGCACCGCTATCCGAAAGGTCCGAACAGATCGGCCCGTCGGGCGCGTTGAACTTGGGGTTGATAACACTACCCTGGCCGCCCAGCCAGCCCCAGTCAGCCCGGTACTTGCCATCGCCTTCAACCGCAAAGACCGGCTCGATCCCTGCCGATTTGCACAGCAGGAAGTCATCCTCGCCGTGGTCCGGGGCCATGTGGACCAGGCCCGTGCCGCTGTCGGTGGTGACGAAATCGCCCGGCAGCATCGGCCGCGGCTTGGCGAAGAACCCGCCAAGGTGGTGCATCGGGTGGCGGACCACGGTGCCGGCAAGGTCTGCCCCGCGCCAGCTCGCGATCTCACCTGAATCCTTGAGCCAGCGTTCGGAGGCCTGATTTTTCAGATCGACGGCGCAGAGGTAACGCTTGCCGTCTTCATGTTCATAAAGGCCATAAAGAACTTCCGGACCATAGGCGATCGCCTGGTTGGTCGGGATGGTCCAGGGCGTGGTGGTCCAGATTACCGCGTGGGCGCCGACCAGTTCGACGATCGGCGATTCCGTGATCTCGAAAGCCACGTCGATCTGGGTCGAGACGATGTCCTCGTATTCGACCTCGGCTTCGGCGAGGGCGGTCTTTTCGACCGGCGACCACATCACCGGCTTGGCCCCGCGATAGAGCTGGCCGCTGGTGGCGAACTTGAGCAGTTCCGAAACGATCGTCGCCTCGGCCTGGAAGTCCATCGTCAGGTAGGGATTGTCCCAATCGCCATTGATGCCGAGGCGCTTGAGCTGTTCGCGCTGGGTATCGACCCAGTGTTGGGCGTATGCGCGGCATTCGGCGCGGAATTCCTCCGCCGGAACCTCGTCCTTGTTGAGCTTCTTCTTGCGGTACTGCTCCTCAACCTTCCACTCGATCGGCAGGCCGTGGCAGTCCCAGCCGGGAACATAGGGCGCGTCCTTGCCCAGCAGGCTCTGCGTGCGCACCACCATGTCCTTCAGGATATGGTTCAGCGCGTGGCCGATGTGCATATCGCCATTGGCATAGGGCGGACCATCGTGGAGGATGAATTTCTCCCGCCCGGCGCGTGCTTCGCGCAGCTGCTTGTACAGCCCGCCTTCGATCCAGCGCGCAAGAATGCCGGGCTCCTTCTGGGGAAGGCCCGCCTTCATGGGGAAATCGGTCTTCGGCAGGAAGACGGTGTCTCGATAATCGCGCGCTTCAGTCATAACTCGCGGGCCTTAGCGAGGGGCGCGGGCTTTCGCAATTTTTCTGGTGGTGCGGCGCACAAGCTGATGCGCCTCGGTCAACCCGCAGTCAGCAGCTTTCGCGCCTGGTCGCAATCGACCAGCATCTGCCGGGTCAGGGCATCAAGGCTGTCAAACTTGGCCTCGGGCCGCAGGAAGTGGTGGAAGGCCACTTCGATTTCCTGCCCGTAAAGATCGCCCGACCAGTCAAAGAAGTGCGGTTCCAGCAGCTCCTTGGGCGGATCGAAGCTGGGACGGATTCCCAGGTTGGCGGCGCCGTGGAGGCGCGTGCCATCGGCAAGCTGCGAGGAGACGGCATAGATCCCGTAATGCGGGCGCAAATAGTGGCCGAGCGGCAGGTTAGCAGTGGGGAAGCCGATCGTGCGGCCAACCTTGTCACCATGCTGGACCACGCCGCGGATCGCGAAGGGCCGCGTGAGCAGGCGGGTCGCAGTCTCGCAGTCGCCAGCTTTCAGCGCTTCGCGAATCCGGCTGGAAGAGACAACCTCGCCGTTTTCCAGCACCGGACCAACCGCGCGGGCCGACAGGCCAAGCGCGGCCCCGCGGGTCTTGAGCAGTTCGACATTGCCGCCGCGGCCCTTGCCAAAGGTGAAGTCCTCACCAGTCACGACGCCAGCTGCACCCAGCCGTTCGATCAGCAAGGGTCCCATGAAATCCTCTGCCGTGGTCGCTGCCAGTTCGGCATCGAAGGCAAAGACCAGCATGGCATCGGCCCCGGCGGCAGCAAACAGGTCCTGCCGCTGGTCCAGCGTGGTCAGGCGGAAGGGATCGGCATCGGGCTTGAAGAAGCGCACCGGGTGCGGATCGAACGTGGCGACAATCGCCGGGCGGCCCTCTGCCCTGGCCCAGGCAATCGCCTCGCCCGCCACGGCCTGATGGCCCAGGTGGAAGCCATCGAAATTGCCCAACGCGATGATCGCGCCGCGCAGGGCCTCGGGCATGGGCTCGCTGGCAAGAAGGCGTGGAATGGTCATTAAGGGAGCATTGCCTTGTTTAACGGCGTCATTCCGGCGCGGAGCACCCGCAAGGCATTGCCGCCCATGACCGCGCGAATCTCGTCGGGCGTGAACCCTTCATCAAGCAGCGCCTGGGTCACCTGTTCGAGCTGGCTGGTGTCGAAGCGTACGGTCGTCGCCCCATCATAATCACTGCCAAGCGCGACGTGGCTAATGCCGACGAGGTCGCGAACGTGCTTCATCGCCTTGGCTGCAGCCCGCGGGCTGGTTTCACAGACTGCGCCGTCCCAATAGCCAATACCGATGATCCCGCCGGTCTTGGCGACGGCGCGGATCTCGTCATCAGAGAGGTTGCGGTTGGTCTTGCAGGTCGCCTGGACCCCGCCGTGGCTGGAAACGACCGGGCGGCGCACCTTGGGCAGCAGTTCCGCTACGCCCTGGTGAGAGAGGTGGGCGATGTCGATAATCATCCCCAGCTCTTCCATCCGCGCCACGACCTGCCAGCCGAGCGGCGTGATGCCGCCCTTTTTCACCCCGTGCATCGAACCGGCGACGTCATTGTCGAAGAAGTGCGACAGGCTCGCCATGCGGAAGCCGGCGGCGTGGAGCTTGTCGAGGTTTGCAAGTTTGCCTTCGAGGCTTTGCAGGCCTTCGATGGTCAGCATGGCGCCGACCGGCCCCTTGCCTGCCTGCCGGGCGGCGAGCAGCGCGTCGAGCGAGGCGGGATTGCTGACCTTGGCCAGCTTGCCGTCTGAATTGGTCACGGCCCGATCAAGCTTCTCGCCATGATAAAGCGAACGCTGCGTTAGCGAGGTCCAGGTCCGGACCGGCTGGAGCTGGGCGATGACCAGCGGAGTGATGTTGTCGGTATCGCCGGCATTGCCGTCATAATTCTGCCCGCGCGGGGTCTTGGTCACGCTGGAGAACAACTGCAATGCGACATTGCCCGCTTGCAGCCGTGGCAGGTCCTCGTGGCCGCGCTTCGCCCGTTGCAGCAGATTGCGGTCCCACATCAGCGTGTCGGAATGAAGGTCGACGATCTGCAACGTCTGGTGCAGCGCCTTGGCCTCAGCGCTGACGGGAATGAGCGGCTGGCCGTCAATCTTGTTCATGCTGGCTTCGAGATAGCCGGGTGCAAATCCAAAGAAGCCGGCTGCGCCCAACGCCAGCAGCGCCAGCGGCATCCATACCAGTTTGCGCATCGCCATCCCCTCGGTTGCTCCGGTCAGCCGGGTTTACGCAGCAGGGTTACGAAAGCAAACCCCGGGATGCGCCCTTCAGCAGGGTGTTCTTGGCGCGCCGCTTCGGCCCATTCGCTGCGATCGAATGCGGGGAAGCTGGTATCACCCTGCGGTTCGGCCGCCACCTCGGTCCATTCGATCCGGTCGGCAAGTGGCAGGAACTGGCGGTAGATTTCCGCCCCGCCGATGACCGCGATGTGCGGAGCATTGGCCAGAGCAATAGCCTCCTCGGGCGAGTGGGCCACCTCGGCGCCTTCTTCGGCCCAGCCAGTGTCGCGGGTCAGCACGATATGGCGGCGCCCAGGCAGCAGGCCAGGGAGCGATTCAAAGGTCTTGCGCCCCATGATCATTGGCTTGCCCGTGGTCAGCGCCTTGAAGTGCCGCAGGTCGGCCGGCAGGTGCCAGGGCAGCGTTCCATCCCGGCCAATCACGCCGTTGGCGGCAACCGCGACCACCAGGAAGACCTCGCAATGCTTCACAGCGTCAACCGGGTCACGTGACCCATCTTGCGCCCGGGCCGCGCGGCGGCCTTGCCATAAAGGTGCAGGTGGTTGCGCGGGTCGGACAGGATCGGCGCCCAGTCATGGGCTTCGTCGCCGATCAGGTTCCACATCTCAACACCTTGCGCCGCCAGCGCCGGATCACCCAGCGGCAGGCCGCAGATCGCGCGGATATGGTTTTCGAACTGGCTGGTGAGCGCGCCTTCGATCGTCCAGTGGCCCGAATTGTGGACCCGCGGGGCCATTTCGTTGAACACAGGCCCATCGGCTGTCGCAAAGAATTCCAGCGTCAACACGCCGACATAGTTCAGCGCCGCTGTGACCTTCGCGGCCAATTCACGCGCGGCGGGCACCTGGGAGGCAATCTCTGCCCCTGCCGGTACGGTCGAGCGGTCGAGGATCCCGCCCTTGTGGACGTTTTCGGCGCTGTCCCAGAACACGATTTCGCCATCCTGTGCGCGGCACAGAATGACACTGAACTCGCCCGCAAACCGGACAAAGCCTTCATAGACCAACGGCTGGCCGGTGAGCACGACGCCATCGGCATCGTGATCGGCCATGATCCGCCACTGGCCCTTGCCATCATAGCCATCGCGCCGGGTCTTGAGGATCCCGGGCGCACCGATGGTGGCCAGCGCCTGGGCCAGATCCTCGGCAGTATCGACCGCTGCGAAGGGAGCCGGCCGCCCGCCCAACTGGGTGACGAAGCGCTTTTCGTTCAGGCGGTCCTGCGCCACTTCCAGCGCGCCGGAATTGGGCAGGAGCAGGGTCTGACCGAGTGCCTTGAGGGGGCCGACCGGGACATTTTCAAATTCGTAAGTGACCACGGCGCAGTCCGCGGCAAAGGCGGCCATGGCAGCGGCATCGGACCATTCGGCGCAAGTAAACTGGGCGGCAACATCGGCGGCGATCGAATCGCTTTCGGGCGCGAAGATATGGACCCGGTAACCCAGCCGCGCGGCAGCCATGGCCAGCATCCGGCCGAGCTGGCCGCCACCAAGGATGCCGATGGTTTCGCCCGGGGGGATCATCTCAACTCGGCCGTTCGGCCACGCTGGCGGTTTGGGCAGCACGGAATGACTTGACGCGTTCCGCCAGCGCCGGATCGTTGGTGGCCAGGATCGCAGCAGCAAGCAGGCCGGCGTTGGTCGCCCCGGCCTCGCCAATCGCCAGGGTGCCAACCGGGATCCCGGCGGGCATCTGCACGATTGAAAGCAGGCTGTCCTGCCCCGACAGGGCCCTGGACTGCACGGGCACGCCCAGCACCGGCAGGTGGGTCATGCTGGCAACCATGCCCGGCAGGTGGGCGGCACCGCCCGCTCCGGCGATGATTACCTTGAAGCCTTCGTCCGCCGCGCCGGACGCAAAGTCCACCAGTCGCTGCGGGGTGCGGTGCGCGGAAACGATCCGTGCGTCATAGGCCACGCCCAGTTTGTCGAGCGCATCGGCGGCGCACTTCATCGTTGCCCAATCCGATTGGCTGCCCATGACGATCGCTACTGGTGCCCCCATGTTTCAACGCTCCGAAAGGTAATAGCGCTCCAGCGCGGAGAGATTGTCATCCAGTTCATAGACGATTGGCTGTCCGGTAGGAATTTCCAGACCGGTGATGTCGGCATCGGAAATGCCGGACAGGTGCTTGACCAGTGCCCGCAGCGAATTGCCGTGGGCAGCCACCAGGACAACCTCGCCTGCCTTCAATGCCGGGGCGATTGCCGCTTCATAATAGGGCAGGACGCGGGCGATGGTGTCCTTGAGGCTTTCGGTCGAAGGGATCGCGATCCCGGCGTAGCGCGGGTCGGCCTTGAGATCGAATTCGGAGCCGTCTTCCAGCACTGGCGGCGGAATATCGAAGCTGCGGCGCCAGATCTTGACCTGCTCGTCGCCATGCTTGGCCGCGGTTTCCGCCTTGTCGAGCCCGGTCAGCCCACCATAGTGCCGTTCGTTGAGGCGCCAGTCCTTTGTCTCTGGGATCCAGACCCGGCCGGCGGCTTCCAGCGCCAGATGCAGCGTGCGGATCGCACGGGTCTGAAGCGAGGTGAAGGCAAGGGTGGGCAGCATGCCCTTGGCCTTAAGCAGCGCACCTGCGGCGCGGGCTTCTTCCTCGCCTTTGGCGGTCAGGTCGACATCCCACCAGCCGGTGAACCGGTTTTCGAGGTTCCATTGGGACTGGCCATGACGGACGAGAATCAGGCGCGGCATTTTGGCTCCAGCTAAGCGGCACCGGCCCGCTCCCACACCCGGCCTCCCAGTTATTGTACCCTGAGGGAGGCCGGATGGGGGAGCGGGCCGGTGCAGAAACCGCCGTGTGGCGGAAAATGAACGTGCCTTCGCCCCTAGCGGTGGTCCGGGTCTTTGGGAAGGGGCGGATTCTCTCCTGCAAGCGCGCGCGCCTGGTCCTTGCGCCGCCGCAAGTTTTCCCGCAGCTTCGCGGCCAGGCGCTCCTCGCGGGTCAAGGCGGCTTTCTTGGACATCGGCAATCGCATTGCGGTAACAGGCTGGCGCTTGACAAAGCAAGGGGGGGCAGCCAATAGCGCGCCCCTGCCCGGGCCGGCCTTAGGTCGATCGGGCGGAACGAATGGTTGGCTGCTGTAGCTCAGTGGTAGAGCGCATCCTTGGTAAGGCTGAGGTCGGGAGTTCAATCCTCCCCAGCAGCACCATTCGAACTTCCGCCAGTCACGTTGCCAGCAAATCACCCCATTCCGGGTGACGCTTGAACTGTGCGGCGACATAGCTGCACACCGGGTCGATCTTGAAGCCGTGCGTGCGGGCATCGGCAATTAGCGCCTCGACCAACTTTGCCGCGACCCCCCGACCACCGATTTCCGGCGGAACCACCGTGTGCTCGGCGACGCGGACATTGTCTTTCATAACCCAGGTCAGCCGCCCGATTGCCGCTGCCTCGATCACTTGGGCGCGGTATTCGCCGACATGATCCGATCCGTGGCGGGTGATAGTTACTTCGGCCATATCCTGCTCCTGATGCTTGACGGCGCGTCTGGTCGCCATATTGCGCAAGGTATGGCCATGCAGTTCCTCTCCGACAATGCCGCCTCGGTCCATCCCGCGTTGTGGCGCGCGATGCAGGCGGCGGATGCCCCCGATTCGCCCTATGATGGCGACGCGCTAAGCAAGCGCCTGGATGAGGCATTTGGGCAAGTCTTCGGCCGCGATTGCGCGGTGCTGTGGGCGGCGACGGGAACGGCGGTGAACTGTCTGGCGCTGGCAACGATGGTCCAGCCGCACGGCGGGGTGGTGTGCCACCGCGAGGCCCATATCGAAATGGATGAAGGCGGGGCGCCCGGGTTCTATCTGCATGGGGCCAAGTTGATGCTGGCCGAAGGCGAGGGGGCAAAACTGACGCCGCAGGCGATCGCAGCCGTAATCGATCCGATCCGCAATGATGTTCACCAGGTCCAGCCGCACGCGGTCTCAATCACCCAAGCCAGCGAGTATGGCCGGGCCTACCAACCGGATGAGATAGCCGCCCTTGCCGGGTTGTGCGCCGAACGCGGCCTGCCGCTTCATGTTGACGGCGCGCGGTTCGCCAATGCCGTCGCCTTCCTGGGCTGCACCCCGTGGGAAGCCTGCCAGGGCGCAGCGGCGCTGAGCTTTGGCATGATCAAGAATGGCGGGATGAGCGCCGAGGCGCTGGTGTTTTTTGACTGCGGACTAGCCGATGTTGCCCGCTATCGCCGCAAGCGCGCCGGGCACCTGCAATCGAAAGGCCGCTACCTTGCCGCCCAGCTGCTTGCCATGCTGGACGGTGACCTGTGGCTGGACAACGCCCGGCACGCCAACGCCGCTGCGCAGGAACTGGCCCGCGCTGCGCAGGGCCGCCTGCTTCACCCGGTCGAGGCGAACGAGGTGTTCCTCCGCGTGACCGACCCCGAGCGCGAGGCGCTGCGCGCGCAAGGCTTCTCTTTCTATGACTGGGGCGATGATGCTGCACGGTTGGTCACGGCCTGGAACAGCCCGGACGAACACGTCGCCGCGCTAGCCCGCGCGATCGCATCGCTGTGAGTGGCGTTTCGCTGACCCCGCGCTCGATCGCGGTCTTCGTGTTTCTGGCACTGGTCTGGGGATCAACCTGGCTGGTGATCAAAGATCAGATCAGCGCGGTGCCGTCCGCCTGGTCGGTGGTCTGGCGCTTTACCCTGGCGGCTACGGTCATGGCTGGCTTCGCCTTGCTGCGCGGTGAACGGCTGCGGTTGACGCAGCGCGAGCAAGCCGTGGCGATTGCCATGGGAATCTTCCAGTTCAGCCTCAATTTCCAGCTGATCTACCGGTCAGAGCATTACCTGACCTCGGGCCTGGTCGCCGTGGTTTTCGCGCTCATGATCGTGCCCAATGCAGTGCTGGCGCGGCTGGTGCTGGGGGCGGCGCTTACCCGGCGCTTTCTTGCCGGTTCGGCCATCGCCCTGGCGGGCATCGCCTTGCTGATGCTCCATGAATACCGGATTGCCCCGCCGGGCAGCGGCGTGACGACGGGGGTGCTGCTGGTGACGGGCGCAATCCTTTCCGTCTCGGTCGGCAACCTGCTGCAGGCCACGCAAACCGCGCGCGGTGTGCCGGTGGTGTCGCTGATGGCCTGGGGGATGATCTGGGGGGTGTTTGCCAGCGCGGCCTATGCCATCCTTTCGGTCGGTATGCCGGTCCTCGATCCGCGTCCGGCCTACCTTGCCGGGATCGCCTACCTCGGGATCGTGGGTTCAGCGCTCACCTTTCCGCTCTATTCGCAGCTGATCCGCGAATGGGGGCCAGGGCCGGCGGCGTATAACGGGGTTGCCGTGCCGGTCGTGGCAATGATCCTCTCGACCCTGTTCGAAGGCTATCAGTGGAGCGTGCTGGCCGGCGCCGGCGCAGTGCTGGCCATGGCTGGGCTATTGGTTGCCCTGTCGGGCCGCAAGTAAAGCGGCCATCCCTTCCCGATACGTCGGATAGCGCGGGTTCCAGCCCAGTACCCGCTTGGCCTTGCGGTTCGCCACCCGGCGGTTCTCCGCATAGAAGGCGCGCGCCATGGGCGAGAGGCCGGCCTCATCCAGCGATTGTAGCGGTGGCTGCGGCAGGCCTAGCAGCGCGCAGGCATGCTCGATCACTGCGTTCTGGCTGCAGGGCTGGTCGTCACTGATGTTATAGGCTCCTGCCGGGCCATCAAGCGCGAGCACAGCGGCGCTGACGATATCGTCAACATGAACCCGGCTGAACACCTGGTCGGCCAGGTCGATCCGGTGGGCCTTGCCTTCCTGCACCCGATCCAGCGCCGAGCGACCCGGGCCATAGATCCCCGGCAGCCTTAGCACCCGCGCGCCGCGCGCCAGCCACTCGGCATCGGCATCGGCCCGCGCGGTGCGGCGGCCAGTGCCGATGGGCGCGCTTTCATCGACCCAGGCCCCGCCGGTATCGCCATAGACCCCGGTCGAGGACAGATAGGTCAGCGGCTTGCTCGCCAACGCGTCGCCATAGGTCATCAGGACCGGATCGCCATCGGCGCCGGGCGGGACCGAGGACAGCACCTGGTCCGCATCGACCAGTGCCATCCGCACCGAACCGGCATCGTCGAACCGCAGCGTCCCGGCACTGCCGGTCGATATCACTTCCCAGCCGCGTGCGGCCATTACGGCGGCGAGGCGGGCGGCGGTATAACCCAGGCCAAAGATGAACAGTCGCGGCATGATCATGCCCATGCCGCCGGGTTCGGACGAAGTCGAGCCACGTTGTAACGCGCACGGCTCGACTTCGCGGTCAACACCCGGATAAGAAGGGGGATGGACGCCATTTCAGCCCCCCCCGTCGCCCCGCCCGTCATCCGTCGTGAGGATTACCAGCCACCCGCTTGGCTTGTTCCCGAAATTATTCTCGCCTTCAATCTTGGCATCGAACAGACGCGGGTGATCGCGACGCTTAAGGTCCGTCGGAACGGCACCGACCGGACCTTGCGGCTGAATGGCGATGGGATTGCCGCCGAAGCGGTGCTGGTCGATGATGAGCCCAGCTTGGCCTGGCGGATGGACGGCGCCGATCTGCTCGTCGAGCTGCCGGGTGAGAGCCACGAGGTGTCGATCGCCACGCTGATCAATCCGGCCGCCAATACCCAGCTGATGGGTCTCTATGCCTCGAACGGCATGCTCTGCACCCAGTGCGAGGCCGAAGGTTTTCGGCGGATTACCTTCTTTCCCGACCGCCCCGATGTGCTGTCGGTTTATACTGTCCATATGCAGGGACCGAAGGCACTGTTCCCGGTGCTCCTCTCGAACGGCAATTGTATCGAATCGGGTGAGGGCCACGGGCAGGGCATGCACCACGCCACCTGGCACGACCCCTGGCCCAAGCCCAGCTACCTCTTCGCGCTGGTCGCGGGCGATCTCGTTGCCAACCACGATACCTTCACCACGATGAGCGGCCGCACGGTTGATCTCAACATCTGGGTGCGTGACGGTGATCAGGACCGGACCCATCACGCGATGAAGGCGCTGAAGGATTCGATGCGTTGGGACGAGGAGGCCTTCGGCCGCGAATACGATCTGGACCTGTTCAACATCGTCGCCGTGTCAGACTTCAACATGGGGGCGATGGAGAACAAGGGGCTGAACGTCTTCAACACCCGCTACATCCTCGCCGACCCCGACACCGCAACCGACATGGACTATGACGGGATCGAGGGCGTGGTTGCCCACGAATACTTCCACAACTGGTCAGGCAACCGCGTCACCTGCCGGGACTGGTTCCAGCTTAGCCTCAAGGAAGGCTTCACCGTGCTGCGCGACCAGCTGTTCAGCCAGGACATGGGGAGCGAACCGGTCAAGCGGATCGAGGATGTGCGCGTGCTGCGTTCGGCGCAGTTTCCGGAAGATTCCGGCCCATTGGCGCATCCAATCCGGCCTGATGCCTTCCAGGAAATCTCCAACTTCTACACTGCCACGGTCTACAACAAGGGTGCAGAAGTGATCCGGATGATGCGCACGCTGGTGGGGCCGGAACGGTTCCGCAAAGGCTGCGATCTCTATTTTGATCGCCATGATGGCGAGGCGGCGACCTGTGAGGACTTCATCAAGGCGATCGAAGAGGGGGCCGGAATTGACCTTGCCCAGTTCCGCCTGTGGTACAGCCAGGCCGGCACGCCCAAGGTCACTGCGCGGCTGAGCCATGAAGGCACCACGGTCCGCCTGACCCTGTCGCAAGAGGTGCCGGCCACGCCCGGCCAGCCGGACAAGCAACCGACGGTCATCCCGCTGCGGATCGCGCTGTTCGACCGCAAGACCGGCCAGCATCGCGGTGAACAGATTGTGACCCTGAATGCCGCGCAGGCTGAGCTAAGCTTTGCCGACTTCGCCGAAAAACCGGTCCTTTCACTCAATCGTGGCTTCTCGGCACCGGTCAATATCGATGTCGATAGTTCGGCGGCAGACCTGCTGTTCCTGGCGGCCCATGATGACGATCCCTTTGCCCGTTACGAGGCGCTGCAGCAGCTGGTGGTCCAGCACCTTGTTGCCGCGATTGGTGGCGGCATGCTGTGCGATGCCGAACGCCAGGGTGGGCGCGCGGCAATCGGGCAGGCGATGGCGGCGGTCATGGCCGACCCGGCGCTGGATGATCTGATGCGTGGCGAGCTGCTGGCCTTGCCGGGTGAGACTTACCTCGCTGAACAGTTTGAGCACGCCGATCCCGGCGCGATCCGGGCCGAGCGCGAAGGCTTGAAGGCCTGGCTTGGTGCCGAACTGCAGGATCAGCTGGCAGCCCTCCATGCCCGTGCCAGCGCAGTGCCCTATAGCCTCTCGGCCGAGGCGCGCGGTGCCCGCAAGGTCAAGACCCAGGCGCTGGTCTATCTCGCCGCGGGGGTGCCTGAGCTGGCGGCCGAGCTGGCGACGGCGCTGTTCGATGCCGCAGATAACATGACCGACCGGCAGGGGGCGGCCATGGTCCTGGCCGGGCTCGACACACCGCTGCGCGACGCCAAGCTCGCCGCCTTTTACCAGCGCTTCGCCGGCAACGCCCTGGTGATCGACAAGTGGTTCTCGCTGCAGGCCGGATCGCTCCATCCGCGCGTGCTTGATCAGGTCGAGGCGCTGGCGGACCATCCCGATTTCACCCTGACCAACCCCAATCGGGTGCGGGCGCTTTACATGGCGCTGGCAGCCAACCTTGGGGCATTCCACGCGGCAGACGGGCGGGGCTATCGCCTGATTGCCGACCTGATCCTGGCACTTGATTCAATCAACCCGCAGACCGCGGCACGATTTGTCGCACCGCTTGGTCGTTGGCGCCGGATTGAACCGGGGCGGGCCGGGTTGATGCGGTCCGAGTTGGAACGAATCCTGGCGGCATCCAACCTGTCCAAGGACACTTACGAACAGGTGAGCAAGAGCCTTGGCTGAGCCGGTCGAAGTCAATCGCGCCCGGGTGCTTGAAGGCCTGCCGCATGGTTTTCTGGGGCGGCGGGGCGGCGTATCAAACGGGGTGGTCGCGGGCCTCAATGTTGGGCTTGGCACCGGCGACGAGCCCAAAGCGGTAACCGAGAACCGGCGTCGCGCCGTGGCGGCGATCGAACCAGGCGCCCGGCTGGCGACGGTCTATCAGGTCCATTCCGCAGACTGCGTGATCGTGACCGAGCCTTGGCCTGATGCGGAGCGCCCGCACGCCGACGCGCTGGCAACCGACCGCCCTGGCTTGCTGCTGGGCGTAGTCACGGCCGATTGCGCGCCGGTCCTGCTGGCCGATCCGGTCGCCCGGGTGGTCGGCGCGGCCCATGCCGGATGGAAAGGCGCGGTGGGCGGCGTGACCGACGCGACCATCGCCGCCATGGAGGCATTGGGGGCGGAACGCGGGCGGATAGTGGCCGCGATCGGCCCCTGCATTGCCCAGACCAGTTACGAAGTGGATGCTGGTTTTCGCGAACGCTTCCAAGAAGCGATGGCCGACAATGCGGAATTCTTTGCTGAAGGCCGCCAGGGCCATTTTCAGTTTGATCTTGAGGGTTATGTCGTCGCCCGCCTGCAAGCCGCTGGAATCGGTGCTATCGAACCGCTTCACCTTGATACTTATGGCGATCCTGGGCGGTTCTTCTCGTTCCGCCGCGCGACCCACCGTGCCGAGCCGGATTACGGTCGCCAGATTTCGCTGATCGGACTGCCGCCACAGTGATGTGCGTAATGCATCCGATCGTGCAAAAATCGCTGTTGGCAGAGTGCGTCCTTGCGTCTATCAGGCGCGCCAAATCGACCAGTCTGTCTGCTTCGGCAGTCTGATTGGCGAGGACAGGAAGGGGGCTTCCTGGACAAGGAATTGGGTTGGAATCCCGGGCTTGCGCAAGCGAACCCGGGGTAACCGCAAAAAGGCAGGATAGGTTCAACCATGGCTGAAAATGCTGACACCGCCACGCTCGAAGGGACCCCGGCTGAGGGTGTGCGGCGGCGCGATTTCATCAACATTGCCGCAGTCAGCGCAGCTGGCGTCGGCGGGATCGCGGTCGTTTACCCGCTGGTGAGCCAGATGTCGGCCTCGGCCGACGTGCTGGCTGAAAGCTCGACCGAAGTCGATATCAGCGCGATTGCGCCGGGCCAGGCCATCAAGGCCGTGTTCCGCAAGCAGCCGGTGTTCATTCGCAACCTGACCCCGGCCGAAATCGAAGAGGCCAACAAGGTTGATGCCGGTTCGCTGCGCGATCCGCAGACTTTGGCCGAACGCACCAAGGAAGGCCATGAAAACTGGCTGATCACCATGGGCGTCTGCACCCACCTGGGCTGCGTGCCGATGGGCGCGGCCGAAGGCGAAGTGAAGGGCGAATTTGGCGGGTACTTCTGCCCCTGCCACGGTTCGCACTATGATACCGCCGCACGCATCCGCAAGGGTCCGGCTCCGAAGAACCTGATGGTTCCGGACTATGAATTCACCTCCGACACTGTCGTGAAGATCGGCTGAGGGCACCCGACATGAGCTTCCCCTGGGCAAACGAATATAAGCCAAGCCACCCGCTGATGGTGTGGATGGACGAGAAGCTGCCGCTTCCCCGTCTGGTCTATGGCGCGGTTGGCGGCGGCTACGAAGTCCCGCGCAACCTGAACTATTTCTGGAACTTCGGCTTCCTTGCCGGGCTCTGCCTGATGATCCAGATCGTCACCGGCGTGGTCCTGGCGATGCACTATGCGCCGAACACTCTGGTCGCCTTTGATTCGACCGAGCACATCATGCGCGACGTCAACTGGGGCTGGCTGATGCGCTATGCCCACGCGAACGGGGCTTCGGCCTTCTTCGTGGTGGTCTACCTGCACATCTTCCGCGGCTTCTATTACGGTTCGTACAAGGCCCCGCGCGAGATGATCTGGCTGCTGGGTGTCGTGATCTTCCTGCTGATGATGGCCACGGCCTTCATGGGTTATGTGCTTCCCTGGGGTCAGATGAGCTTCTGGGGTGCGCAGGTGATCACCGGCCTGTTTGGCGCCATCCCGCTGATCGGCGAGCCGATCCAGCACTGGCTGCTGGGTGGTTTCGCTCCGGACAACGCTGCGCTGAACCGCTTCTTCTCGCTCCACTTCCTGCTGCCCTTTGTGATCCTGGGCGTGGTGATCCTCCACGTGTGGTCGCTGCATATCCCGGGTTCGTCGAACCCGACCGGCGTCGAAGTGAAGGACAAGAGCGATACCGTGCCGTTCCACCCGTATTACACGGCGAAGGATGGCTGGACGGTTGGCCTGTTCATGGTCCTGTACAGCGCGGTGGTGTTCTTCGCCCCGAACATGCTGGGCCACCCGGACAACTATATCCCGGCCAACCCGATGCAGACTCCGGCGCACATCGTTCCTGAATGGTACTTCTGGCCGTTCTACGCGATCCTGCGCGCCTTCACCCAGGACTTCCTGTTCATGCCGGCCAAGCTGATGGGCGTGCTGGCGATGTTTGCGGCGATCCTGGTTTGGTTCTTCCTGCCCTGGCTTGACCGTTCGCCGGTGCGTTCGGCCAACTATCGCCCGCTCTACCGCAAGTTCTTCTATGCGCTGGTCGTGGCGATGGCGGTGCTGTTCTATTGCGGCGGCGCCCCTGCTGAAGAACCCTATGTGATGCTCAGCCAGATTGCTGCGCTTTACTACTTCGCCCACTTCCTGATCATCGTGCCGATCGTCTCGTCGATCGAGCGGCCGGATCCGCTGCCCTATTCGATCACCGAATCGGTGCTGGGTCCCTCCACTGCACTTGGCACCGCCAAGGCCTAAGCGAGACGGAAAGAGACTGAACAATGATCCGCATCCTCTCACTCCTGGTCGGCGCCTTCTTCACGGTGGTTCTCGGCTATTCGTTCACCCGCGGTGCCTATACTGCGGCGACCGAACCGCATGCCCTGACGGCTGAAAAGGTCTTCCACCTCAAGCCCAAGGAATTGCACCTTTCGAGCGACGGCCCATTCGGCAAGTTCGATCGCCAGCAGCTGCAGCGTGGCTTCAAGGTTTATGAAGAAGTCTGCGCCGCCTGCCACAGCATCAAGCATGTCGCCTTCCGCGACCTTGCTGCGCTGGGCTACAACGAAGCCGAGATCAAGGCGATCGCCGCCAAGTCGACCGTGGCTGGCAAGGACCCCCTGACCGGTGAGGTCAAGGACCGTCCGGGCCTGGCCAGCGATTACTTCCCGCCGGTGGTTTATGCCGGCCTTGGCCACCCGCCGGATCTTTCGCTGATGACCAAGGCTCGCCACGATGGTGCGGCCTATGTCTATTCGCTGCTGACCGGGTATCAGGCCCAGCCGGCCGAACTTCTGAAGAAGTTCCCGGAAGCCAAGACGGGTGAGGGGCTGCATTACAACCCCTATTTCCCCAACCTGAACCTCGCGATGCCGGCTCCGATCACCAGCGAAGGCCAGGTGACCTACAGCGATGGCACCAAGGCTACGGTTGACCAGATGTCGAAGGACGTTGCCGCGTTCCTCGTCTGGACGGCTGAGCCGAAGCTGGAGAACCGTCACCAGACCGGTTTCTGGTGGATTGGCTTCCTGATCTTCGCAACGGTGCTGGGCTACATGGCCTACCGCAACATCTGGGCGGAAAAGAAGGGCCACTAAGCCTTTCCCGTCGCGCAAGCTGAAAGACGCCCCTTGCCCGCCGGCAGGGGGCGTTTTTCATTTCCAGACCAGAGATTGCGCCTGCGCTGCCACCGAGGGAATTGACGGAAGCGCCCAAGCTGGCGCATAGGCGAACGCGCAACGGCCCTTGGGCCTGAGCGGGTATAGCATAGTGGTAATGCTCCAGCCTTCCAAGCTGGCTAGAGGGGTTCGATTCCCCTTACCCGCTCCACTTTCCTGACCGCTGACGTTCGCCCATGTCTGGAAAAACTCCCAGAAATCGCTATATTCGTCGCCTGACTGACCGCTCGCGTTCGATGTCGTTCGCCTGCAATCACCTCGCAATGGGGGCCACATAGGGGGCCAGCGGTGCAGTGCTTGATTTGGGTGGCCCCCACTTGGGGGCCATTCTTGGCGAAAAGGCGCGATGGACCATGGCCCTGACAGACGTAGCGATCAAGAATGCGAAGCCGCGCGCAAAGCCTTACAAACTGGGCGACGGAGGCGGACTGTTCCTTCTGGTCCAGCCATCTGGGGGGAAGCTCTGGCGGTTGAAGTACCGGGTGGATGGCCGCGAGAAGAAGCTGGGGATTGGGACCTACCCTGAAGTGAGCTTGGCCGAAGCCCGGAAGCGCCGTGATGACGCACGGGAGTTGCTGGCAGCTGGAAAGGATCCGTCACGCGAGAAGCAGCGCGATAAGGTCCGGTCCCGCTTGCAGGCTGACAATACCTTCACTGCCATTGCCAGGGAGTTCTGCGACAAGCGCAAGCGCGACGGTGACAAGGCTTGGTCAGCGGCTACGGCTAAACGCAGCGAATACCTCCTGTCGTTGCTCGATAGGTCGATTGGCCGAATGGCCATCAACGAGATCGAACCGCCAGACGTCCTTGCAGCCATCCGCAAGATCGAAGCCAAGGGCAACCTGGAAAGCGCGCGCAGAACCCTCCAACTGGCCAGCGCCGTGTTCCGTTACGCTGTCGCAACGGCGAGGCTTACCTCTGATCCCACGCGCGATCTGCGTGGCGCGCTGACCGCACCCACTGTCACGCACTACGGCGCAATCACTGACGCCAAGCGGGTCGGAGATGCGCGCCAGTAATGACGATGCCTGCAGCACGGCCAAGGCCAAGAGCCTGTCGGGCGCGGCCAATGCCAACCAGTCGGGCGGGCAGGTCAAACTCGACTACACGAAGCTGCTGAGCGAGTGCGGCAGCCGCAACCAGGTCTTTGCCGACTTCGGGCTGACCTATTCGAAGCTGGGCGGCAATTGGAACTCGCGGATGTTTGCGAGCCTGCGTTACGAGCGCCGGATCGATGCCGATCTGACTTTGGGTGCATCGCTTATGGCCTCTCAGGCCAGCGATACGCTCACTGGGTTCACCAACAGTTCGATCTCGGATGAAACCCTGCAGCTGAGCCTCTATGGCCGCTACGCAATCAGCAACAAGCTGCGCACCGGGGCCTTCGCTGGCTATGGTCAAGGCTGGTATGACTTTGGCCTGGCGGAAAGCGATGGCTTCGCGCTCGATGGCACCATGACCGGCAAGCGCCAGGTCTATGGCTGGATGCTGAGCGGTGACTTCAACATTGGTGACACGGTCGTGACCACCGATGTGATTGTCTCGCATGCTCGCGAAAAGCTTGGCTCGGCCACGCTGGCAGCGCGCTACCAGGGTGAAAGCCGCTCGGGCATCGCGCTGGCGGTCGGCTCGGTCGACACGACCCGGATCAGCGTCCC
>NZ_JAVYAB010000007.1:0-185287 GCF_032337075.1 Novosphingobium sp. APW14
ACGATCTCCGCTTCACGCAGCTTGCCAATGATGTCTTCCGGCTTGTGCTTTCTTGCCATTCCATTCCTCCTTCGTGGCCATTCCTAAAATAGAAATTGGGCCACTCAGAAGGGGGCAGATCAAATGCTTGTTGAGCGAACCTTCGTGTCCTTGTTCGCGCAGCAGGCGCGGAATCCGGATGCTCTTCTTCTTGCGCGGGCCGCGCCGCGGGCGCGCGGCGGCCTGCGGCGCATCGCCTGCCGTGCTCATGATCAGTGCTCCTTGGGAAAGCGGCAGGCCGATCCGAATCGGTCTATCGCGATGTTCTCAATATGTACCGAAACAGCGTTACAATGTCAAGAACAAATAACCAAAATGGTTAAGTGAGCTCGTGCTTGCCGGCTCGGTCCAGCCCCTCTAAACAGCCCGCAACCAAGGGGATCGCTATGCTACGCCGCCTGTACGACTGGACCATGGCCAAGGCCGCCCACCCGCACGCCGAATGGTGGCTGGCGCTGTTTGCCTTTGTCGAGGCGAGCTTCTTCCCGATCCCGCCACACCCCTTGTTGGGGCTGATGTGCCTGGCCGAGCCCAAGAAGGCGATCCGCTTTGCCCTGATCGCCACTTTTGCCTCGGTGGCCGGGGGCCTGCTTGGCTATGCAATCGGCCACTTGCTGTTCGATACGGTTGGCACCCAGTTGCTCGCGCTGCTGGGCCTGTCGGACAGTTTTCCCAAGGCGGCATGCTACCTGCGCGAATACGGCGCGGAGATCATCATGATCAAGGGGGCGACCCCGATCCCGTTCAAGCTGCTGACCCTTACCGCCGGCTTCATTGCCATGCCGCTCGTGCCGTTCATCCTGGCCAGCATCGTCAGCCGGGCGATCAGCTTCATGATTGTTGGCGTGCTGTTCCGCCTGTTTGGCGCTCCGATCAAGGCCTTCATTGACAAGTACCTGGGCCTGGCGACGGCCGGCTTCGTGGCCGTGGTGGTCGGGGGCTTCATCGCGATTGCCTATCTCGGCGGTGGTGGGCAGCAGTCGAGCGCCAAGTGCGCGGCCGTGACTGCGCTGCAGCCATGAGCGAAGCCCGCATACAGCTTTACCACTGTGCCGATGCTCGCTCGTTCCGCGCGCTCTGGGCGCTGGAGGAACTGGGCCTGCCTTATGATCTGACCCTGATGCCGTTTCCGCCGCGTGCAAGGGTAGAAGGCTATCGCGATGTGAACCCGCTTGGCACGGTCCCTGCCTGTCTGATCGATGGCCAGCTGATGACCGAAAGCGCGGCGATCCCGCACGTGCTCGCCACCCGCTTCGGCCCATCCGATCTCGCGCTTTCGCCTGAAGAGCCGGACTATCCCAGCTACATGAACTTCCTGGTGATGGGCGAGGCGACGCTGACTTTCCCGCAGACGATCCACCTGCGCTACACCCGGCTTGAACCGGGCCGCTGCCCGGAAGCGGCGGCGGACTATGCCCAGTGGTTCGGGGCCCGCCTACACAACGCGATCAAGCTGATGGGGCCGGAATTTGCCTGCGCTGGGCGTTTCACCATGGCCGACGTTTCGCTGGGCTATGCGGTGATGCTGGCCTTGTCGACCGGGCTGGAAGCACAGGTGCCCGAAGCGGCCATGGCCTATCTCGACCGGCTGAGCCGCCGCCCCGCCTTTCAGCGCGCCAAGACAGCGCAGGGTAACGAGTCTAGTCTGTGATCGGCACGGTGTAATTGAGCCCGAGCCGGCCACCGTCGGGGTAGATCGTTTGGCCAGTCAGGTAAGAGCTGTCATCGCCTGCAAGGAACAGCGCGACTCCGGCGATTTCATCCGGCGTGCCGCAACGGCCAAGCGGGGTGCGGCTTAGGATCCGTGATCGGGCTGCTTCATCTTCGGCCAGAATTCCGGCGAGCATTTCCGTTTCGATTGAGCCAGGGCCGATCGCGTTGACCCGGATGCCCTTCGCGGCCAGCGCCAGCGCGGTGACATTGGTCAGCTGCTTCATCGCCCCTTTGGAGACGACGTAGGGAATCTGGTTGGGGATCGCGAGCACAGCATTGACCGAGCTCATGTTGATTACTGCCGAACCCGGCCCCATCAGCCGCGCCGCGGCCTGGGTGCCCCACAGTGCCGACTTGAGGTTGGTGGCGAAGACCCGGTCAAAGTCGTCCTCGGTCAGGTCATCAAGGTTCGCCGCATGGGTGATCCCGGCATTGTTGACCAGCACGTCCAGTCCGCCCCACAGCTTGGCTGCCTGGGCAATCAGCGCCTCGACCTCGGCCTTTTTAGACACATCAGCGGCAAAGGCCTGCTGGCTCAGCTCTGCCGCCAGTGCTGCCACCCGCGGACCGTCGATATCGGCCAGCAGCAGGCTCGCACCCTCGGCGGCGAAGCGCTGGGCAATGGCCTTGCCGATCCCCTGCGCCGCGCCGGTGATGACGCAGCGTTTGCCGGCCAGGCGCATCAGATGATCCCCACGGCCTTTCCGGCGCGCTCGAACATGCCGATGATGGTCTGAACCTGCTCCGCCGTGTGTTCGGCGCAAAGCGAGCAACGCAGCAGGGTCATGTTGGCGGGGGTGGCGGGCGGGCGGGCCAGGTTCACGTAGAGCCCTTCCTTCAGCAGCGCCTCCCACATCGCCGCACCCTTCTCAAGGTCGGGCATGACCACGGCGATGATCGCCGATTGCGGCTCGGTCGTGCCCAGCTGGAAGCCGGCCTCGGTGAGCCCCTTGTGCAGGACCTTGGAATTCTCCCACAGGTGCGCCCGCTTGTTGCCGGCGTGCATCAGCTTGCGGATCGAAGTACAGGCGGTTGCGACCACGCTTGGCGGGAGCGAGGCGGTGAAGACATAGGGCCGGCAGACCAGCCGCAGGATTTCGAACTTCGGGTGGTTGGACACGCAGAAGCCGCCCACCGTGCCGACCGACTTGGAAAAAGTGCCGATCACGAAATCAACATCGTCGAGTACGCCCTGGTCCTCGGCCACGCCGCGTCCGTTGGGGCCGATGAAGCCCATCGAGTGCGCCTCGTCGACCAGCACCATTGCGCCGTGCTTCTTGGCGACGGCGATCATTTCCTTGAGCGGGGCAATATCGCCCAGCATCGAATAGACGCCTTCCAGCACGACCAGCTTGCCCGCACCTTCGGGAATGCGGCCCAGCCGCTTGTCCAGCGCCTCGATGTCATTGTGCTTGAACGGCACCACTTCGGCATCGCCCATCTTGCAGCCATCCCAGATCGAGGCATGGCTATCGATGTCGAGCACGATGTAATCGCCCTTGCCGGCCACGGTGGAGATGATCCCGAGGTTGGCCTGGTACCCGGTCGAGAAGACCATGGCATGGTCCATCCCGTAAAATTCCTTGAGCGCCTCTTCCACGGCCTTGTGCCCGGCATAGGTCCCATTGAGCACGCGGCTGCCGGTGGTGCCGGCTCCGAATTCGTCGAGCGCTTGCTTCCCCGCCGCGATCACGTCGGGGTCAAAGGTCATGCCCATGTAGTTGTAGGTGCCCAGCAGGATCGTCTGGCGCCCGTTGCAAATCGCCTCGGTCGGCGAGACGACGCGCTCCATCACCAGGTTGAACGGGTCTTCCTGGCCCTGCGACAGCAGGTTGGTGCGCAGCTCGATCAGCGGGTCGAACTTGGAGAACAGGTCAGTCATTCTTTTTTCATCCCCAATTCCCGCTCAGCCTGAGCCTGTCGAAGGCCCGACGGTGTGGCACTGTGCTTCGACAAGCTCAGCACGAGCGGGCGCAGTCCTTATCCTTGCAGTTTAACCACGGCATCGATCAGCTGGCCGTAATTCTCGATCTCGGCCTGCTGGTTCATGCTGATGATGATGTCGAATTCGTCCTCAATCGCAGCCACGAAATCCATCACGGTAAGGCTGTCGAATTCCAGGTCACCGGCAAAGGTGCTGGCTTCGGTGATCTCAACGCCCTTCTTGTTGAAGGGTTCGATGATCGCGGCGATCTTTGCGGCGGTTGCGGCGCGGTCCATGTTCTTATGCTCCGATAGGATTTGCGGCGCTCTGGCCGATGAATGGGGCGGAAAAGCGGCGTAAGCGCTGAAAAGTCAAGCTGGGGCCTTTTCGACCAACCCTTTGACCGCCGCCATGAACGGCCCGATCGAGACGGGCTTGGCCAAATAGCCTTCGGCCCCGGCATCGCGAATGCGTTCTTCATCGCCCTTGCCGGCATAAGCGGTGACGGCCAGTACCGGGATTGCGCGCAGCACGGCGTCGGCCTTGGCGGATTCGATCAGATCCAGCCCCGAAACATTGGGCAGCTGGATGTCCATAATGATGAGGTTGGGAACAAAGCTGCGCGCCTTGTCGAGTGCCTCGAGCCCGTCGGCGCAGGGTTCCACGGCATAGCCCTGGCTTTTCAGCACGTCGCAGAACAGCTTGCGGTTGAGGTCGTTGTCCTCGACAACCAGGATGCGCTTTGCCATGCGCAAAGCCCTACACTGTTACGCCAGAGGCCTGCAATTCTTCGCGACACCAAATCCCCGGACGACCCGCACGCCCTGGCGCTTGCTGCGCTCGGTTGGGTGTTGTCTGATGGTCCGCGCGCCGAACGGCTGCTGGCCTTGACCGGCATGACCGTCGATACGCTGCGGACCGGGCTGGGCGATCCGGCGGTCCTGGCGGCCGTGCTCGATTTCCTGAGCGCCCACGAACCTGACCTTTGTGCTGCCGCCGATCATTTGGGGGTTGCGCCGCTGGCCCTGATCGCGGCACGGGATGCACTGACATGACGAAACCGCTGATCATTTCCGACTGCGACGAAGTGCTGCTGCACATGGTCGTTCCCTTTGCCGAGTGGCTCAACGAGACGCAGGGCGTTACCTTTTCGATGGTCGGCAACGATTTTGCGAAAGCGGTGCGCTGGAAAGACAGCGGCGAGCTGGTGGAAGGCCCAAAAATCTGGGAATTCCTGCAGGGCTTCTTCGATAACGAGATGCACCGCCAGACCCCGATTGCCGGGGCGGTGCAGGCGATGAACACCCTGGCCGAGCATGCCGACGTGGTGATCCTGACCAATCTGACCGACAACCACAATGCGGCCCGCGCCCAGCAGTTGGCCAATCACGGCATTCATGCCCGCGTCTTCACCAACCAGGGTCCCAAGGGCCCCGCCTTGCAAGCCATCCTTGATGAATACCAGCCGAGCCATGCGGTCTTCATCGATGACCTGCCGCAGCATCACGGCTCGGTAAAGGAAATCGCCCCCCATATCGACCGGCTGCACCTTTGCGGCGAGCCAACCCTGGCCCCGCATATTGCCTGTGCTTTCGAGGCTGGCCACGCCCATGCCCGGATCGATACCTGGGATCATGCCCTGCCGTGGCTGCTGACACGAATTGGAGTGAACGCATGACAGACGCTGAAGTTGACGCAAAGCTGGCCGAACTGGGTCTGACCCTGCCGCAAGCCGCCGCCCCGGTGGCAGCCTATGTGCCAGTGGTTGTCTCGGGCGGGCACGCGTTTGTTTCTGGCCAGGTCTCGTTTGTCGATGGCGCGCTGGTGAAGGGCCGGCTGGGCGATGACCTTTCGGTCGAAGACGGGGTTCGCGCCGCCCAGGGCTGCGGATTGATGATCCTGGCCCAGCTCAAGGCCGCGCTTGGTTCGTTCGACCGCGTCGAACGGATCGTCAAGCTGGGTGGCTTCGTCAATTGCACCGGCGATTTCACCGACCAGCCAAAGGTGGTGAACGGCGCTTCGGAACTGATGGTCGCCGTCTTTGGTGAAGCTGGCAAGCACGCCCGCGCCGCTGTGGGTGTGCCGGCGCTGCCGCTGGGCTGCGCGGTTGAAGTGGATGCTATCGTTGCCCTTCGCGGCAATTGATAACTGGCTCAGCCCGCCGCCGAACCCGGCCAAGGTCGGCTGGCTGGGGCAGTGTGGTTATGCCCATCGCGGCCTGCATGGGGCAGGATTGCCTGAGAACTCCCCTGCTGCATTTGCGGCCGCGATTGCCCGCGGGATGGGGATCGAATGCGATATCCAGCTATCAAGCGATGGCCTGGCGATGGTCTTCCACGATGCCACGCTTGATCGCCTAACCGCCGAACAAGGCCGACTGGCTGACCGCAGCGCGGCAGAGCTCGGCCGGATAAAGCTGACCGCTGGCGACGATACGATCCCGACCTTGCGGCAATTGCTCGATCAGGTGGCCGGCAAGGTGCCGCTGCTGATCGAAATCAAGTCGCCCAAGGGCAAGCCCGAACGGATTCCTGCGTTGTGCATGTCAGTCCGCAGGGTCCTTGAAGGTTACCAGGATCCGCATGCGATCATGAGCTTTGATCCCCGGATTGTCCGGTGGTTTGCAGCGCACTCGCCGCTTACCGTGCGCGGGTTGGTCGTGACCGAAGAGAATGACAAGGCGCTGCCCGGGATGGTCCGGCGCTACCTGTCACTGTGGCATGCGCGCCCGGATTTCCTGGCTTATGATGTGCGTGACTTGCCAAGCCGTTTCGCTGCCGCTCAGCGCAGGCGTGGACTTCCGGTCACCACCTGGACGGTTCGTAGTCCCGAATGCCGCGAAAGGGCAGCTGCCCATGCCGACGCCCCGATCGCGGAGGGCGCGGGCGTCGCGTGAGCGTTGCATTTGAAGCCCGGATCGCGCGCGGCGTTGGCGAATTGCCGGCGGACGAATGGGATGCACTTATTGCGGGAAACCCCTTCCTCTCCCATGCTTTCCTGACCGCGCTTGAGGATTCCGGATCGGTCGGCCCCGGCACCGGCTGGGATGCCGTGCCGATTACGATTGCCGGTGCCGATGGCAGGATCGCGGCGGCGCTGCCGGCCTATCTCAAGGCGCACAGCCAGGGCGAGTATGTCTTCGATCACGCTTGGGCAGATGCCTGGCATCAGGCTGGCGGCAGCTATTACCCCAAACTTCAGATCGCTGTGCCCTTCACCCCGGCGACGGGACCACGCCTGTTGCTCGCCGATTCGGCACTGGCCGCGCCTTTGCTCCGCGCGGCCGAGCAGGTCTGCGAGGACAACGGCCTGTCCTCAGCCCACGCCACCTTCATCGCGCCCGAGCAGGTTTCGCTGTTCGCGGCGGCCGGCTGGCTGCTGCGCAGCGATATCCAGTTCCACTGGGAAAACCGCGGCTATGCGAGCTTTGACGATTTCCTGGCTGCACTATCCAGCCGCAAGCGCAAGGATATCCGCAAGGAACGCGCTGCGGCGCAGGAAGGGGTGGAGATCCGCCATCTGACCGGTGCGGCAATTCTGCCAGAACACTGGGATGCCTTCTGGACATTTTACCAGGATACGGGGTCGCGCAAGTGGGGCCGCCCTTACCTGACCCGAGAGGCCTTTACCCTTCTGGGCGAGCGGATGGCGGACAAGATCCTGCTGGTCATGGCCTTCATTGAAGATCGACCGGTGGCCGGGGCACTCAATTTCATCGGCGCCGATGCACTTTATGGGCGTTATTGGGGGGCTGTGCTCGACAAACCCTTCCTGCATTTCGAGCTGTGTTATTATCAGGCCATCGATGTGGCGATTGCCCTTGGCCTCATGCGCGTGGAAGCTGGCGCGCAGGGAGGGCACAAATTGGCGCGCGGCTATGAACCAGTCGAAACCTGGTCAGCTCATTATATCGTCCATCCCGGCTTCCGCACGGCTGTGGCCGATTTCCTTGACCGCGAGCGGCAAGGGGTGGCGCAGGACCGGCTCTACCTGGCCGAGCGTGCGCCGTTTCGGAAAGAATAGATCTTAAGCGGCCTTGCGGGCGGTCGCGGATAGCCACTGGCGTGCCCGGCGCTGGGCTTCGGCGATCTCGCGTGCGGTCATTTCATCGGAAATGTCGGTGCGGCACATGGCGGCTTCGGCATGGCCCGAAGCAGCGGCCAGATTGAACCACTTGTGGGCTTCGATCAGGTCGCAATCGACGCCGTGACTGCCGGTCGAATAGGCAACCCCCAGATCATAATAGGCGCTGACATCGCCTTGGGCTGCCGCGGCGAGACAGGTTGCAACCAGCAAATCTTCACTCGTGGTTTCGACAGCTTCGCTCGTCCCGAACGCGGCGGCGTGGATCCAGTTGGTGCTCATCTCTTTGACCCCTGTGTTTACGCCAAACAGCGCGTTCGGCGGACCTCGCAACTCTTGCGGATCGTGCTCAACAAAAGGTTAACGTGCGCAAAAGTCTTTTTGCAGACAGTGACCTGGGCGGTGAACGGGCTCGCCAAACCGGCCCCGCGGTGCGACCAGACACGACCATTGTCGCTTGTGCGGCGGCATGGCCGCCACTATAGGCCCGGCAAACGCCGGCGTCGGTGGCCTACGGGAAAACCCGGGGCGGCGGGGACCTCGCGGGTTCGGCTGGTGTCAGGTGGAGAGTTTATGGCGACGATTCTCGGCGATGAAATTGACGTTCTTGCCAAGGCAAAGCGGGCGATCGCGGGTGATTATGTGCCCAGCGAAGCCGAAGAATACATGTGCGAAGCGCAGCTCGATTATTACCGACGCCTGCTGCTTGAATGGAAAAAGCTGATCCTTTCTGCAGCACAAGATACGTTGCAGCAGCTTCAAGAAGGCCCAATCCGCGAACCTGACCTTAATGACCGTGCCTCAAGCGAAACCGACTGGGGCATCGAATTGCGGACCCGGGATCGCCAGCGCAAGCTGATTGCCAAGATCGATTCGGCGCTGCGCCGGATCGAGGAAGGCGAATATGGCTATTGCGAGGTGACGGGTGAGCCAATTGGACTTGGCCGCCTTTCTGCCCGGCCGATCGCCACCATGACGGTTGAAGCCCAGGAAGCCCACGAGCGGCGGGAAAAGGTCTCCCGCGACGATTGATCCGGACAAATCGTCGTGCCGCGTTAACCGCTTGTTTGCCGTTGTCCTTTAGCCTTCCACCATTCCGCTCCAGCTATTCGGGGCGGACGGGTCGCTCCGGTTAGGCTTCGAGTGGGACTATGGTTACGGCTATGGGCGGAAACGAGCATCGACAGATTGTGCGCGACAGCCTCTTTCTATTGGCTGATTTGCGTATCGATGGTGTCAGCGGTGATCACAAGATTCGTGTCCGGAATGTCTCCGCCGGCGGCCTGATGGCCGATGGCGGCCCGGCAGTTCAGCGCGGAGCGGTCGTGTGGGTCCAGCTGCGCAATATCGGCTGGGTTGAAGGCACGGTTGCCTGGGTTCAGGATAACCGTTGCGGCATCGCGTTCCGGGACGAGATCGACCCCAAGCTCGCCCGTGCGCCGGTGGGCCAGGGAGAGAGCACTCCGCGCTACGTGCGCCCACCATTGGCGACCATCGAGCCAAGCCAGCTGCGCAAGATTTGACCGATCGTAATCAGCGGCGCGATTAGGCGCTGTTGGTTGTGACCGTAATCGGTTAGGTGCCGGGAACGATGACTCCGCGCCTGTTGTCCAGTCTGTTCGGACCTGTTCTGGCCCTTCTCGTGGCCGGTTGTGATACTGCGTCCGATCGCCCTGTCGAAGTGGCCGTGATCGGGGATCCGGGTTCGCCGTTCGTCGGCGGTGCACGTTTGCCGCTGGCGGCGCAGCTTGTTCGCTCGGCCACAGCCGAGGGACTGGTTGGTTTTGATGAGCAGGGCCGTGTCATCCCCGCTCTAGCCGACCGCTGGATCGTCACGGACGATGGCCTGAGCTACATTTTCCGTCTGCGAGACGGAACCTGGCCAGACAAGACCCCGCTGACCGGCGATTCGGCGCGGGCGGCATTGCAGCAGGCGATCGGCTCGGTCCGGGGCACGCCGCTTGGCGCAGACCTCGCAGGAATTGACGAAGTAAGGGCCATGGCCGGGCGAGTGGTAGAGATCCGTCTGCGTCAACCTCAACCCGATTTCCTGCAATTGCTCGCTCAACCGGAGTTGGGCCTGATGCGCAAAGGGCGCGGCGCCGGACCGATGCGCCAGACCCGCGAAAAGCGGGCGCTATTGCTGAAACCGATCCCACCCGAAGACCGCGGATTGCCGCAAACCGAGGACTGGGCCGAACGAAGCCGGAAACTTCGCCTTGTTGCAATGACCGCACCGCGGGCGGTTGAGCGGTTTAATGCGGGCGAGGCAGATCTTGTCCTGGGCGGCCGGCTGGCAGATTTTCCGCGGTTGGACGCCAGCGGAATTGCGCGCGGGGCGATCCGGCTTGATCCAGTGGCCGGACTGTTCGGGCTGGCGGTGGTCAACCCGCAGGGTTTTCTGTCCGCACCAGAACGGCGCGAAGCCCTGGCGATGGCGATCGATCGGGATGCTCTTGGCGCTACGCTTAACATTGGCGGGTGGATTGCGACGACCCGGATCGTCAATCCCGGCACCGGCGATGACAATGGTACCGTTGGCGAACGTTGGCCTGGCCAGTCGCTGGCCGAACGCCGCACCACTGCGTCCGCGCGTGTTACGCGCTGGGTCAAGAACGGAAAAACACCGCGATTGCGTATTGCCTTGCCGTCCGGGCCTGGCAGCGACCAACTGTTTGCGCGGTTGGCAGAGGACTTCAAGGCAATCGGGTTAGACGCGGTGCAAGTGCGCGATAGTGCCCCGGCCGACCTCCGGCTAGTTGACACGGTCGCGCGCTATCCTCGGGCCAGCTGGTTCCTTAACCAGCTGAGCTGCGCCAATATGCGGGTGCTGTGCAGCGCCAGTGCGGATCGATTGACTGGCCTGGCATTGGTTGAATCGGATCCGGCGAAGCGGGCCGATCTGCTTGCTCAGGCTGAAGCCCAATTGACCATCGCCAATAGCTACATACCACTGGGCGTGCCGATCCGCTGGTCGCTGGTCAGCGGTAAGGCAACCGGTTTCATGCCCAATCCTTGGAACATCCATCCCTTGATGCCGTTGGCGATGCTTCCCAAGTAGGCAAGGCGGGCGCTGTGACCTGCGGTAAAACGGGAATGCCAAACGATGGACACGCTCAAGCCTCCATCCCAGCCTGGCCGGCCCGAGCGGCTGATCGCTGACCTGCCCCTTGGCACAGATCCGCTTTCAGTGCGGCGAAGGGTGGAAGCGCTGGAGCGCATGCTTGAAGGGGCGGTCGCAATTCCGCTCTTGCGGCGCAAGGTCGGACTGGATGCCATCGTGGGTTTGATTCCCGTGGCAGGCGACCTTGTGACCGCGGCGATGGGCCTCTACCTTGTCTGGGAAGCCCGCAACCTTGGTCTGTCGCGCTGGCGTCTGTGGCGAATGTTGGCCAATCTCGGTTTCGATGCGGCACTTGGCGCAGTGCCTCTGGCAGGCGATCTTTTTGACCTGTTCTATCGCTCCAACACCCGAAATCTACGGATTATCCGTAGGCATTTGGACGAATATCACCCTGCGTCAAAACTGATCGAAGGCTAGTCCACTACTACGCAAATCGCCTGATTCCGGCCATTTACAGCAAATTAACCTTTCCTCTTCATTGGTCATATGGTTAATGACAGGTACTGACCCTGCTGAAGGGGTCATTGCTGACCACGGGGCAAAGGGGAACCACCCATGCGCGTACTGCTGATCGAGGACGAGCCGACAACGGCCCGGGCTATCGAATTGATGCTGACCACCGAAGGCTTCAATGTCTATTCGACCGACTTGGGCGAAGAGGGCTTGGATCTCGGCAAGCTATACGATTACGATATTATCCTCCTCGACCTGAACCTGCCCGACATGCACGGATATGACGTGCTGAAGAAGCTGCGCGTTGCCAAGGTCCAAACTCCAGTGCTGATCCTGTCGGGCATTTCGGAAATGGATTCGAAGGTTCGCTCCTTCGGATTCGGCGCCGATGACTATGTCACCAAGCCGTTCCACCGCGAGGAACTCGTTGCCCGCATCCACGCTGTGGTGCGCCGTTCAAAGGGCCATTCGCAGTCGATCATCCGCACCGGCAAGTTGGCCGTGAACCTGGATGCCAAGACCGTCGAGGTCGATGGCGCCCGTGTCCACCTGACTGGCAAGGAGTATGCGATGCTGGAACTGCTCTCGCTGCGCAAGGGCACCACGCTGACCAAGGAAATGTTCCTCAACCACCTGTACGGCGGGATGGACGAACCCGAACTCAAGATCATCGACGTTTTCATCTGCAAGCTGCGCAAGAAGCTGGCCCATGCCTGCGGCGGTGAAAACTACATCGAGACTGTCTGGGGCCGCGGCTATGTGCTGCGCGATCCGGGCGAAGAGGCCGTCGCGGCCTGATTGCTTCAATCGTGATGGCTAATCCGGCCCGTCTCCGCGTGAGGCGGGCCGTTTTCGTTGCGGCGTTCCGGGACAGCCGCTAAGCGCGCGCTCCATGACCGCGCACAAACTTGGCGATCCAACCACGATCAACCGCCTTTACGGCCGTTCGAAGGGCAAGCCCCTGCGGGCCGGCCAGCAAGAGCTGGTCGATCAACTGCTGCCGCAGATCGCTGTTCCGGCCGAGGGTGCGGTTACGGCCGAACGCCTGTTCGGGCAGGACTGCCCGCTCCATTTCGAAATCGGGTTTGGCGGTGGCGAGCACATGGCAGCGCGGGCCGATATGTTGCCCGATCACGGTTTCATCGGCGCCGAGCCCTTCATCAACGGCGTCGCCCAGGCGCTGGTCCACGTTTCGGGGGACCATGGTGCGCACCCGCCGCTCGGCAATGTCCGGATTCACCATGGTGATGCGCTGGAAGTCCTGCGCCGCATTCCCGACGGGTCGCTCTCGTTCCTTTACCTGCTCCATCCCGATCCCTGGCCCAAGGCGCGCCATGCCAAGCGGCGGATGATGAACGATGGACCGGTGGACCTGTTCGCGGCCAAGCTGAAGCCGGGCGGCGAATTCCGCTTCGGGACCGACCATCCGATCTACGTCCGCCACGCCTTGATGGTGATGCGGCGCCACGCTGATCAGTTCGAATGGCTGATCGACCAGCCGCAGGATTTCCAGAGGCGGCCGGGCGGCTGGCCCGAAACCCGCTATGAACACAAGGCACGCACCGTTTATGGCCACGAAGTCTGGTACTTCCGCTATCGTCGGCGCCCACTGACTGACGGCTGATCAACCAGCCACCGCAGGATAATTTCGCTTCGGCGCTGGCGTGAAAAACTTTCTGGCGCCTCCACTTGGCTAACTCTAGTTTTTTGATCGACAAATCCACTGCGGAGTCGGTCAATGGACCTTGGCGCAATCGATCTTGCCTATTTGTTGCCGTTCATCGGGGTGGGTTTCGCTGCTCAGCTGGTCGATGGCGCGCTGGGGATGGCCTTTGGGGTGATTTCGAACACCCTGCTCGTCGGCGTCCTGGGCGTGCCGCCGGCGCAGGCATCGCAGCGGGTTCATCTGGTTGAATGCTTCACGACCGCTACGTCCGGCATCAGCCATCTGCTCCACGGCAATATCGATAAACGCCTGTTCTTCGGCCTGCTTGTTCCCGGAGTGCTGGGCGGTATCGGCGGGGCCTATGTGCTGACCTCGCTTAACGCCGAAGTGGTTAAGCCCTTTGTGCTGGCCTACCTCGCCGGGGTCGGGCTCTATCTGCTGTGGCGCGGGCTGTTCTATCCGCCCAAGCTGCGCGAGGCCGGGTTGGTGGCGCCGCTGGGGCTGGTCGGCGGATTTCTGGATGCAGCCGGCGGCGGCGGCTGGGGTCCGGTCGTCACATCAAACCTGCTGATCCAGGGCGCCGATCCCCGCAAGGTCGTGGGCACGGTCAATTCCGTGGAGTTCTTCCTGACGCTGACGATCAGTGGTGCATTCATCTGGCACTTGGGCTTTGCCGATGTCGCCGGGGCCACATTGGGTCTGCTGATCGGCGGCGTTGCCGCAGCCCCGCTGGGTGCCTGGGCTGCCAAGCATTTCCCTCCCAAGACAATGCTGATCTTGGTCGGAATCGTGCTGACGCTGACCAGCAGTTACGGCGTCTACCGCGCCTGGGGTTGAGTGGACCAAACCCCGGCGCGGCAGATGCCGGTATCAGCCTGCCACGCCTGAAGCTGCCAGTACTGCCAGCGTCAGAATATCGGGTGCGATCGCGGTCATCGGGATAACCTGAACCGGCTTTTCCATCCCGATCAGCATCGGGCCAATCGTCGCATTGCCCGCCAGTTCGCGCAGCAGCTTGGCCGAGATGTTGGCCGATTGCAGCCCCGGCATGACCAGCACGTTGGCTGGCGCAGTCAGGCGGCTGAACGGATAGTTCTGCATGACTGTTGGGTTGAGCGCCGCATCGGGGGCCATTTCGCCTTCGTATTCGAAGCCGGGGTTTTCGGCATCGAGGATCGCAACGGCACCGCGGATCGAATCCAGCCAGCGCCCCGGCGGGTTGCCGAAGGTGGCATAGGACAGGAAGGCCACCCGCGGTTCATGGCCCAGACGGCGGGCGACGGCGGCGGTTTCCTTGGCGATGACAGCGAGTTCCTCGGCGCTCGGCCGCTCGTTCACGGTCGTGTCGGACAGGAACACCGTGTAATTCTTGCCGATCATCAGGTGGATGCCAAAGGGCAGGCGCCCTTCCTGCGGCTCCAGCACCTGCCGGACTTCACGCATGGTTTGCGCAAAGGTGCGGGTCTTGCCGGTGACCATGGCATCGCCAACGCCAAGCTTGAGCAGCAGCGAGGCAAAGACGTTGCGGTCCTGGTTGACCATGCGGCGCACGTCGCGTTCCAGGAAGCCGCGGCGCTGCAGCTTGGCATAAAGCGCCTCGACCATGGCAGGTACGTATTCGCTGACCGCCGAATTTTCGATCTGGTAGCTGTCCGGGTTCTCAACCCCCAATTCGACCAGCTTGGCCTTGACCTGTTCGGTCCGCCCCACCAGCACCGGCTCGCCATAGCCGAAATCGCGGTACTGGATCGCCGCGCGCAGGACGACCTCGTCCTCCCCCTCGGCAAAGATCACCCGCTTGGGATTGGCTTTCACCTGCTCGTAAACCTGGGTCAGGACCGAAGTCGTCGGGTTGAGGCGCGCCTTCAGGCTGTGGCGGTAGGCGTCAAAGTCCTCGATCGGCTTTTGCGCAACGCCGGTATCCATTGCCGCCTTGGCCACGGCAGAGGACACCACCTCCATCAGCCGCGGATCAAACGGAGCCGGGATGATGTAGTCGGTCCCGAACTGGTGCTTCTTGCCATAGGCTGCGGCTACTTCTTCCGGCACCTGTTCGCGCGCCAGCTCGGCAATGGCTTTCGCGGCGGCAATCTTCATCTCTTCGTTGATCGCGGTCGCCCGCACATCAAGCGCGCCGCGGAAGATGAAGGGGAAGCCCAGCACGTTGTTGACCTGGTTCGGATAGTCCGAACGGCCCGTGGCGATGATCGCATCGGGGCGCACCGCCTTGGCATCTTCCGGCCGGATTTCCGGATCGGGGTTGGCCATGGCGAAGATGATCGGCTGTTCGGCCATCTTGGCGACATATTCGGGCTTGAGCGCGCCAGCGGCAGACAGGCCAAGGAAGATATCGGCGCCGACCAGTGCTTCTTCCAGGCTGCGGGCCGTCGTGTCGATCGCATGGGCGCTCTTCCACTGGTCCATGCCGGACTCGCGTCCGCGATAGATCACGCCCGACCGGTCGCAGACGGTCACGTTCTCATGCCGCACGCCCATCGATTTGATCAGGGCGGTGCAGGCCAGCGCCGATGCGCCGGCGCCGTTGACTACCACCTTCACGTCCTTGAACTCGCGGCCGGTCAGATAACAGGCGTTGACCAGGCCGGCGGCGGCGATGATTGCCGTGCCGTGCTGGTCATCGTGCATGACCGGAATCTTCATCCGTTCGCGCAGGGCCTGCTCGATCACGAAGCATTCGGGCGCCTTGATGTCCTCCAGATTGATGCCGCCGAAGCTGGGCTCCATCATGGCTACGGCTTCAATGATCGCATCGGGATCTTCGCTGGCCAGTTCGATGTCGATCGAATCGACATCGGCGAACCGCTTGAACAGCACGGCCTTGCCTTCCATCACCGGCTTGGCAGCCAGCGCGCCAAGATTCCCCATGCCCAGGATCGCGGTGCCATTCGAAATCACGGCAACCAGGTTGCCGCGTGCTGTATATTCATAGGCATCGGCCGGATTGTCGGCGATCGCCTGGACTGGCACGGCCACGCCCGGCGAATAGGCCAGGCTCAGGTCGCGCTGGGTGGCCATCGGCTTCGATGCGATGATCTCGATTTTACCCGGGCGGATTGTCTTGTGATAGAACAAGGCTTCACGCTCGGTGAAGCTCACCTTGTTGTTCTCATCCCGCGGGTTCGTTTCGTCGGACACCGGTACCTCCATAGTCGAGGCCGCCCTAACGGAACTCGGCGTGACGGGATAGGGGAAAGCTGCCTTTGCCCGCTTGGGCGAATCGTCCGCAAGCGGCTAACCGTTTGGGATGAGTGGAGCAGCAACCCCCATGATGGCGCAGTACCTGGCGCTGAAGGCAGAGGCCGGGGATTGCCTGTTGTTCTATCGCATGGGTGATTTCTTCGAACTGTTCTTCGATGATGCCAAGCGGGCGGCCCAGATCCTCGACATCGCGCTGACCAGTCGCGGCGAACACATGGGAGTGCCGATCCCGATGTGCGGTGTGCCAGTCCATTCGGCCGAGGGTTACCTTGCCCGGCTGATCAAGGGCGGCTGCCGGGTGGCAATCGCTGAACAGACCGAGACCCCCGAAGAGGCGAAGAAGCGCGGTGGGTCCAAGGCGCTGGTCGCGCGCGACATCGTTCGTTTCGTCACCGCCGGAACCTTGACCGAAGAAGCCTTGCTCGAACCGCGGCGGGCCAATGTGCTGGCCGCGATCTGCGAGGTGCGCGGCACCTGTGGCATCGCTGCCTGCGACATCTCGACTGGCCGGATGGAGCTGGAAGAATGCCCGCCCGAGCGGCTTGGCGCGGCGTTGGCCCGGCTGGGGGCCAGCGAAGTGGTTGCCCCCGATGGCTGGGAGGCTTTCCCGCCCGATGGTATTGCGCGGCCGGTCGGCACCTTTTCCAGCGACGGCGGTGAGGCCCGGCTCAAGGCGGTCCACGGCGTTGCCACGCTCGATGGATTCGGGCAGTTTTCGCGCGCGATGCTGGCCGCGGCTGGCGGCCTGATTGCCTATCTCGAGCACGTTGGCCGGGGGCGTTTGCCTCTGCTGCTCCCCCCGGTTGTTCTGGGGCATTCAGCCCATCTCGCAATGGACGAGGCGACCCGCGCCAGCCTTGAAATCCTTGTCTCCAGTCAGGGTAGCCGCAAGGGTAGCCTGGTAGAGGCGCTCGACCGCTGTGTCACCGGGGCTGGCGCCCGGCAGCTAGCTGAAGACCTGGCCGCACCGCTGACCGATGCGGGCATGATCGCGGCGCGCCTTAACCTGGTACAATGGCTGCACGACGATGCCCTGCTGCGCGGGGATCTGCGCGCAGTCCTGCGCGCTGCACCGGATGTTGGCCGCGCGCTGGGCAGGATCGTGGCTGGCCGCGGCAGTCCGCGTGATCTTGGACAGTTACGCGATGGATTGGCGGAAGCGCGGCGCATTCACGACCATTTGCAGCACCGGCAGGACCGTCCCGAACTGCTTGATAGACTGCTGCCCGCGCTTGCCGGGCATGGTGCCTTGGTTGACCTGTTCAGCCGCGCACTGGTTGCCAGTCCGCCGACCGAACGCGGGCAGGGTGGTTATATCGCCGAAGGCTATGACCATGCACTCGACGAGTTGCGTCGCATCTCTGGTGATGCCCGCCGCGCGATTGCCCTGCTTGAAGCGAAGTACCGCGACCAGACCGGGATCGCTGCGCTCAAGGTGCGCCACAACGGGGTGCTTGGCTATTTCATCGAAGTGCCAGCGGGTCGGGCTGATCCCCTGATGGCGCCGGACAGTGGTTTCACACACCGCCAGACCATGGCTGGCGCAGTCCGCTTCAATGCCGTTGCCCTGCACGAAGAAGCATCGCGCATCGCCGAAGCCGGCGGCCGCGCCCTTGCGGCTGAGGAAGCCCATTTTGAAGACCTGGTCGCTATGGCAGTGGGCAGTTGTCAGGCCATTGCCGTCACCGCCGCGGCGCTGGCGCGGATCGACGTTGCCGCAGCCCTGGCCGAGCGGGCGGCGGAAGGCGGCTGGACCCGGCCCGAAGTGGTGGACGATGCCTGTCTCGAAATTTCTGGCGGACGGCATCCGGTGGTTGAAACCGCGCTAGCGGCCAAGGGTGAGCGGTTTGTTGCTAACGATTGCCACCTGTTGCCGCAGGATCGGCTCTGGCTGGTGGGCGGACCGAACATGGGCGGTAAGTCCACCTTCCTCCGCCAGAATGCCCTGATCGTGCTGCTCGCTCAGGCCGGCTGCTTTGTCCCGGCCCAACAGGCGCGGATTGGATTGGTCGATCGCCTGTTCAGTCGGGTCGGCGCCTCAGACAGTCTCGCACGCGGGCGTTCAACCTTTATGGTCGAAATGGTCGAGACTGCGGCGATCCTTGCGCAGGCGACTGAACGCAGTTTCGTCATCCTCGATGAAGTGGGCCGCGGCACCTCCACTTACGATGGCCTGGCTCTTGCCTGGGCGGTGGTCGAGGCCGTGCATGGGACCAATAAATGCCGCTGCCTGTTCGCGACCCATTACCACGAACTCGCGCGGCTGGCTGAAAGCTGCGAGGCACTTTCGCTCCACCATGTCCGGGCCCGGGAATGGAAGGGTGATCTCGTGCTTTTGCACGAGGTGACCGAAGGGCCTGCGGACCGTTCCTATGGCCTTGCGGTTGCCAAACTGGCCGGTGTGCCGGCTCCGGTGGTGTCGCGTGCTAAGGCCGTGCTGGAACGGCTCGAGAAGGGCCGGGCTCAGACCGGCGGCCTGGCCGCCGGGCTGGGTGATCTGCCGCTGTTTGCTGTCGCCGCCGAAGCCCGGGCTGATCTGGTTGATACCCTGCGCGAGCGACTTAAGGGTCTTGATGTCGATGCTCTCAGCCCCCGCGATGCGCTCGATTTGCTCTATGAGCTTAAGCTCCAGGCAGGCGCAGAGGACTAACGGAAGCCTTTGTTAACGGCCGTGGAGTAGTCTGGGCTTCATGTTCGGGCCCCGCATTACAACTGTCTTCCAAAGTCGCTGGAAAGCGGTGACATGGTCGCTGGGCATTCTGGCAACGGCCTATTGTTCGGTTCCCGCGCCCAACGACCCGGAACAGCAACCAGCCACGACGGCGCCCGCCCACCATTCGCCTTGGGCAAAGGACAACTGAGATGGGACGCCTGTTTCGGGACTGGCGCTTCGCACTGTTCTGGGTAGTCGGCATCAGTTTCATGGCCAGCGCTTTCGTCTCTGATAACGATGGCTATGAACAGTCGCTCGCTCGGCTGCGTGCGCAAGCGCCGATGCCAGCTAATGCCGCGGTGGCAAGAGCTACGCCGCAACCCCAACCTGCCCCTGCTGAGAGCGAGCCAGCCGAGGAGTTGGCCAAGTTCGGAGAGCCGCTGATGGATACGGCACCCTTTGATCCGAACCCGGTTGAACCCGCCCCGGCCGCTTCTGCCGTCCCGGCCGGACAGCCTAGCTTACCAGCACCTCTAGCTCCTTAGCGGTCCTGGCCAGGATCGCATCCTGCTGCCAACGTTCAGCAGCACGGCAGCTGGCAGCTTGCCCCAGAGCAGTGCGGCGCTGTCCATCGTCAGCGAGCGCGATTATGGCTTCGGCAAGCGCCGTCGCGTTGCCCGGGGGGACCGAAATGCCGCATCCCATTATTTCGCCATGAAGGCCGGTACCCGGGTCAGTGGTGGCGATCACGGGTTTGCCCGAGGCGAGCATGTTGGTCAGCTTCGATGGCAGGACTAGGTCAGCCGCACCCGCGATCTGCGGCAAGAGATGCAGGTCCGCCATAGTCAGCATGGCCCCCATTCGCCCTACTGGCTGCAGGTTGTGTAGCTGAATATTGCCAAGGCTGCGGGCCCGTTCAGCCAGTGCGGCTCGGTTCGGCCCCTCGCCACAAATTACGATGGCGATATCCTGGCGGTGCTGTAGCAGACATGCCGCATCGATCAGGATTTCGATCCCTTGCTTGCGGGCGATGTTGCCCGAATAGAGCGCAACTGTCTTGCCAGTCAGGCCCCATTCGCAGCGCAATTCATCGGCGCCGGCGGGGTCGCTGGCAAAACGGGCATCCGCCCAGTTGCGCAGTTCGAACTGCCGCTCTTGGGGGATGCCCTTTTCGCCCAGCTTGGCTAGCATTTGCGGACTGATCGTTGAAACCCGATCGCCCTGGCGCAGCAGCCACGCCTCAAGCCACAGTGCGATGCGCCCGTGCAGGCTATTCTTACGCATCAATCCAGTGGCGAAGGCGGCTTCAACCTCGAAGTCCTGGATGTGGATCCACAATCGTGCACCGCACAGCCACGCTGCCAAGATTGCCGTGATGACGCTGACCAATGCCGGGGCCACGCAGAACACCACCTGCGGACGATCGCGCAATGCAATCCGCACGGCGGGGACCATCGCCGAAATCGCAAAGCTGATCAGGTGGGCAAAGCGCCTGATGCCGGTTGGATTCCGCGGTACATAGTGTGGGCAGCGAACCAGCCGCACGCCATTTTGCTCGGCCTCAAGCCAGCCACCCGCATAGGCCGGGTCGGCGAGCCACTGGGGATAATAGGGCTTGCCGACGATCGCCGTGATGCGATGTCCTGACCGGACAAGCGTTTCACACAAGCCAGCCGTATAGGGCCCGATGCCGACTGGCTCCGGGGTGTAGTTGAGCCCGATGATGAGCAGGGAAGGCGGACCCATCGCCGTTCCTGATGGCCGGGGCTAGTTGCGTTTGGGCACGGCGAAGGTTCCGCTTACCCGTCCGCCCGTCTGAGCAGAACCGCGGCCATCGACACTGGAAATTCCGCTGTTGAGATCAATCACCAGCCGCCCCCCGTTCAGCGTGTCACTGCCCCGTCGCAGCGCCACATTGCCCGCCAGGGTGATGACCCGGCGGTTGAAATCATAAATCGCCGCGTCGCCGCGCGCGCTTTCATTGCCGCGATCGACCGAGACTCCGCCGGTCGCGTCGATCCGCTGAATCTGCAGACTGCCCTGGTCGGTAAAGGCCACGGTTGTGCGATCGGCAGACAGTTGCAGGTCACCTTGGCTGATCTTGACATTGCCGGCCAGAACGACGCGGTTCTGGCGGTCCTGCAGCTCGATCCGGTCGGCGGCATAGCTGACCGGGGCGTTGCTATTGTGCCCGCCCAGCGTCTGGGCATCGGACTGGCCAATCGCCAGCAGGCCGATCGCGCCAATCGCAAAGCCACCCAGCAGTGAGCGCAGGGCAAGGCGAGTCAGCGAAGCATCGGCCATCATGGCATCCTCAGTTCGCCCGGGGTCATAACCAGCCGGGCATTGCCTTCGAGCGCAATCGTGCGCGCATTGAGATCGGCTACTAACCGTTGTGCCGCAAAAGTGCCAGCCGGTATGGCGCCGCTGACCCCACCATCCCCAAGAACCCGCTGGCCTTTCAAATCGATAGCAACATGACCAGTGGTCATGCGATAGCCATCAGCAGCGGTGAAAGTGACGGGCCCCGCGACATCGACTGCTTCCCGGTCATAATCGTAATTGCCGCCCTGGGCAGACAGTTCGGCCGGGCCATCGTTCATCAGGATCCGCGCAACCATCCCCTTCATCCGCACGATGGGATCGGCGGCGGAAACCTGTACGGCGCTGGCCGCAGTCACGGTGAAGGGACGGCCTTCGTTGTCTTCGCCGCGGTACATCGCGTTGGCAACAACCAGCCGGTCATCCGTGGTCGCCACCTTGTTGCGATCCAGCAGGAAGCTTATTTCGCCGCGCGGAAACAGTGGGCCTAGGACCATGGCTGCTGCGACCACGCCCACGGCACCCGGCAGCCAGCGCGCCAGGATACGGATAAGCCGGTCATGCGAACCGCCCGGCGCGGCCCATTGGCGGCGCTGGTCGCGGATCCGGTCGGCTGCCTCGGTCATGCTGCGGTTCCTGTCACTCGGCTTACGCTTCGTGGCTGAAGATGTCCTTGTCGGGCCAGCCGGCGAGATCCAGCCGGGCGCGATGCGGCAGGAAGTCGAAGCAGGCCTGGGCCAGGGCCGTGCGCCCTTCGCGGTCCAGCCGTTGAACCAGGATTGCGTGCATGGCGTGCAAATAGCGCACGTCCGATGCGGCATATTCCAGCTGCGCCTCGCTTAGCACCGGGCCACCCCAGTCGCTCGATTGCTGCTGCTTCGACAGTTCCTTGCCCAGCAGTTCGCGGACCAGGTCCTTCAGCCCGTGGCGGTCGGTATAGGTGCGGACCAGCTTGCTGGCGATCTTGGTGCAGAACACCGGAGTGGCGGTAACGCCCAGGTAATGTTCGATCGCTGCCAGATCGAACCGAGCGAAGTGGAACAGCTTCACCCGCGAAGGATCGGCCAGCACCGCCTTGAGGTTGGGCGCGGCATAGTCCGAACCCGGGTTGAACCGCACCAGGTGCTCATCGCCCTGTCCGTCGGACAGCTGGACGACGCAGAGCCGGTCACGCGGGGTAATGAGGCCCATGGTCTCGGTATCAACCGCGATCGGGCCGGGGGCGAGGACGCCGGCGGGAAGATCTTCTTCGTGGAGATGGACAGCCATAAGGCTTGGTGCTTAGGCCGATTGGCGCGGCGATGAAAGCCCTGCTGTGGGAGCAAGATGGCGATGGCTATTGGCGATGCAGTTCCTGGATCATGGCGCGCAGTGCTTGGCCCGGTGCTGGCCAACCCCAAATCGCGACAGCTGGACAATTTCCTTGCGGCCGAGGAAGCGGCTGGAAAAGCAGTCTATCCTCCGCGCGGCACTTGGCTGGCCGCGCTCGATCTGACCCCGCTTGAAGCGGTCAAGGTCGTGATCTTGGGGCAGGATCCCTACCACGGCCCCGGGCAGGCCCATGGCCTAGCGTTCTCGGTGCAGGACGGGGTGAAGGTGCCGCCCAGCCTGGTCAATATTTACAAGGAGCTGGCCAGCGACCTTGGCCTGCCGGTCCCGCGCCATGGCAACCTGATCAAGTGGGCGCGGCAGGGCGTGCTGCTGCTTAACGCCGCGCTGACGGTGGAGGATGGCCAACCCGCCTCGCACCAGGGGCGCGGCTGGGAAGAGATCACCGATGCCGTGGTCGCCGCCGTTGCTGCCAAGGCAGAGCCTTGCGTGTTCCTGCTCTGGGGCAGTCATGCTCAGAAGAAGGCGCAGTCCGTGCCAGGGCTGATGAACAGTCACCACCTGGTCCTCACCGCACCGCATCCCAGCCCGCTCTCCGCGCACCGCGGTTTCCTTGGCTGCCGCCATTTCAGCCAGGCCAACGCCTTTCTTGAGGCGGAGGGGCGCGGGGGAGTGGACTGGGGGCTTTAACCCAGTCGCCGCAGGATCCCGTCCGCCAGCAGCGGACCCAGGTTGGGGCCTTGCTCGGGATAGAGGTAGGGTTCGATCAGCTCAGCCTCGATCACCGCAAGCCGCCCGTCCTCCAGCCGGACCATGTCGATCCGGGCATAGAGCGGGGGCTGGTCGAAGGGTAGCAGCGCCAGCACGGCTTCGGCGGCGGCGCGATCGGTCGGAGCCGGATCCAGCGGCAGCTCCACCCCGCCGTACAGCGTCTGGATCCTGTAATCGCCACCCGCCGCCCGTTTGAGCAGGGCGTGGCTCAAGATGCCATCGATAAAGATGAAGCTTTGCTCCCCTTCGGACTGGATCGCCGGCAGGAAGGGCTGGACCATTGCCGCCTGTTCGATTGACCAGTTGGCCGGCGGGGGATTGTCGCGGCTGAAGCTGTCCTGCCCGATCGCGCCTGCGCCGACCCGGCGCTTTACCACCACCCGGTCCGTGTTGAAGTGATCGAAGGCGGCCAGCACATCCGCAGGTCCGGCGCGTTCGGGCCACAATGTCGGGATGGTTACCGCCCCCCGCTCGCCCAGTTCCTTGAGGTAGAGCTTGTCCGAATTCCAGCGCACCACCGCCAGCGGATTGCAGACCGTGACACCAGCCTGCTCCAGTTCGCCCAGCCGGACGAGGAACTCGTCCTTGGCCTCGGTATAGTCCCACGGGGTGCCAAGGATCGCCGCGTCGAACTGCGCCAGCGTTTCAAGCGGTGCGCGCCAGTCGATGTCGGTCACTGTCCCGCGCGCACCCAGCCCGGCACGGACAGCCTCCAGATAGAGGTCGTGTTCAAAGGCATCGGGCCGCCGGGTGGGCGAACCCGGCAGCGTGGCCGGACAGGCAAGGAATGCGATCTTCATCACCGCCGGTTAGGCGGCGCAGGCTGGCTTGGGAAGAGGCTGCCGGCTTAGCGCGGCAGCTCGCTTGCCCCCATCAGCGCCTCGTCAACCGCGCGGGCGGCCTGGCGGCCTTCGCGAATCGCCCAGACGACCAGGCTCTGGCCCCGGCGCATGTCGCCGCAGGCAAAGATCTGCGGATCGCTGGTGCGATAATCGATCACGTTGGCTGCCACGTTGCCGCGCCCGTCGAGTTCGACTCCGGCCTGGTCGAGCAGGCCCTGCTTGCGTGGGCCGACAAAGCCCATGGCCAGCAGGATCAGGTCGGCCTTCAGCACGAATTCGCTGCCGGCGACTTCCTGCATGCGGCCATCGACCCATTCGACCCGGACGCATTCGAGGCCGGTCACATCATTTTCGCCGATCACGCGCTTGGTCAGGACCGACCAGTCACGCTCGACGCCCTCTTCATGGCTGCTGGAAGTGCGCAGCTTGAGCGGCCAGTCCGGCCAGGTCAGCTGCTTGTTTTCCTTCTCCGGCGGCTTGGGCATGATTTCAAGCTGGGTGACAGATGCGGCACCTTGGCGGTTCGAGGTGCCCACGCAGTCAGAACCGGTATCGCCGCCGCCGATCACGATCACGTGCTTGCCGGTGGCGGTCAGGGTGCCGCGCGGCGCGGCGCGCAGTTCATCATCTCCCGCCACGCGCTTGTTCTGCTGGGTCAGGAATTCCATCGCCAGCCGCACGCCCGGCAGCTCGGCGCCAGGGATTTCCAGACGGCGCGGATCTTCTGCGCCGCCCGAGAGGACGATCGCGTCGAAGTTTTCCTTCAGGCTCTCGATCGAAACATGGACGCCCACTTCGGTCGAGGTGCGGAAGCTGACGCCTTCGGCTTCCATCTGGACCAAGCGCCGGTTGATCAGGTGCTTTTCCATCTTGAAGTCGGGGATGCCATAGCGGAGCAGGCCGCCGGCGCGGTCGTTCTTTTCAAACACCGTAACCGAATGGCCCGCGCGGGCGAGCTGTTGTGCGGCGGCCATGCCGGCCGGGCCGGAGCCAACGACAGCCACGGACTTGCCGGTGCGTTTGGCGGGCACCTGCGGGTGGATCCAGCCGTTTTCCCAGCCCTTGTCGACGATCGCGCATTCGATGCTCTTGATCGTCACCGGCTGGTCGACGATGTTCAGCGTGCAGCTTGCCTCGCACGGGGCGGGGCAGATGCGGCCGGTAAATTCCGGGAAGTTGTTGGTCGAATGCAGCACTTCCAGCGCATTCTGCCAGTCACCCTCATAAACCAGATGGTTCCAGTCCGGGATGATGTTGTTCACCGGGCAACCGTTATGACAATACGGAATCCCGCAATTCATGCACCGCGAAGCCTGCGCCTTGAGCGCCGGTTCCGCGTGCGGGATCACGAATTCCTTATAGTGCGTCAGCCGCTCCTTGGGATCGGCATAGGTGCGATCCTGGCGGTCCAGCTCGAGAAAGCCTGTTTCCTTGCCCATCGTCCCCGTCCTTATTCCGCGGCCACCGACGCGGCTGCCAGCCGCTCGGCCTCGAGTTGCTTGAGTGCCCGTGCGTAATCCTTGGGCATGACCTTGATGAACTTGCCCAGCGCATTGCCCCAGTCATCCAGCAGGGCGCGGGCGCGCTGGCTGCCAGTGTGGAGGTGGTGGCGCTCCAGCAGGATCCGCAGGCGTTCAGCATCGTGGCGCAGCATGTCACCCATGCCGAAGTCCTCGACCGAGCGCGCGCGCTGCTGCGGGCGGCCGGCGCCGTCCTCCTCGTCGCGTTCTGGCGAAATCGGCAGCAGGTCAACTTGCGCAGGGTTGCACAGCTTCGCAAACTCGCCGCGCTCATCATAGACATAGGCGATCCCGCCCGACATCCCCGCCGCAAAGTTGCGGCCGGTGCGGCCCAGCACGACGACCACGCCGCCGGTCATGTATTCGCAGCCGTGATCGCCGGTCCCTTCGACCACCGCGATCGCGCCCGAATTGCGGACGGCAAAGCGTTCGCCGGCGACACCGTTGAAATAGGCTTCGCCCGCGATTGCACCATAAAGCACGGTGTTGCCGACGATGATGTTCTGGCTCGCCTCGCGTTCGACGTGGGCCGGTTGGCGCACGATCACGCGACCGCCCGACAGGCCCTTGCCGACATAGTCGTTGGCATCGCCAGTCAGATCGAGGGTGATGCCGTGGGCCAGGAAGGCACCAAAGCTCTGCCCCGCCACGCCATTGAGGCGGATGGCGATGGTGTTGTCGGGCAGGCCGGCATGGCCATGGCGCTTGGCCACTTCGCCCGAGAGCATCGCGCCAACCGTGCGGTTGACGTTGATCACCTTGCGCTCGATCACCACCGGCTGCTGCTTGTCCAGCGCATCGGCGGCGGCGGCGATCAGGTCGTTGTCGAGCGCCTTTTCGAGGCCGTGATCCTGCGTGCCCGACCAGCCGAGCGAGGGGCTGTCACCCAGCGGAACCTGGTGCAGGATCCGGCTGAGGTCAACGCCCTTGGCCTTCCAGTGATCGATGGCCTGCTTCATGTCGAGCCGGTCAACCCGGCCAACCATTTCAGCAATGGTGCGGAAGCCCATTTCGGCCATGATCGCGCGCAGTTCTTCGGCAACGAAGAAGAAGTAGTTGATCACGTGCTCGGGCTGGCCGGTGAAGCGCGCGCGCAGCACCGGATCCTGGGTGGCCACGCCCACCGGGCAGGTGTTGAGGTGGCACTTGCGCATCATGATGCAGCCGGCCGCGATCAGCGGGGCGGTGGCAAAGCCGAACTCGTCCGCACCCAGCAACGCGGCCACGGCCACGTCGCGCCCGGTGCGCAGGCCGCCATCGGCCTGGACCGCGATGCGGCTGCGCAGATTGTTGAGGATCAGCGTCTGCTGGGTTTCTGCCAGGCCGATTTCCCAAGGGCTGCCGGCATGGGTCAGCGAGGTCAGCGGCGACGCGCCGGTTCCGCCCTCATAGCCAGAGATCGTTACATGATCGGCGCGGGCCTTGGAAACGCCAGCGGCAACCGTGCCGACACCGACTTCGGAGACCAGCTTGACCGAGATGCGCGCGCCGCCGTTGACGTTCTTCAAGTCGTGGATCAGTTGGGCCAGATCCTCGATCGAGTAGATGTCATGGTGCGGCGGGGGCGAGATCAGGCCGACGCCCGGGGTTGAGTGACGGGTCTTGCCAATCACCTTGTCAACCTTGTGGCCCGGCAGCTGGCCGCCTTCGCCGGGCTTGGCACCCTGGGCCATCTTGATCTGGATGTCGTCGGCATTAACCAGGTATTCGGTGGTCACGCCAAAGCGGCCCGAAGCGACCTGCTTGATCGCTGAGCGCATCGAGTCCCCGTTTGCCAACGGCTTGAACCGGTCCGGCTCCTCACCGCCTTCGCCGGTGTTCGACTTGCCACCGATCCGGTTCATGGCAATGGCCAGCGTGGTGTGCGCCTCGCGGCTGATCGAGCCGAAGCTCATCGCGCCGGTGGCGAAGCGCTTGACGATCTCGCTGGCCGGTTCGACCTCGCTGATGTCGATCGGCTTATCGGCCTTCTTGAACTCCATCAGCCCGCGGATGGTCAGCATCCGGGTCGACTGGTCGTTGATGGTCTGGGCGAACTCGCGATACTTTTCCGAAACATTGCCGCGTACCGCGTGCTGCAGGGCGGCGATGTTCTGCGCGGTCCAGGCGTGTTCCTCGCCGCGCAGGCGCAGGCCGTACATTCCGCCCACGTCGAGCATGTTCTTGTAGATCGGGTTGTCGCCATAAGCCGTGGCGTGGCGGCGCACGGTTTCCTCGGCCACTTCGGCCAGGCCAATACCCTCGATCGTGGTCGCGGTGCCGGTGAAGTACTGGTTGATGAATGCGCTCGACAGGCCGACCGCGTCAAAGATCTGCGCGCCGCAATAGGACTGATAGGTGCTGATGCCCATCTTGGACATGACCTTCAGGATGCCCTTGCCGACCGCCTTGATATAGTTCTTCTGCACCGTCTTGGCATCGAGCGGCATGTCCTTGCGGATCCGCAGCTCTTCCAGCGTTTCGAAGGCTACATAGGGGTTGATCGCCTCGGCGCCGAAGCCCGCCAGCACACAGAAGTGGTGTACTTCGCGCGCCTCGCCGGTTTCGACCACCAGGCCAGTCTGCATGCGCAGGCCCTGACGAACCAGGTGGTGATGGACCGCGGCCGTCGCCAGCAGGGCCGGCATCGGGATGCGGTCGGGCCCCTGTGCGCGGTCGGACAGGATCAGGATGTTCTTGTCCTGCAGCACGGCCTCGGTGGCCGTCCAGCACATTTCCTTGATCGCCATTTCAAGGCCGGCGGCCCCGGTGCTGGCATCCCAGGTGATGTCGATCGTCTCGGTCCGGAAGGCACCGTCCAGCGCAGCTTCGACCGAGCGGATCTTGGAAACTTCCTCGTTAGTCAGGATCGGCTGGTCGACTTCCAGGCGCTTGTGCGTCCCGGCTTCCATGCCCAGCAGGTTGGGGCGCGGGCCGATCATGGAAACAAGGCTCATCACCAGCTCCTCGCGGATCGGGTCGATCGGCGGGTTGGTGACCTGGGCGAAGTTCTGCTTGAAGTAATCGTAGAGCAGGCGCGAGCGGTTGGAGAGCACCGCGATCGGCGTGTCCGTTCCCATCGAACCCAGCGGATCGTCGGCATTCTGGGCCATCGGCTCAAGGAAGCGCGAAAGGTCTTCCTGCGTATAGCCAAAGGCCTGCTGGCGATCGAGCAGAGTGGTGGTTTCCTGCGGCAAGGCGGCCAGTTCCGGCTCGACCACTTCCAGGTCCTTGAGCTTATACTGCGCCGCCTCCAGCCAGTCTTCGTAAGGCTCAGCCGCGGCGAGCGAGGCCTTGAGCTCCTCATCCTCGATGATCCGGCCCTGGTCGAAATCGATCAGCAGCATGCGGCCGGGCTGGAGCCGCCACTTGCGGACGATATTGTCTTCCTTGATCGGCAGCACGCCGCTTTCCGAGGCCATGACAACAATATCGTCATCGGTGACGAGGAAGCGGGCCGGACGCAGGCCGTTGCGGTCCAGCGTCGCGCCGATCTGGCGGCCATCGGTAAAGGCCACGGCAGCCGGGCCGTCCCACGGCTCCATCAGCGCAGCGTGGTATTCGTAGAAGGCGCGGCGCTTGGCATCCATCAGCGGATTGCCGGCCCAGGCTTCCGGGATCAGCATCATCACCGCATGGGCCAGGCTGTAGCCACCAGCCAACAGTAGCTCGAGCGCGTTGTCGAGGCAGGCGGTGTCCGACTGGCCGTGCGGGATCAGCGGCCACATCTTGTCGAGATCGGCGCCCAGCAGTTCGCTTTCCATGGTGCGGCGGCGGGCGTTCATCCAGTTGACGTTGCCGCGCACGGTGTTGATTTCGCCATTGTGGGCGATGAAGCGGTAGGGGTGCGCCAGCTTCCAGCTTGGGAAGGTATTGGTGCTGAATCGCTGGTGGACCAGACCGAGCGCCGAAACGCAGTCCGGATCGCGCAGGTCATCGTAGAAGCTGCCAACCTGTGTTGCCAGCAGCAAGCCTTTGTAGACCACGGTGCGGCTGGAGAAGCTGGGCATGTAAAGATCGGCGATGCCTGGCATCCCGTGCTTTTCGGCCAGGGCGGCCAGCGGGTTCTGGGTCTGCTTGCGGATTGCCAGGATCTTGCGCTCGAAAGCGTCCTGATCGGCGCAGTTGTCGCCGCGGGCGACGAAGCACTGGCGGATCACTGGCATCTGCTCGCGCACGGTCTTGCCCAGGCCTTCGGTCGTCACCGGCACGTCGCGCCAGCCGATCAGGCGCTGACCTTCCTTGGCGATGAACTTTTCAAAGGTGCCGACGATGAAATCGCGGCTGGCCTGGTCCTGCGGCAGGAAGCACATGGCCACGGCATAGTCGCCGGCGGCGGGCAGCTTCAGCCCTTCCTTATCGGCCCACTTGCGGAACAGCTGGTCCGGGGTCTGGATCAGGATCCCGGCGCCATCACCCAGCAGCGGATCGGCGCCCACGGCACCGCGATGGTCGATGTTTTTCAGAATTTCGAGCGCCTGGGTGACGATCGCATGGCTTTTGGCGCCCTTGATGTGGGCAACAAAGCCCACGCCACAGGCGTCATGTTCATTGCGCGGATCGTAGAGGCCCTGCGGCGCCGGATAACCCATCGAAAACCCATCCTGTCGTCACCCGAACCCCGCGATTCGCGCGCTTCTGCGCGCAAACGGCGGAAATCCGGCAATTAAGCGCAAGCTTCCCCACCGCCAAAAGCAGTGAAAATTGCGCAAGGCTTTCCCATGACGACAGGAAGGTGTTTTTGCAACTGCGAAGAGGCCAAGATTCGCTTGGGCTGGCCCAAGCCTGGCTGTGAATAGGATTGCGGGGTTGTCTGGAGGGCCGCCTGGTTAGGCCGCACCGCTGATCCGTTGCAGATTGGCGAGCGCCGAACGCAGAGCGAGCTCGGTCTCTGCCGGATCGATAGCTGCGGCGGCAGGGGGTGGAGCAATGCTTCCCGCGACCACCGTTATGGCGGCGGCATCGAACGGGCGCGCCGCTGGTTGCACAGCTGCCATTTGACCGGGAAAGATTACCACCGGTTCAACCGCTGAAGGCAGCTCATCAGGTTCTTCGATCCGCACAAATTCCTGCCGCGGCGTTTCGAGCGACAGCAGTGATGCAAAGGCAGCTTCGGCTGGCATTGCCTCCTCCGCAGCTTCCTCATCGGCTGATCCGGCAATACCTTCGGGCTGCCGCGGTGTGACGGTCGCGTCAACAGGTGCAAAGGGGGCAGTCTGCGGCAGGGCCAGATGGCGTGGCATCAGCGGCACGAGATCAGCGCTATCTTCGTCCCCTTCAGTGGGGTCGAGCGGGATCGGACGCAGAGCAGACGGCATCGCGATAGGCGCCTGGGTCAGGCCGAACGGCTCGACCGGGTGTTCGCTGGCAGCGGCGGCGAAGATGTCGATCCGCGGTGGTGGCACAAATGCAGGCTCATCCCCGGCTGACAGGACCGGCTCATTTGGTGCCAGCTGCGTTGCCGGCAATTCTGCGGCCGACACTTCAACTGCAGCAGCTTTAACCTTCGCTGCGCGGCGGCGAGCCATCGATTCCTGTAAACGCTGGGCAAGGTCGGTCATGCCCAGCCCGGCCGGCGAAGGCTGCGGAGGAACGCTTTCAGCTGCGAGCGGTTGGGCCATGGTGGCCTGTTCTGGGGATACGTTGGTTTCTGACATGCTCATAGCGGGACCAACCGTTTGCCCGGTCGGTTGTGCCGGGCTTGCTTCGAAAACCGCAGTTCCAAAGCTGGCAGCCGGGGCAAATTCATCAAATGCCTGAATATTCTGCGCCATCATTCCGAATACCTGCGGCGTTTCGTTTTCTGCCGGCATGGGGAATTGGCGGTTTGGTGCAGTGAAGTGCTGCGCGGCGGCCACTGGCGGGACTGACCAATCCAGCGCCTGCTGCGGCTGATTGGTTGCCACTGGCGCCAGTGCTGCGGCCGAAGCAGGTTCTGGGGCAACGAATGCGCCCAGATCAAGCGGGGCATGATCATCGCCCTGTCCGGCTTCAACCTCGGTCACGGCAAGGTGAGTTGCAGCAATATTGAAGATTTGGGGCTCACCGCCTGGCAACGGGGCGATTTCGGCCGGCTCGAATGGCTTGTCCTCATGTTCGACTGCAAGCGTTCTGCGGCGACTGGCGAGCGGACCGGTGCTATCCAGCGCATCGCCCAATTCTTCGTGCGCCGAGATCGGGCGCCGCGCCGGACCATTGGTGACGACATCGCGCTTGTTCCAAGACCCGAACTCGCCCACGGCTGCGGCGCCGGGGTTCGCAGCATTGCGCTTGCGGGCACGGACCACAATCTTGGGCCGGCTGATGCGGACCGCCAGCGTCGCGCCAAGCGCAGCCCCCAACGAAGCCATAACCAAGGCGATAAGGATCCGGGCGGTTATTCCAAGCGGCGGCGCTGCGGCGGGGACGATCAAGTCGATCCCGGTCTGCAACACCAGACTTTCGATCAGGGTCGGCCGAATTGCCAAGCTGCCAAGGCCGAACAGGGCACCAAACCATAGGGCGACGACCGCCGGAAACAGCGGATGGCTGGAGATCGGCTTGCGATTGCCTGGCTTGGGTTTCGAATTGGCCACGCCGCGTTATCCCGTGCTGTTGCTTTCCAAACCTTAACCGATCGCCTCAGGTGGCTTCCGGATTCCGGTGGCATCCAGAACGCGTTAGCGCTGCTTGGTAAACATCTTGATAACGAACAATATTCACGGCCCAGTCATGCTGGGATCTGATGTGATCTTGAGCGGCCGCGCGGCGATTTTTCCAGTTTCCGCGATCCGCTAACAGCTCCGCCAGTGCGGCGGCGCAGGCCGCGGGGTCATCGGCCGGAAAAAGCGCGCCGGTCTGGCCGTCAAGGATCAGTTCGCGGTGCCCGCCGACGTCTGACGCGACAACCAGCCGCCCCTGGGCCATCGCTTCCAGTGGTTTCAGCGGCGTGACCAGCTCGGTCAGTCGGCTCCGCTTCCGCGGGAAGGCCAGCACATCGATCAGAGCGTAATAACGATCGACTTCACGGTGTGCGACGCGCCCAGCAAAGTGGATCGCGCTATGGGCCTGAGAAGCAGCCGCCTGGCGCCTGAGTGCGCTTTCCATCGGGCCGCTGCCGACCAGCAACAATTGCGCCCCGGGTTCGCGGGCCTGGACTATCGGCATCGCGGCGATCAGATCATCCAGCCCTTCGTAATCGTAGAAGCTGCCAATGAACCCGATCACCGGCGCGGGGCCGAGGCCAAGCTGGCGCGCCAGTTCCGGCTCCGGCCGCGCGGCCGTGCCAAACAGGTCCAGGTCAACGCCGTTCGGACTGATGGCAATCTTGCTTGCGGGGACCCCGCGCCTGACCAGATCGTCTTTCAACCCCCGGCAGATCGTGATCACCTGGTCCGCGCCCCGCACCACGTGGTTTTCCAGCGCGCGGGTCAGTCGGTACTTGAGATTGCCTTCGCGGCCGGTCCCATTGGCGACTGCCGCGTCCTCCCAGAAGGCCCGGATTTCGTAGACGACCGGCAGGCCCAGCCTGCGCCCGGCGATCAGCGCTGCCTTGCCGCAAAGCGCCGGGCTGTGCGCGTGGAGCAGATCGGGGCGCCAGTCGGCGGCAAGGTCGACGATGGCATCGGCCAGCCGATTGACCTCAAGCCACTCGCGTAACCCGGGCGGACCGCCGCCACCGCCGCCGCCGCGGGTGCGGTGAAAGGTCAGGCCATCGGCTTGCTCGCAGTCCGGGCCTGGCGCGCTGTGGCGCAGGCCGGTGATGCCGCGCACGTCCAGACCCATCGCCGCCTGGGCCGAAAGGATCGCCCGCGTGCGAAAGGTGTAGCCACTGTGCATAGGCAGCGAGTGGTCAAGGATGTGGAGCACGCGGGTCATCGGTGCGGTGCCTAGCCGGGGAAGGCTTAACGTGGCGTCAACTCGCGCCCGCTAAGTGGCTGCGACGATGATTGATTTCTTTGCCCTGGCCCTGTCTCATGCGCTGCTGTTCATCGCTGCCTGGCAGATGATGGGCCGCGCCGATCTCGATCAGGATCCTAAGGCACCGGAGCCGGCCGAACCCGAGCCGCCCAAGCCAGCCAAACCGGGTCTGCGCCTGCGTGCTTGATCTTGGCATCACCGCTTTCACGCTGGGCTTCCTGGCGCTCGGCCTGCGCCGGCCGTTCCTGTGGGTGCTGGGCTATCTCTATATCGATATCCTGACACCCCAGAAGATCAGCTGGTTCCTGCTGGCCTCGCTGCCGATTTCGCTGATTGCCTTCATCCTCGCCTTTGGGGGTTGGCTGGTGCTGGATAACAAACAGGACATGCGCTTTACCCTGCGTCAGTTCCTGATTGTGCTGCTGCTGGGCTATTGCGCGGTCACGACCACGATTGCCGATTTTCCGGTTGAAGCGGCCCTGAAGTGGGACTGGGTCTGGAAAGCGCTGCTGTTCGCAATCTTCCTGCCGCTGACCCTGCGCACCCGCCTGCGGTTCGAAGCCGTGGTTACGGTGATCGTCCTGACCGTGGGCGCAATCGTGATCAGCGGCGGGATCAAGACCGCGGTTGGCGGTGGCGGCTATGGCGAGCTGCAGACCTTCGTATCCAACAACACCGGCATCTATGAAGGTTCGATCCTGTCGACGGTCGCCATCGCCATTATTCCGCTGATCTGGTGGACGGCGCGGTTCACCACGCTGTTTCCGCGCGGACCGCTGGTGACGCTGTTCTCGGTCGCCCTGACCTTTGCCGCGCTGCTGATCCCGGTCGGGACCCAGGCGCGGACCGGCCTGCTCTGCATCGGCCTGCTTGCCGTCCTGTCGCTGCGATCGGTCAAGCGGCGCTTCCTCTATCTCGGCATGGCCGGCCTGATTGCTGTTGCTGCCGTCCCGTTCCTGCCGAAGAGCTTTACCGAGCGGATGAGCACGATCGAGAACCACAAGTCCGATCAGTCGGCCTCAACCCGCGTGGCGGTGTGGATGTGGACGCTCGACTATGTGAAGGACCATCCGTTCGGCGGCGGGTTCGACGCCTATCGCAGCAACAAGCTGCTCATCCCCACGGTGGTTGCGGAAGGATCCGGCAACAACGTGACGCTGAAGACCACCCTCCACGTCGACCAGAGCCGGGCCTATCATTCGGCCTATTTCGAAATGCTGGGCGAACAGGGCTATGCCGGTCTGCTGCTGTGGGCGTGGATTCAGCTGCTGGGCACTTGGCAGATGGAACGCCTGAGCCGACGCTGGAAAGGCCGGACCGGCCCGCACGAGGCCTGGGTCGCGCCCCTGGCCACGGCGCTCCAGCTGTCGCAGCTGGTCTATTTCCTGGGGGCGGTATTCGTTGGCATTGCGTACCAGCCGGTGATGTTCATGATCATCGGCCTGCAATGCGGGCTGTGGTCCTATTGCCGGCGGATCGATGCGCCGGCGCCGCAGCCGATCCGGCTGGGCGCAAGCCAGTTGCGGATCGGTCCAGCCTGAAATCGGTGCCAACCAGGTGATTCGCAAGGCAGAGCTGCACTCGTGCCCTGCCTTGCCGTAGCGGCAGGCGCTGGTGCGTTGCACAAGGGCTGCGCTTGGGCCATGAACAGGCCTTTCCAGACAGAGGAGAGGCGCAATGACCCCGCAGGAACTCGCAGCCAAGACTGGCGAAGTGATCGGCGTTTCGGACTGGTTCGCAGTGACCCAGGAACGCATCAACATGTTTGCCGATGCCACTGGAGACCACCAGTTCATCCATATCGATGAGGAAAAGGCCAAGCACACCCCGTTCGGCGGGACGATCGCGCACGGCTTCCTGACCCTGTCGCTGCTGCCGGTGCTGGGCGCGATGACCGAAGGCGCCCGCGTCGACGGAATCAAGATGGGCGTGAACTACGGCGGCAACAAGACGCGCTTCATTTCGCCAGTCCGCGCCGGCAAGCGCGTGCGCGCCCACACCAAGCTGCTCGAGCTGGTTGAAAAGCGCCCTGGCCAGTGGCAGCAGACCAACGAAATCACCATCGAGATCGAAGGCGAGGACAAGCCCGCTCTGATCTGCGAATGGATCACGCTGTTCTTTGTGTGATTTGATCCCTTCCCGGGCCCACACCTTCTAAACCAAACAAGGAATTCTTCATGTCACGTGACGCAGTCATCGTTTCCACCGCCCGCACCCCGCTGACCAAGGCAGCCCGCGGCGCATTCAACAACACCACGGGTGCCACGCTTGGTGCCTTCTCGATCCGCGCGGCGGTTGAGCGCGCTGGCCTTTCTGGCGCCGAAATCGATGACGTGATCATGGGCACCGCCGTCCAGCAGGGTTCGACCGGAGGCAACGTCGCCCGCCTGGCCGCGCTGCGCGCCGGCCTGCCGGTTTCGGTTCCGGCCATGACGATTGACCGTCAGTGCTCCTCAGGCCTGATGACCATCGCGACGGCGGCCAAGCAGATCCTGGTCGACAATATGGACATCTGCGTTGCCGGCGGCGTCGAAAGCATCTCCAAGGTGGTCGGCAGCGGCAAGATGTTCGTCGAGCCGGATCGCGAACTGCTGGAAATGCACCCGCACATCTACATGCCAATGATCGGCACGGCTGAAGTGGTGGCCAAGCGCTATAACATCAGCCGCGAAGTGCAGGACGAATACTCGCTCCAGTCGCAGCAGCGCACCGCTGCCGCCCAGGCTGCCGGCAAGTTCGATGATGAAATCGTCGCCTGCAAGGCGACCATGGCGATCGTCGACAAGGAAACCAAGGAAGTCTCCTACAAGGACGTCACCGCTGACCGGGATGACTGCAACCGCCCCGAAACCACGCTGGAAGGGCTAGCCAGCCTGAAGCCGGTAATGGGTGAAGGCCACACCATCACTGCCGGCAATGCCAGCCAGCTGTCGGATGGTTCCTCGGCCTGCGTCGTGATGGAAGCCAAGGTTGCCGAAAAGCGCGGCCTGACCCCGCTGGGCCGCTATGTCGGCATGGCCGTGGCCGGTACCGAGCCGGATGAAATGGGCATCGGCCCGGTCTTTGCGATCCCCAAGCTGCTTGAACGCTTCAATCTGAAGATGGACGATATCGGCCTGTGGGAATTGAACGAAGCCTTCGCGGTCCAGGTGCTCTACTGCCGCGACAAGCTGGGCATTCCTGACGAGCTGCTCAACGTCAACGGCGGCTCGATCTCGATCGGTCACCCCTTTGGCATGACCGGCGCGCGCTGCACCGGCCACGCTCTGATTGAAGGCAAGCGCCGCGGTGCGAAGTACGCCGTGGTGACCATGTGCATCGGTGGCGGCCAGGGCGCTGCGGGCCTGTTCGAGGTCTTCTAACCCACTTTTTGTGACCGATTGTGCCGACCGCCCCTGCCCGGGGCGGCGGTCAGCAGACGGGCGGTGACGGCAGGGCTGTCACCGCCCGTCCTGTTTTGGGGTTTAGGCCACGACCTTCAGCTTGGCCTTGTCGTGGCGCTTGATCCAGTCTTCCAGTACCGGCGCGATGAATTCGCGCCACTTGCTGCCGTTGAAGATGCCGTAATGGCCCACTTCGGGTGCAAGCAGGTATTTTTTGCGGCTTTCGGCCAGGCCCGTCGCCAGCTTGAGCGCGGCCTTGGTCTGGCCAATCCCAGAAATATCGTCACGCTCCCCTTCGACCGCCAGTAGCGCCGTATCGCGGATCGCACCCAGGTCCACCCGGGTGCCGCGATGCATGAATTCGCCCTTGGCCAGGGACTGGCGCTGGAACACCTCTTCGACCGTCTGGAGGTAGTAATCGGCATCCATGTCGCAGACCGAACGGTATTCGTCATAGAACGCCTTGGTCGCCTCTGCGCTGTCGCCATCGCCCGCCACCAGGTGCTTGAACATGTGGTAGTGGCTCAGCATGTGGTTGCCCAGGTTCATGCTCATGAACCCGGCCAGTTGCAGGAAGCCCGGGTAAACCCGGCGGCCGGCACCCGGATACTGCAAGGGCACGGTCGCGATCACGGTGTTGCGGAACCATTCGATCGGGCGCTGCATCGCCAGGTCGTTGACCGAGGTTGGCGCCTCGCGCGTGTCGACCGGGCCGCCCATCATCGTCAGGCTGAGCGGGCGGGCGGGGTGCTTCTGCGCGTTCATCAGCGCGGTGGCAGCCAGCGCCGGGACCGAAGGCTGGCACACTGCCAGCATATGCGCCCGTGATCCGCCATTGGTCTGACTGATATGCTCCAGATAGCCGATCACATGGTCGATATAGTCATCCAGGTCGAAGCGTCCGGCTTCAAGCGGGACCATCTTCGCATCGGCCCAATCGGTAATGTAAACCTCGCACCGCTCGATCATCCGGGCGACCGTACCGCGCAGCAGCGTGGCGAAATGGCCGCTCATCGGCGCAACGATCAGCAGGCGCGGGGCATCCTTGGGCAGGCCGGGATGGGTGAAGCGCAGCAGGTTGCCAAACGGGCGATGCATGACGATCGCCTCGGTCACCGGATGGGTTGCGCCGTCCACCGCCACTGTCTGGATATCGAACGCTGGCTTGCCATAAGGTGCGGCGGCATGGGCGAAGACTTTCAGCGCCGAGGCCATGACCGGGCCCAGGCCGGTATAGCCAAACGGCAGCGCCGGATTGGATAGCAGTTCCGCCCCGACCGAGGCCATGGTGCTGGCGGCATTGAGCCACGAACGCTGCATTTCATAAGCGGTGTAAAGCAAACCGATTCCCCTTTCGGCCCGGTATCCCGCGCCAATCAGGCCGCATCGTGCCGTCATTCGGTTTATTGTGCAATGCAATAAAAAGTCACCCTCTCTTCGCGTCCGCACAACTACCGAGCCAATCAGTGCGCATTTGCCACTTACTTGCCATCCGCCCTGTGCTAGGGCGCGCAGGCAATGGCTTCAGAACCCGATCTCGCCGCCACCCCCGCCGAACCCAAACCCGCCCGCTCGCTCGGCCCGCTGCGGATGATCTGGCGCGCCGCGCTGGCCTATCCCAGCAAGCTGGCCATGGCAGGTCTCGCGCTGATGATCACCGCCGGGGCGACTCTGGCGATTCCGTCTGGTTTCAAGCTGATCATCGACAAGGGCTTTTCAGCCGGTGGCAACCCGGATGATATTGGGCGGTGGTTCGAATACCTGCTGATGATCGTGGTGGTGCTGGCGATCGGCACCGCATTGCGGTTCTATTTCGTCTCCTGGCTGGGTGAGCGCGTTGTCGCCGACATCCGGCTTAAGGTTCAGGCCAACCTTCTGCGGATGTCGCCCGGCTTTTTTGAAGAGAACAGCCCCAACGAAATCTCCAGCCGGATGACCTCAGACACGGCGCTGATCGAACAGGTTGTCGGGACAACCGTTTCCGTTGCCTTGCGTAACCTGATCATGGGCGTGGGCGGGGTGGCCTATCTGTTTACGCTGGCCCCCAAGTTGACCCTGGCATTGGTGCTGGCGATCCCGCTGATCGTGCTGCCGATCGTCTGGTTCGGGCGGCGGCTGCGCAATGTTTCGCGCACCAGCCAGGACCGCGTGGCCGATGTCGGCGCGATGGTTGCGGAAGTGTTGGCGGCGATGAAGATCGTCCAGGCGTTCAACCAGGAGAGCCGCGAAGAGACGCGTTTTGCCGCCGCGGTAGAATCGACCTTCAGCACGGCCAAGCGCCGTATCCTGCTGCGCGCTGCGATGACTGCGATCATCATCATGCTGGTCTTCGGCGCGATCACGATGCTGATGTGGCAGGGCGCCATCGGCGTTGCCGAAGGGACGATCAGCGGTGGCACCATTGCTGCCTTCGTGCTGACCGGCGGTCTGGTCGCGGGGGCCTTTGGTGCGCTCACCGAAGTCTATGGTGACCTGCTGCGCGGCGCCGGTGCGGCCAGCCGCCTTAACGAACTGCTCAACGAAAAGCCGACCATCGCCATGCCGGCCCGCCCGCTTGAGCTGCCTTCCCCGGTACGCGGCAAGCTGGCCTTCGAAGGCGTGACCTTCCGCTATCCGACCCGGCCCGAAGTCTCGGCCCTGGCCGATTTCTCGCTGACGGTCGAACCGGGCGAAACCGTTGCCATCGTGGGTCCCTCAGGCGCGGGCAAGTCCACCCTGTTCCAGCTGGCCGAGCGTTTCTACGACCCGCAGGTCGGGGCGGTGAAGCTTGATGGCGTGCCGCTGACCGCGGTCGATCCCGCCGCAGTGCGTCGCAACATGGCGCTGGTCCCTCAGGAGGGCATCCTTTTCGCTGCATCCGCGCGCGACAACCTGCGCTATGGCAACTGGGATGCCAGCGATGCGGCGATCTGGCAGGCGGCCGAAGCCGCCAATGCCGCCGATTTTCTGCGCGAACTGCCCGATGGGCTGGATACACAACTGGGTGAGCGCGGTGCGCGCCTGTCCGGTGGGCAGCGCCAGCGCATGGCCATTGCCCGCGCCCTGCTGCGCGATGCGCCGATCCTTCTGCTCGATGAAGCCACCTCTGCGCTGGACGCCGAAAGCGAGCGACTGGTGCAGCAGGCGCTGGACCGGCTGATGGCCAGCCGGACCACGCTGGTCATCGCCCACCGTCTGGCGACTGTGCGCGGGGCCGACCGGATCGTGGTGATGGACGGCGGCCGGATCGTCGAACAGGGCAAACACGATGCGCTCAGCCGGGCCGGCGGGCTCTATGCACGCTTGGCTGCGCTGCAATTCGACGAAGTGCCGAGCGAAGCCGTCAAATAGCATTTGTCCCGCATTTCGCCGCGTGCGGTGCGGGCGTAACAGGCCCTCAAGGTTTTTTGGATTTTGGGGACCTGATATGAAACTCCGCGTTACTGTTCTGTTTGCCGCCAGTTCGCTGGCGATCGGTCTGGCCGCACCTGCCCTGGCGCAAGAAGCCAAGCCGGCTGCTCCCGCCGCCCAGCCGGCTTCGGTTGAGCACAGCGATTCAATGAAGGACTGGGGTTTCGGCGTTCAGACCCGCTACATCGACAAGTCGACCAAGCCGGGCGACGATTTCAACCAGCACGTGAACGGGCTCTGGCTCAACCAGGCCGAGATCCCGGCTGACCGCTCTTCGACTGGCGGTTTTGTCCAGCTGCGCGACCTTTCCGAAGAGCGGATGAAGGCGATCCTTGAGGAAGCCGCAGCCAGCCAGAACCCTGAAGGCAGTGCGCGCGCTCGCGTCGCTGCGGTGTGGAAGGCTTTCATGGATACCGACGCGATCGAACGCGCCGGCTTGACCCCGCTCTACCCGACGCTTGAAAAAATCTATGCGGCCCGCACGCTGGAAGACCTGGTTGGGCTGTTCGTCTCGCCCGGCCTTGCATCGCCGATCGGCATGGGCGTCCGCCCCGATGCCAAGAACAGCTCGGTCAATGCGCTCTATGCCGGTCAGGCCCAGCTTGGCCTGCCGGACCGCGACTATTACCTGGTCGACAGCCCGAAGAACCGCGAGATCGTGGCCAAGTACAAGGCCTACCTGACCTTCATCCTGGGTGAAGTAGGCTATCCGAATGCCGCGCAGGCAGCGGAATCCGTGTTCCAGCTTGAAACCAAGATGGCCCGGGCCAACTGGGACCGTGCGCTGGGCCGCAACCGCGACCTGACCTATAACAAGATGACGATCTCGGAATTCCTGGCCTTTGCGCCGGAAGTGCCGCTGCGTGCGGCGTTGGACAAGCAGGGACTGGGCAATGTGACCGAGATCATCGTCGCCCAGGTCCCGCCGACCAAGGAAGAGATTGCCGCTGCCAAGCTGACGCCGGATCAGGTTGCCAAGCTTTCAGGCGGGGTCCCGGCGCTGGCCAAGCTGATTGCCAGCGAGCCGATCGCCACCTGGCAGGCCTGGCTGGTCACCCGCTATGTCAGTGGCAAGGCCTCGGTCCTGCCCAAGCGGATCGACGATGCCTCCTTCGCCTTCTACGGCACGACCCTCTCGGGCCAGCCGCAGCAGCGCGCGCGCTGGAAGCGGGCGATCTCGGCCGTTGAAGGCTCGGTCGGCGAACTGGCCGGGCAGGTCTATGCCGAACGCTATTTCCCGGCTGCCAACAAGGCCGCGATGGAAAAGCTGGTCAGCAACCTGCGGGTGGCCATGGCCGCCAACCTCAAGGAGCTGAAGTGGATGGGGCTGGCCACCCGGACCCAGGCCCAGGCCAAGCTCGATGCCTTCCGTCCGAAGATCGGCTACCCGGGCAAGTACAAGACCTATGACGGGCTGGTGCTGCGCGCGGACAGCGCCTTTGCGAATGCCCAGGCGGTCGATGCCTGGGAAGAAGCGGATAACCTCTCGCGCCTTGGCAAGCCGGTCGACAAGGACGAGTGGTTCATGTTCCCGCAGACGGTGAACGCCTATTACAACCCCTCGGGCAACGAGATCGTCTTCCCGGCCGCGATCCTCCAGCCGCCGTTCTTTGCCCTGACCAACGACGATGCCGTCAACTATGGTGCGATCGGCGGGGTGATCGGCCATGAAATGGGCCACGGCTTCGATGATCAGGGGTCCAAGTCGGACGGTGATGGCAACCTGCGGGACTGGTGGACGCCGGAAGATAAGGCCAATTTTGAAAAGCTGACCGGCGCGCTGGTTGACCAGTACAACGCGCTCTGCCCGCTGGACGATGGCAAGACCTGCATCAACGGCCGCCTGACCCTGGGCGAAAATATCGGTGATCTTGGCGGCCTGAGCCTGGCTTACCGCGCCTACAAGCTGGCATTGGGCGGCAAGGAAGCGCCGGTGATCGACGGTTACACCGGTGATCAGCGGTTCTTCATGGCCTGGGCGCAGGCCTTCCGCGTCAAGATGCGCGAAGCCGCACTGCGTCAGCAGCTCCAGACCGATCCGCACTCGCCAGGCCGCTACCGGGTCAACGGCATCGTCCGCAACTTTGATGAATGGTACAAGGCGTTTGATGTCCAGCCGGACAACAAGCTGTACCTGCCGCCGGAAAAGCGCCTGCGGATCTGGTAACTTGCCAACAAATGGCGGGCGTGGCTTGACTTGGCCGCGCCCGCCGCGTTGATCGCAATCCCATGGACACGATCATCACCGCCATCCTGCTCGGCATTGTCGAAGGCCTGACCGAATTCATCCCGGTCTCCTCAACCGGCCACCTGATCCTCGCTTCCGAAATCTTCGGCTACGATGCCGAGGTTTGGAAGGTGTTCAACGTCGTGATCCAGCTTGGTGCGATTCTGGCCGTGGTCGTACTCTACTGGCGGACCTTTTGGGCGGTTGGCCTGGGGCTGCTGAAATGGCGGCCCGAAAGCGTTACTTTCCTGCGCAATGTGCTGCTTGGCTTCCTGCCCTCGGCGGTGCTCGGCTTTGCGCTCAAGGACTATATCGACGTGCTGCTCGGCAGCCCGATGGTGGTGGCCTGGGCGCTAGTGCTGGGCGGGATTGCGATCCTGGGGATTGAGAAGGTCGCCAAACCCGGCCCGGCCAGCGGCGTTGCACAGCTTCCCGCCAGGCAGGCTCTGGGTGTGGGCTTCATCCAGTGCCTTTCCATGATCCCGGGCGTCAGCCGATCGGGTGCGACGATCATGGGCGCGCTGGCGATGGGGATCGAACGCCGCACGGCTGCGGAGTTCAGCTTTTTCCTCGCGATCCCGACGATGATGGGTGCAACTACGCTGGAGCTGTGGGATGCCCGCGCCAGCCTGGCGGGCGGCATGGGCCCGGTTGGCTGGACTGAAATCGCGATCGGCTTCGGGGTCTCGTTCGTGGTCGCGCTGGCGGTGATCAAGGCTTTCGTTGCCTTTGTCAGCCGCTCGGGCTTCGCACCCTTCGCATGGTACCGGATCGCAGCCGGGATCCTGGCGATCTGGCTGCTGTCGCGTTGATGCCGTTTCAGCGCGGCTGAAACGGGCCGGTGATGGCCCTGCCGTCAGGCAGACAAGACTAATGCGCGGCGCCCCAGCTGGGGCCGGTGCCAATTTCGACCCCCAGCGGTACCGATAGCGGCACCGCCGGTTCGGCCGCGCCGGCCATCACCGCTTCGATCACCTTGCTTGCCGCGGGCACGTCAGCTTCGGGCAGTTCGAACACCAGTTCGTCGTGGACCTGCAGCAACATCCGTACCCCCCCATCTTTTCGACTTGGGCCGAGGCCGGCGGCTTCCAGTGCAGGCATCATCCGCACCATCGCGCGCTTGATGATATCGGCGCTGGTCCCCTGGATCGGGGCGTTGATCGCCGCACGTTCGGAACCGGCGCGTTCGTTCGGATTGTTGGAGCTGATCCGCGGGAACCAGCACTTGCGGCCGAACAGTGTCTCCGAATAGCCATTGCTGCGCACGCTTTCGAGCGTCGAGTGGATATAGTGGCGAATGCCGGGGAAGCGTTCGAAGTACCGGTCGATCATCGCCTGGGCCTCGTCCGCCGGAACGCCCAGCCGTCCGGCCAGGCCCCAGCGCGATATCCCATAGAGGATCGCGAAGTTGATCGTCTTGGCCCGGCCGCGGGTATCGCGGTTGACCTCGCCAAACATTTCCATCGCCGTGCGGGCGTGAATGTCCTCGCCGTTGGCGAAGGCTTCTTTCAAAGCCGGAACATCGGCCATGTGCGCAGCCAGCCGCAGCTCGATCTGGCTATAGTCCGCCGCAAGCAGGACGTTACCCGGCTCGGCGACGAACGCGTCGCGGATCTGGCGGCCCAGTTCGGTGCGGATCGGGATGTTCTGAAGGTTCGGCTCGGTCGAGGACAAGCGTCCGGTCTGCGCACCGACCAGGCTATAGCTGGTGTGGACGCGGCCGGTTTGCGGATTGATCGCCGCCTGCAAGGCTTCGGTATAGGTGGAGCGCAGCTTGGATAGCTGGCGCCATTCCAGCACCTTGTCGGCAATGGTTGCGCCTTCGCCGGACAGACGTTCAAGAATGCCCTGATCGGTCGAGTATTGCCCGGTCTTACCCTTTTTCCCGCCCTTGAAACCCAGCTTGTCAAACAGGATCTCACCCAGCTGCTTGGGGCTGCCGATGGTGAAGGGCTGGCCGGCCAATTCGTGAATCTCGCCTTCCAGCTTGGCGATCTCCTCGGCAAAAGTTGCGGAGAGGCCAGCCAGCTTCTCCCGGTCGACGCGGATGCCGTGGCGTTCCATCTGTGCCACCACCGGCACCAGCGGGCGGTCAACGCGCTCGTAAACGCGGGTCGCGCCTTCCTCGCTGAGCCGCGGCTTCAGCAGGCGGTGGAGCCGCCAGGTAACCTCGGCATCCTCGGCGGCATATTCGGTTGCGCGGTCCAGCGGCACTTCGCCGAACGGGATCGCTTTCTTGCCGCTGCCGCAGATGTCCTTGAAGGCCAGGGTCGTGTGGCCAAGATGGCGGGTGGAAAGCTCGTCCATCCCGTGGCCGCCACCGATCCCGTCGATCGACCGTCCGGCGTCGAGGTCAAAGCTCATCACCATTGTATCGTCGACCGGACCGACATTGATGCCGTGCCTGGCCAGGACATTGATATCGTACTTGGCGTTCTGTCCGATCTTCAGCACCGCTTCGCTTTCCAGCAGCGGCTTGAGCAGGGCGAGCGCGCGGGCTTTGCCCACCTGCGCCGGGCGCTCAGCGAACATATCGGTCCCGCCATGGCCCAGCGGGATGTAGCAGGCATCGCCCGGACCCAGCGCCAGGCTAATCCCGGTAAGGTCAGCCTGCATCGCGTCAAGCGCACTGGTTTCGGTATCGAAGGCTACGACGCGCGCGGCCATGGCGCGTTCGATCCAGACGACCAGAGCAGCCTCGTCCTGCACGCAGGCATATTTGCTGCGATCAATTGGCGGCAGTTCCGGCAGCGGCTGGCGGTTGCTGCCAGCTACTGTTGCTGCGGCGGCGGTAACCGGCTTGGCCGGGTTCAGGTCAACCCGCCGCTCGGGGCTGCCTCGCCCATCGCCCAGGCGCTTGAGCAGCGAATGGAAGCCATGCTCTTCAAGGAAGGCGGCAAGCGGATCGGGCGGAATCGTATCCAGCTTGAAATCATCCAGCGCCACCGGCAGCGCGCAGTCTTCCTTCAGCTGCACCAGCACGCGGCTGAGCCGGGCCATGTCGGCGTGCTCGATCAGGTTTTCGCGCAGCTTGGACGGCTTCATGGCTTCGGCAGCCGCCAATGCGGCCTCAAGCCCGCCGTGTTCCTGAATCAGCTTGGTCGCAGTCTTGGGGCCGATGCCGCGGATGCCAGGGACATTGTCGACCGCATCGCCCATCAGTGCCAGGACATCGCCGACTAGCTCTGGCGGCACGCCGAACTTCTCGATCACCTCGGGCACGTCGATCCGCTGGTTCTTCATCGTATCGAGCATGTCGATGCGGGCTTCACCGCCATCAGCATGTTGGCACTTGCCGACCAGCTGCATCAGGTCCTTGTCGGAAGAGACGATGGTCACGTCCCAGCCCCGCTCGGTTGCGGCGCGGGCATAGGAGGCGATCAGGTCATCGGCTTCCAGCCCCTGTTCCTCGATGCAGGGCAGGCTGAAGGCGCGGGTGGCATCGCGGATCAGCGGGAATTGTGGCCGCAGGTCCTCGGGCGGGGGCGGCCGGTTGGCCTTGTACTGATCATAGATGTCATTGCGAAAGCTCTTGCCGCTGGCATCAAGGATCACGGCCAGGTGCGTGGGTCCATCGGCCTTGTGCAGGTCATCGGCCAGCTTCCACAGCATGGTGGTATAGCCATAGACCGCCCCGACCGGCACACCCTGCGGGTTCGTCAGCGGCGGCAGGCGGTGATAGGCGCGGAAGATATAGGCCGAACCATCGACCAGGTAGAGATGTTGTTTCGGCTCCATAGCGGCACCCTAGCAGTGCGCAGGGCGGGGTGTAAGCGCCCGAATCATGCCATCCCCGACGGGTGATTCGGCTCGGTTTGGCGGCCTCATCCTGCTGGTTCGGAACGAAAAAAACCAAAAAATGCACGGGCTTCAAGGACCGGATGCGACATTCTCTTGCATCGCTTCGCGAACAGCACTAATTGTCACGCCGAAGTCTACCGATAAGGTTGGCTTTCCGTTCGGCTGCCCGGAGCAAATCCGGCGACCGCGCGTGGTCCACTCGCTGTTCAAGGAATACTTTCATGCGCAAGATCATTCTCGCCGCTGGCGCCGCTCTCGCTCTCGCCGCTTGCTCGCAGGAAAAGGCTGACGACGCCGCTGCTGCTGCTTCGGACGCTGCCACCGAAGTTGCTTCGGACGCTGCTGTCGCCACCGACGCTGCTTCGGCTGCTGCCACCGACGCCGCTGCCACCGCTTCGGACGCTGCTGCTGCTGCCACCGACGCTGCTGCTGCTGCTTCGGACGCTGCCAAGAAGATGTAATCTTCGCCGCACGGCAAAAGATTGGGGCGCGGAGGGTAACCTTCGCGCCCTTTTCTTTTGCTCGCCGTTTAAGCGATCGATTAAATTGCCCTTGCAATGCCACCGCGCGCTCGGCACCTTGCGGGCATGACGGGGCTGGATGAACTGACCATGGGCCTTGCCCGCGCATTGGCGCGGATTGGCTTGCCCGTGCCGGAAGGCCTTGAGCGGCTATCCGGCGGGGCCAATATGGAAAGTTGGCGCTTCCGCGCGGGTGATGCAATTTGCGTCCTGCGCCGCGCCCCTTCGCTGGAAATGATGGCCGGACGGCCGATGGATCATGCCGGTGAAGTCCAGGTGGTCCGCGCTGCCGGTGCCGCCGGGGTGTTGGCCCCAGAAGTCCTGATCGAGCTGGAGCCGGCGGATGGGATCGGCTCGGGCTATGTCATGCGGGCCATATCTGGATCGCCCGATCCCAATGCATTCTTGGCCAAGGCCGATCCGGCGATCGCGATCCGCGACATCGCGCGCGAACTGGTTGCGGTGCATCGGACCGATTGCACCGGCATTCCCGTTCCGATGATGGACACTGCCGCAGCGCTGGGCGAACTGCGCGGTCGCTTCCTGGCCTATGGCGGAGACCGGCCAATCCTCGCCCTTGCGCTTAAGTGGCTGGAGGCCAATCTGCCACCACCCATCACGCCACGGCTGGTCCACGGTGACTTCCGCCTTGGCAACCTGATGTTCGAGCAAGGCCGACTCACTGGCGTACTGGACTGGGAACTGGCGCACCTCGGCGACTGGCACGAGGATCTGGCCTTTGGTTGCATGACCGTCTGGCGCTTTTCGCGGCCCGACCGGCCCGGCTATGGCCTGACCTCGATCGCTGAACTTGCCCGTGCTTATGAAGAAGCTGGCGGGGAGCGCTTCGATCCGGCCCGCTTCCGCTTCTGGACCATTTACCGCACGTTCTGGTGGGCGCTCGGCTGCTTGCAGATGGGCGGATTCTGGCGCGCGGGGCATGACCGCGCGGTCGAGCGCGTGGTGGTCGCCCGCCGTACTGCCGAGCAGGAGCTTGACCTGCTGCTGCTGCTTGAAGAACTGGCCCCCGAAGCGGAGCGGGCCCGCCCGCTGCCCCTGGCTGCCGACCCGCTGCTGCCCGGAACCGGCGAGCCGAGCGGGGCAGAGATCCTGACGGCCATTTCCGAATGGCTGGCCAGCGATATCAAGCCGCTCGTTTCCGGCCGGGGCAAGTTTGACCTGGCCGTGGCGCGCAATGCGCTGGGCATCGTCGCGCGCGAGATCGAGCAGCGTCCGGTTGCGACCGACGCCGCGCTCACGGCTGAGATCCTGGCCGGCCAGGCCAGCCTCGCCACGCCGGGCCTGCTGGCCCGGCTGCGCCGCATGGCACTCAGCAAGCTATCCGCCGACATGCCGAAATATCCCGCCCTGGCGATGGCCCGGGCACAATGGGAAGGACCCTGATATGGACTTTGCGCTCCCCGCCGACCTGCTCGCCTACCTCGACGAGCTGGACGCCTTCATCGCGGCCGAGATCAAGCCGCTCGAAGAGCAGGATGACAATATCCGCTTCTTCGACCATCGCCGCGAATGGGCGCGCACCGATTTCGAGAACCAGGGCCTGCCGCGGCACGCGTGGGAAAAGCTGCTGGTCGAAGCCAGCCGCCGTGCCGATGCCGCCGGCCACTGGCGCTTTTCCGCGCCCAAAAAGTACGGCGGCAAGGATGGCTCCAACCTGTGGATGGCCGTGATCCGCGATCGCTTTGCAGCCAAGGGGTTGGGGCTGCATAACGACTTGCAGAACGAGCATTCGATTGTCGGCAATTTCCCGTTCGTAGCCATGTTCGAGCATTTCGGCACGCCCGAACAGCAAGAGGAATTCATCCTTGGCGGCTTCGCCCGCGATCGCCGCGTGGCTTTTGGTCTGACCGAACCTGATCATGGTTCGGACGCGACGCATATGGAAACGGTGGCGGTTCGCGAAACGCGCGATGGCGTTCCTGGCTGGCGGATCGACGGGCGCAAGATGTGGATCACCGGCATGCACGTCGCAACCCATTGCGCGGCCTTTTGCCGCACCTCGGGCAAGGCCGGCGATGCCAAGGGCATTACCTGCCTGCTGGTCCCGGCGGGCACGCCGGGCATGGTGGTCGATGAGTACATGTGGACCTTCAACATGCCGACCGACCACCCACGGATGCATTTTGAAAATTGCTGGGTGCCCGAAAGCGCGGTGCTGGGTCCGGTCGATGGCGGGCTGTCGATCGCGCAGTCATTTGTGCACCAGAACCGCATCCGCCAGGCCGCCAGCTCGCTTGGCGCGGCAACATATTGCCTGGAAGAATCGGTGAAATATGCCCGCGAGCGAAAACCGTTCGGTCAGGAACTGGCGCGTAACCAGGGTATCCAGTTCCCGCTGGTCGAGCTGGCCACCCAATGCGAGATGCTGCGCACGCTGATCTACAAGACCGCGTGGGAGATGGACCAGATGGAGCACAAGGAGATCGAGCACAAACTCTCGGACAAGATCTCGATGTGCAATTACTACGCCAACCGGTTGGTCTGCGAAGCGGCTGACCGGGCTATGCAGGTCCATGGCGGAATTGGCTATTCGCGCCACAAGCCGTTTGAGCACATCTTCCGTCACCACCGCCGCTACCGGATCACCGAAGGGGCAGAGGAAATCCAGATGCGCAAGGTTGCGGCTTACCTTTTCGGGTACCTCGGCCCGCGCCGGGCGCTCTACGCCCAGTAGTTCGGTGATACCCGGTTGCTGCGGGCGCCCGGGGGTAACCCCAGCGCCCTTTCCCTTCGGAGTTGGGGCGTGCGATTGCCAGCGGCAGCGCGCGGCTTAGCGCGAGGCGGTTCGGCGCAGGCTCGAGCTTTCGGTCAGGTAGCCATCATAAACGGCCCGGCTGATCATGGCGATGCGGCTATCGCGGTTCGGCTTGCCGCCCTGGCCCGTAACATAGACCGCAATCGCGATCGCGCGACCGTCGGGCGTATGGATGATGCCTACATCGCTCGATGTGTTGTTGAGCGTGCCCGTCTTGTGCGCGATCCGGGCGTCAGGCGGCAGCATGGCTCGCAGGCGGCGCTTGCCCGTCAGGCAGCGGGCCATTGCCCCCAGCAGCACGCCACGGCTCGACGCGCTTAGCCAGCGCCCTTCATGGAGGCCGGCGAGCAGCTGGACCATGGCCAACGGCGTAGCGCTATCGCGCGGATCGACCGTGGTGGCCGGATTGAATTCGCCATCGTCGCGCACCAGCGTGGCGATATCGCGATCAAGCCGCATTCCCGAAAGCCCGGCCTTGCGGATCCAGCGATTCACTGCGGCGGGTCCACCGACAGCGGCGAGCAGCGCATCAGTCGCAGGGTTGTCGCTGCGGGTGATCGAGAGTTCGATCAGTCCCTGGGCGGTCAACATGGCACCGGGGCGCACCGGCGCAACCCGGGTTGAGAACCGCGCCGATCGTTGCGGGATCATCAACGGGAACTTATCACTGAGCTTCAGCTTGCCCTGGTCAACCAGGTCCAGATACGTCGCGGCGATCGCGATTTTGCTGGTGCTGGCCATCGGGAAGGGTTGGTCACCCAGAACAGTAATCGTTCGCCCGGTGCCAAGGTCCATAGCCGCCACCCCGATCCGGCCTTGCGCTGCATTCGCCAGGCTGGCCACGGCTGAGTCAAGGCCGCCATCATAAGCCGCGACGGGTCGCGTCTGCGCAATGAACGGCTGGATGGCAGGCTTTACCTCGCGCGGAGCGCGCGGTTCTTTGCCAAACACCTTGTCGAATTCGGTCCGGAAATCTTCCGCGCGTGCAGCACCGGTTGGCAGCGCTATCGCGCTGACCAAGGCCAGGCCGGCCAAAAGGCGGGGGAAGCGGCTGATATTCACCGGCGATGCGATAACCCAAACATGCTTTCAGATTGTCTAACGCGATTCGCCCGTCCACCCGCCGCGCGATGAGTTGAAGGGCTGTTGCGAGGAAATGCAGGGGTTACACGTAGTTTTGCGTGCAAAAACGCCGGAGCCAAAAGGCCCCGGCGCTTGCTCAGTTTGGTTTGGCGGTCTTGATCGGGCCGCCGGTTGGGCGGTTGATCAGCCTAGTGCGCCAAGCAGCATCCGCACCTGGGCCTCGGTCGCCTCTGGCGGGACTGACAGCCGGGTCCCGCCCTTAAGCGCAACATCGATGCAGCCCTTGCAGGTGCTGCCGTGGTGACCAGTGGCGGCCGCAGGGTGGATCGCGTGGCCCACATCGGAAGTGTTCGAAGGGGCGCTGCCGGCAATCGCTGCGGGCTTGGGATAGACCTTGGCCATGAACTCGTAATCGAACAGATCGATATCGAGCCCACCGGGAATTGCGACACCGTTTTTGGTGATCGAAGCCGGAATTTGATAGCACATGATCGATTGCCGGTCCGGGCTGGTGGTGGCCCAGATTGAACTGGAGGGCAGCGGGGTGAGAACCTGGGCCCGGACTTGTGCTTCGTTCCAGCCCTGGGTTGCGCCATAAAACTGGATCGCCTTTTGCTCGTCGATCAATGCTATGATCTCGGCACGCATATGCTCATGCGGACAGCCCAGCGTATGGCCGGTTTCATGGCGCACCACCCGATAGAACTCGCTGTCCGGGGTGCTCATGGTGAAGCCCTGCAGGTTCATGGTTGGCTGGTGTTTGTCGATCAGCAGGATGTCGGTGCCGATGTATGACCAATGCCCTGGCCGATCGCGCGAGATCCGCACCGCCGGATCGCTCGTGCTCTCGCTGAAGAGGACATTGGCCGTCTGGCCCCAGGCGTTCATGTGCTGAAGAATGCGGGTCCGCAGTTCGTTGGGTGGATTGTCGAGGAACCCCACCCCAAGGTGAACGCCATTGGTGCGCCAGTATTTGGTGGTCATCACCGCGATGAACTCTGCCATTGGCGCTCCGGCCGGCAGGATTTGGGCAAGCCGTTCGTGGTTTGGGCGGTTGGCCGGGTTTTCCTCATGCGCAATCGCGGTGGCATCGGCCTGCTGATCGTCAGCCAGGTGCATGGGGGTGCAGGCGATGGGTTCTTCTTCGTGCTTGGTCTTGGCCATTACAGGTCTCCTTGATCTGGCGGCGCGGGGGTGGATTGGGGTTCGAGCTCGGCGAAAACGGTGCCACCTTCCCAGACCAGCCGGACCTGCGGCCAGTCGGGTCGGGGAATCAGGCCTGCCTGCCGGGCCAAGGCAGTGAACCACCGCTCCCACCAATGCTTCGGAGGCTGGACGACCGCGATCCGCCAGAGGCGTTCGGGATCGAGCGCGGGTGGTTCTGCGACCGGTACTGTCAGGGTGAGCGAGCGCAGCTCCGCGCCATCGCGCAGCGCCCGCCGGCCGGTCAATTCAAGCACGCGCGCCAACGTTCCCAGACGGATTGGCGCGGCGGCCATGGCTTAATCCTCAAGCCAGGCCGGGCGGCGCGCGAAACCGACGTGATAGGTCACCATTTCGAGCACCCTCTGGTGCCCGCTCGTGTCTGTCAGCACGTCATAGGACATTTCGCGGCCGATGATCCGGCCCTTGGGATAGTCTTCGAGGCAGCGGTTGAGCAGGTCCATCGCCTTCTCATTGCCCGGTTCGGCGGCTGTTGCATGGACATTGAGATTGCCCAGGCTGATCCGCTTGATGAACCCGACCCCGGTCAGGTCGAACCCCTCACCGCTGCCCCGCATGGCTTAGGCCGAAGCCCGAACCGTGTAATTGCCCGGGGTCAGCACCCGGCCATCTTCATGGTCGAGCACCATGTCGCTGGCGGCGCGGCCGGCCACGGCATCATGGCTGGGCTGGTTACCGCCCGTTCCGGGGTTATTATTATTGGCCGCCGGGGGGGAGATCGTTTTCGGCGCGATGGCCTGGTTCATCATGTCCAGCACGCGGGCCAGGCCTTCGGGCATGCCGCGATCGGCAGCGTGTACCTCGACATGGTACTTGGCGGACTGATCGGTCGATCGGGTGTTTTCCTTGTGGGTGGCGACCGATCCTTCCACGTGGACGCTCAGGCTGAACGGCCCCCAGCCAACCGAGGCATCGGCCGAGAATTTGCCGGACTTATCCTCGCTTTCCTTAGAGGATTCCGAATTCTTCACTTCCATGTCGAAACTGATGTCGACCGTTTCGATGCCCAGCGCCGGGACCTTGACGATCGCGAGCATCGGCACCTCGAGGGAGACGGTTTCTGTCTGGAAGACGCCGTTCTCGTCGGCCTGCCCGGTTGGGCGGTCAAATTTGAAATCAACGGTCCGGACATCGAACTTGGCTGGATCGTAGATCGGGTTGCCGTTGTCGTCCTTGTCCGCATTGGCGGTCGGTTTGAAGCCGATCTGCTGGATGAACTGTGCGGTGGAATTGGCCAGTCGTACCTGCGCGTCGGCGGCGGCCATCAGCGGACCCCCGATCAGGTCGCCCATCGGCAGGCCCTTGAATTGGTCCCCCATTGCAAATGCCATTATCGTATCCTTTCCTCAAACAAGCTTGTTGAGCTGGGTCATCAAGCGCTGCATCGCCTCGGAAGGAGGCTTGGCCGCGACATTGATCGAGAGCCTGGCCTTCGGGCCAGTGGAAGAGGTCGTGCCAACCGAAAGAGTCAGTTGCTTTTCGGGCTGATGCGGGGCCGTGGCGGCTGGCAGCGCGGGCTCAATGGTCACATCCGCTGCCGACACCGGATCGGCGCGCCGCGCGGGGATATCGATCGGCGCACCATTGCTGCGAAAGCTATGGCTTGCGACCGGTGCGGCTGGCAGGGTCTCCAGGTCGGCCGCGGCGTCCGGTGGCGGGGCAGTGCCAGGGCCATCGACGATACTGCCCAGTTCTACGTCAAGGTCGATGCGCAGGTCCTTGATGGCCAGCATTGAACTTTCAGCCAGTGACAATAGTGGCAGGCCGATCTGCATCTCGTCCGTGCTGGCGCTGCCGGGGCGGGGCATCTTGATGGCCAGGCACAAGGGCTTGCCCTCGCTGTCGAAGTAACCGCTGACCTGCTGGATGAAGCGTTGCTCGACCAGGGCCTGCGCATCGACGATCGCGCCGGCTACTGCGCCAACCAGCTGATGCAATGCTACCGCATCGGGCATTGTCTTCTCCTGCCAGGTGATCGCGGCGAATCCGGATCAGCGCTTGCGAAGTGACTGCTGCCAGTTGCGGCCCGGTGGTGACGAACCGGGTTGCATCCGATTTGGATTTTCTAGCCTTGGTCGGAGGGGTGATTCATCGGTCAATCGCGGCAGCGGATTGTTTCGGTTCGGATGAACCCGCTCTGTCGATCCGGCATGTGATTGAGGTTAAAAGCAAAAGGGCCGGGAGGATTGCTCCTCCCGGCCCCAATGTGCCTTGGCTGGTTGGCCGGACTTAGAAGTCCATGCCGCCCATGCCGCCCATGCCACCACCCATCGGCGGCATGGCGGGCTTGTCTTCCGGCTTCTCGCTGATCGCCGCTTCGGTGGTGATCAGCAGACCCGAGACCGAAGCCGCGTCCTGCAGGGCAGTGCGGACGACCTTGGTCGGGTCGATCACGCCGGCAGCCTTCAGGTTTTCATAGACGTCGGTCGAGGCGTTGAAGCCCATGTTCTCGTCGTTCTCGCGCAGCAGGTTGCCGGCAACCACGGCGCCATCGTGACCAGCGTTGGTCGCGATCTGACGCAGCGGGGCCTGGATCGCGCGGCGCACGATGTCGATGCCCTTGGTCTGGTCATCGTTGCCGCCCTTCAGGCCGTCGAGGGCCTTGGTGGCATAGAGCAGCGCCGTACCACCGCCAGGAACGATGCCTTCTTCCACCGCAGCGCGGGTGGCGTGCAGGGCGTCGTCAACGCGGTCCTTGCGCTCCTTCACTTCAACTTCGGTCGCCCCGCCAACCTTGATCACGGCCACACCGCCGGCCAGCTTGGCCAGACGCTCTTGCAGCTTTTCGCGGTCATAGTCGCTGGTGGTGACTTCGATCTGGGCACGGATCTGTTCGACGCGGGCCTTGATTTCTTCAGCCGAGCCGGCGCCGTCGACGATGGTGGTGTTGTCCTTGTCGATGGTGACCTTCTTGGCCTGGCCGAGCATGCCCAGCGTGACGGACTCGAGCTTGATGCCCAGGTCTTCGCTGATCATTTCACCCTTGGTCAGGATCGCGATGTCCTGCAGCATGGCCTTGCGGCGATCGCCGAAGCCCGGCGCCTTGACGGCGGCGATCTTCAGGCCGCCACGCAGCTTGTTGACCACCAGGGTGGCCAGCGCTTCGCCCTCGATGTCTTCGGCGATGATCAGCAGCGGACGGCCCGACTGCACCACGGCTTCGAGGATCGGCAGCATCGCCTGGAGCGACGACAGCTTCTTCTCGTGGATCAGGATGTACGGGTTTTCGAGTTCAACCGTCATCTTTTCCGGGTTGGTGATGAAGTAGGGCGAGAGGTAGCCGCGGTCGAACTGCATGCCTTCAACGACATCGAGTTCGAATTCGAGGCCCTTGGCCTCTTCCACGGTGATCACGCCTTCCTTGCCGACCTTTTCCATCGCTTCGGCGATCTTCTGGCCGACTTCGGTGTCGCCATTGGCCGAGATGATGCCGACCTGGGCGATTTCAGCCGAACCGGCGACCGGGGTCGAACGGGCCTTGAGGTTTTCAACGACCTTGCCGACGGCGATGTCGATGCCGCGCTTCAGGTCCATCGGGTTCATGCCCGCGGCAACCGCGGTCATGCCTTCGCGCACGATCGCCTGGGCCAGCACGGTGGCGGTGGTGGTGCCGTCACCGGCCGCGTCATTGGCCTTGCTGGCGACTTCGCGCAGCATCTGGGCGCCCATGTTCTCGAACTTGTCCTTCAGTTCGATTTCCTTGGCGACCGAAACACCGTCCTTGGTGATGCGCGGTGCGCCGAAGCTCTTGTCGATCACAACATTGCGGCCCTTGGGGCCCAGGGTGACCTTCACCGCATTGGCGAGGATGTCGACGCCGGCGAGAATGCGCTCACGCGCGTCGCGGCCGAATTTTACGTCCTTGGCAGCCATTGTTCAGTTCCTTCGAAATTCTTGAATATGGAAAGGTTCAGGAAATCGCTCAGCCGATGATGCCGAGGATGTCCGATTCCTTCATGATCAGCAGGTCTTCGCCATCGAGCTTGACCTCGGTTCCCGACCACTTGCCGAACAGCACGCGATCACCAGCCTTGACGTCGAGCGGGGTGACCTTGCCATCTTCGGCCTTGGACCCGGCACCAACGGCGACGACTTCGCCCTCGGCCGGCTTTTCCTTGGCGCTGTCAGGGATGATGATGCCGCCGGCGGTCTTTTCTTCAGCCTCTACGCGGCGCACGAGCACACGATCGTGCAGCGGACGGAATGCCATGGGGTTTACTCCCTTTTGCGTTGTTACAATGCGATTGGCACTCCCCGTCGGAGAGTGCCAGCGAGGCGCATATGGGTGGGGGGCGAAGAGTCGTCAACCCCGGCGGCAGCGGAAAAAATAGCGCGAATTGAATCGCATCAAGCGGGTAGCAGCTCCAGCTGTTCGCGCCGCATCCACCGCCAGCCAAGCAGGATCGATACCACCACCAGCCCGACAGCGAGGCCCAGCCATATCCCCGTTCCGGCCAGCGGCGTGAAGAAGCCGAGCACGACTGAAGTGGCAAAGCCGACCAGCCAGTAACCGAACAGGGCCAACTGCATGGGAATGCTGGTATCCTGCAGCCCGCGCAAGGCACCGGCCAGCACGGCCTGTAACCCGTCAAACAGCTGGAAGGCGGCGGCAATTGCCAGGAAGCCGATCGCATGGCCGACCATCGCCGCGTTGGCGGGATCGGTGGGGTCAACATAGAGCTGCAGCACCGAAAGGGGGGCCAGGATCATCACCGCGGCGGGCAAAGCCATATAGCCCATTGCCAGGATCAGCGCTGCCTTGCCGGCCCCGCCGATCGCCATCCGGTCGCCCGCGCCGAAGTGATAGCCGACGCGGATCGTCGCGGCCTGGCCGATGCCGAAGGGGATCTGGAAAGCCAGCGCGGCCACTTGCAGCGCCACGGTATGCCCGGCCAGTTCGGCCTGACCGATCCGGCCCATCAGGAAGGCCGCGCTGGAGAACAACCCGCCTTCGGCCAGGATAATCAGCGCGATCGGCGTGCCAATGCGGGCGACATCGCGGAACCGTTGCCATTCGGTTCGCCACCAGCGCCCGAACAGATGGTAGCGGCGCAGGCGGCGGTCGCTGCGGATCGCCAGCACATAGGCACCCAGCATGGCAAAGGCGGTGATTACGCTGGAAATCGCCGAACCATCCAGCCCCATGGCAGGCGCGCCGAAATGGCCGAAAACGAAGACGTAGTTGCCCAGCGCATTGACCACGATCGCCAGCCCCGTGATCGCGGTCGCAAAGAATGGCCGGCCCAGCGCCGAAACGAAGTTGCGCAGCACGGTTGCCATCACATTGGGGATCATCGCCCACAGCAGGATCGCCAGGAACGCACCCGCCAGGCGTGAAACTTCCGGGTCCTGGCCCGAGAGCAGCAGCAGTTCCTCACCCCACAGACAGACGGCCATCCCGGCGAGGCCGCAAAGCACCGCCAGCCACAGCGCCATGCGCACTGTGCGGCGCACTTCGCGCACGGCGTGGCGGCGGCGGCCGAGTTCGGCGGCGATCAGCGGCGCGCAGGCTCCGGTCAGACCGGAAAAGCACCACATCATCAGCCCGAATAGCGTCGTTGCGAGCGAGGCGGCAGCGAGCGATTCCTCGCCGAGCCGAGCCACGAAGATCACGTCGATTGCATAGACCAGCATCTGCAGCAGATTGGCCGCCGCCAGCGGCGCCGCCAGGCGCAGCGTTGCGCCCAGTTCGGTGCGCCAGGGGGAAAGAGAGCGATCAGCGGCCATCGGCCGGTCCGGATAGGCGGCACGGCGGATGCGGCCAAGCGCTTTCTGGAGCAGCGGCCAATCCGCGCGACGGATAAGGGCGCGCCACCCCCTACCGGCGCGGCCATGACGACGATATAGCATTGGCATGGGCCCACAGGGCGCTGGGCAAGGAGACGATGACGATGCGCACAGAATGGAAGCTCGCCGGGACTATGGCCCTGGCCCTTTCGCTTGCCGGATGCGGCGAAGCGAAGCAGGAAGAGGCTGCTGCAACCGCTGGCGTTACTGCCGCAGCGCCAGCCGCCGCAGTGGCCGCCGCCGATGCAAAGCCGGCCGCCTATGCGCAGTGCGCGGCCTGCCACTCGGTCGAGCCCGGCAAGCACGGCATCGGTCCCAGCCTGCATGGCGTTTATGGCACCAAGGCTGGCGAAATTGCGGGCTTTGCCTTTTCGGAAAAGCTCAAGGCTTCGGGGCTGACCTGGGATGATGCCACGCTCGACACGTGGCTGTCCGGTCCGATGAAGGTCGTGCCCGGGACCAAGATGTCCTACGCCGGGATGAGCGATCCGGCCAAGCGGGCCGAGATCATCGCCTATCTGAAGACGCTGAAGTAAGGCCGCCCACAGGCCTGGCTCCAAAGAAGAAGGGCGGCCCCCGTGAAGGAGCCGCCCTGTTCTTTTTCGGTCAGGACCGAGTCGAAATTACTTGATTTCGACGGTGCCGCCAGCAGCGGTGATCTTGGCCTTGATGTCTTCGGCTTCAGCCTTGTTGACACCTTCCTTGAGGGCCTTCGGAGCCGCTTCGACCAGGGCCTTGGCTTCGGTGAGGCCGAGGTTGGTGATGGCGCGGACTTCCTTGATGACGGCGATCTTGTTGCCGCCGTCGCCGGTCAGGATGACGTCGAATTCGGTCTTCTCTTCGGCAGCTTCAGCAGCAGCGCCACCGGCTGCCGGGGCAGCAACGGCAACAGCGGCAGCAGCGCTCACGCCCCAGGCTTCTTCGAGAGCCTTGGCGAGGTCAGCGGCTTCCAGAACGGTGAGCTTCGAAAGTTCTTCAACAAGCTTGGCGATATCGGCCATGGTGTTTCACTCCTAAAATGATGGTCCCGGCAAATGACCGGGAATAATCGTTGAATGTCGTTATCAAGCTGCCTTGGCGTAGGCGCCGAAGACGCGGGCCAGCTTGGCCGCCGGAGCGGTCGAGAGCTGGGCGATCTTCGTGGCCGGAGCCTGGACCAGACCGATGAGCTTCGCGCGCAGTTCGTCGAGCGAGGGCATCGAGGCGAGCGCCTTGACACCATCGGGGGTCAGAACCTGCGAACCCATCGAACCGCCGACGATTTCGAGCTTGTCGTTCGTCTTGGCGAATTCCACGACCACCTTGGCGGCGGCCACCGGATCGACCGAAGCGGCGATCGCGGTCGGGCCGGTGAGCAGGTCACCGATCCCGGCATAGTCCGTGTTTTGGATGGCAAGCTTGGCAAGACGATTCTTCGCAACCTTGTACGATGCGCCCGCTTCACGGATCTTCGTGCGCAGCTGGGTGGACTGGGCCACCGTCAGCCCGAGGTTGCGGGTGACAACCACCACGCCAACTTCGTTGAAGACCGCGTTAAGCGATGCGACCGATTCGGCTTTCTGCGAACGATCCATGCCTTACTCCTTCACAAATGACCGACCGGAATGCCCGGACGGCCGGCTACGTTTGCCCGCACCGCGAAAGCGATGCGGAAAAGTCCGTGCGATGGGGAAGGAGGGCGCCGTAAAACGCCTGGCCGGGCCCGTTTGAACGGGCCGGAATTTGCTCTGTCCCCGTCTAGGCTGCAAATTAAGGAGGAAGCCCCCAGCAACTGTCTCGGACGGATGACGCGCGGCCCAAGGGCTGCGGTCGAAGCGGGCCATTAGCGGGATTGGCCGGTGAGTCAAGCAAAACGGCGGTCTGGCGCATACAGACTCGTTTGACTCTCGCCGGCCGCAAGCCTAGATACGGCCCTCGCTCGGCGCTTCGAGCAAGGACGATCCATGCGCGGGGATCGCCCACAGGAAGGAAGCACCGGGTTTTCACGTTCGACGCAAAGGCTGCGGGCCGCTCCGGGAATCGGGGCGTTTGCCGTGCGGCCTTTTCGCGTTGCGCGGGATGCCAGCTCCGCCCGCTGACACAATTTTCCGTCGGATTTTCCGGCACATAGAAGAGGCAAGACCCCTCCCATGGCGAAAAAGGCCCTGACCCAGACCGGCCCTGCCGGTGCTTCGGCCAAGAAGCGGATCCGCAAGATCTTCGGTGACATCCACGAAGTGGTGCAGATGCCGAATCTGATCGAGGTCCAGCGCGAATCGTATGAACAGTTCCTGCGGTCGAATCCGGCTACGGGCTATGTTTCCGGCCTGGAAAAGACCCTGCGTTCGGTCTTCCCGATCCGCGATTTCGCCGGGACCAGCGAACTCGACTTCGTGCATTACGAGCTTGAGGACCCCAAGTACGACACCACCGAGTGCCGCCAGCGCGGGATCACCTATGCCGCCCCGATGAAGGTCACGCTGCGCCTGATCGTGTTCGAGGTCGATGCCGAAACCGAAACCCGTTCGGTCCTCGATATCAAGGAGCAGGACGTCTACATGGGCGACATGCCGCTCATGACCGAGAACGGCACCTTCATCATCAACGGCACCGAGCGCGTCATCGTTTCGCAGATGCACCGTTCGCCGGGCGTGCTGTTCGATCATGACCGTGGCAAGACCCACTCGTCGGGCAAGTTCCTCTTCGCTGCTCGTGTGATTCCTTATCGCGGTTCGTGGCTCGATTTCGAATTCGACGCGAAGGACATCGTCAACGTCCGGATCGACCGTAAGCGCAAGCTGCCGGTTACCGCGCTGCTGCACGCGCTGGGCCTGAATGACGAGGATATCCTCAACCACTTCTACCAGACCGTGACCTGGAAGCGCGGCGAAGGCGGCTGGCGCCTGCCTTATGTTGCTGAACAGTGGCGTGGTTCCAAGCCGGCCTTCGACATCGTCGATGCCAAGTCGGGCGAAGTGATCTTCCCTGCCGGGACCAAGATCAGCCCGCGCGCCGCCAACAAGGCGGAAAAGGACGGTCTGGCTGAATTGCTGATCCCGACCGAAGAAGTCTTTGGCCGCTATTCGGCGCGCGACCTGATCGACGAAAGCACTGGCCGCATCTACATCGAATCGGGTGACGAAGTGTCGCCGGAAAACCTCGATGCGCTCGACAAGGCCGGGATCGACCAGCTTGAGCTGCTCGATATCGATCACGTCAACACCGGGCCGTGGATCCGCAACACCCTGAAGGTCGACAAGGCCCCGGATCGCGATCATGCGCTGGCTGATATCTATCGCGTCATGCGCCCGGGCGAACCGCCGACGCGCGAGACCGCTGAAGCCCTGTTCGAAGGCCTGTTCTTCGATGCTGACCGTTATGATCTTTCGGCGGTCGGCCGCGTGAAGCTCAACATGCGTCTTGGCCTCGATGCCGAAGACACTGTCACCACCCTGCGCACCGACGATATTATGGCGGTGGTCAAGGAATTGGTGAACCTGAAGGATGGCAAGGGCGAAGTCGATGACATCGACAACCTTGGCAACCGCCGCGTCCGCTCGGTGGGTGAGCTGCTGGAGAACCAGTACCGCGTCGGCCTGCTGCGCATGGAGCGTGCGGTTAAGGAACGGATGAGCTCGGTCGACGTATCGACTGTCATGCCGAACGACCTGATCAACGCCAAGCCCGCGGTTGCCGCCGTGCGCGAGTTCTTCGGTTCGTCGCAGCTGTCGCAGTTCATGGACCAGACCAACCCGCTCTCGGAAGTCACCCACAAGCGTCGCGTCTCGGCGCTTGGGCCGGGTGGTCTGACCCGCGAGCGCGCCGGCTTCGAAGTCCGCGACGTTCACCCGACCCACTATGGCCGTATCTGCCCGATTGAAACGCCGGAAGGCCCGAACATCGGTCTGATCAACTCGCTGTCGACCTTCGCCCGCGTGAACAAGTACGGCTTCATCGAAACCCCGTACCGCAAGGTCATCGATGGCAAGGTCACCGGCGAGGTGGTCTACCTCTCGGCGATGGAAGAGCAGAAGCACACCGTTGCGCAGGCCTCGGCCGAAACCAACGCTGATGGCTCGTTTGTCGAAGAACTCGTCTCGGCTCGCCAGAACGGCGAATTCGTGATGGCCCCGCGTGATACGATTACCCTGATGGACGTCAGCCCCAAGCAGCTCGTCTCGGTTGCCGCCTCGCTCATTCCGTTCCTGGAAAACGACGACGCCAACCGCGCGCTGATGGGCTCGAACATGCAGCGTCAGGCCGTGCCTTTGGTGCGCGCCGAAGCGCCGTTTGTCGGCACCGGCATGGAAGAAACCGTGGCCCGCGATTCGGGTGCTGCAATTGCTGCGCTGCGCGGCGGGATCGTTGACCAGGTTGACGCCACCCGCATCGTGATCCGTGCTTCGGGTGATATCGAACCCGGCCAGTCGGGCGTCGATATCTATCGTCTGCAGAAGTTCGAACGCTCCAACCAGTCAACCTGCATCAACCAGCGTCCGCTGGTGAAGGTGGGCGATGTGGTCAAGGCGGGTGATATCCTGGCCGACGGTCCTTCGACCGAGCTCGGCGAACTGGCACTCGGCCGCAACAGCCTGGTCGCGTTCATGCCGTGGAATGGCTACAACTACGAAGACTCGATCCTGATCAGTGAGCGCATCGTCAAGGACGACGTGTTCACCTCGATCCACATCGACGAATTCGAAGTCATGGCTCGCGACACCAAGCTTGGGCCGGAAGACATCACCCGCGACATCCCGAACGTCGGCGAGGAAGCCCTGCGCAACCTCGACGAGGCGGGCATCGTCTATGTTGGTGCCGAAGTGCACCCGGGCGACATCCTGGTCGGTAAGATCACCCCGAAGGGTGAATCGCCGATGACCCCGGAAGAAAAGCTGCTGCGCGCCATCTTCGGCGAAAAGGCCAGCGATGTGCGCGACACTTCGCTGCGTCTCCCGCCGGGCGTTTCGGGCACGATTGTCGACGTCCGCGTCTTCAACCGTCACGGGATCGAGATCGACGACCGTACCCGCGCGATCCAGAACGAGGAAATCGAACGCCTCGCGAAGGACCGTGAAGACGAACGCGCGATCCTTAACCGCGCTACCTTCAACCGCCTGCGCGACATGCTGGTGGGCCAGGTGGCCGCGGCTGCGCCGAAGGGCTTCAAGAAGGGCGACGCCATCACCGAGGCGGGCCTCGCCGAAGTGGAGCGGCATGAATGGTGGAAGTTCGCCGTGGCCGACGACAAGGTTCAGGGCCAGCTCGAAGCCGTGAAGGCCCAGTACGACGAGACCGTCAAGGCGATCCAGGAGAAGTTCGAGGACCGCAAGGAAAAGCTCGAGCGTGGCGACGAACTCGCCCCGGGCGTGCTCAAGATGGTCAAGGTCTTCGTCGCGGTGAAGCGCAAGCTGCAGCCGGGTGACAAGATGGCCGGCCGTCACGGGAACAAGGGTGTCATCTCGCGGATCCTGCCGCAGGAAGACATGCCGTTCCTCGAAGACGGTACCCCGGTCGACATCGTGCTCAACCCGCTGGGCGTGCCGAGCCGCATGAACGTCGGGCAGATCTTCGAAACGCACCTTGGCTGGGCCGCGCGCGGTCTGGGCCAGCAGGTGACCGCGGCCCTCGAGCAATGGCGCCAGGACAACCCGAACCCCGAAGCAGCCGCTCCGCCGAGCGCCTTGGTCGACAAACTCAAGGACATCTACGGCGAGCAGTACCACGAACAGATCGACAGCCGCTCAACCGGCGAGATCGTCGAAATGGCCGAACTGCTGAAGAACGGCGTGCCGATGGGGACCCCGGTGTTCGACGGTGCCCGCGAAGCCGACGTGTCGGCTATGCTGGAAAAGGCCGGTCTCGACACCTCGGGCCAGGTTACGCTGTTTGACGGGCGTACGGGTGAAGCCTTCGACCGCAAGGTCACCGTGGGCTACATCTACATGCTGAAGCTGCACCACCTTGTCGACGACAAGATCCACGCGCGCTCGATCGGGCCGTACAGCCTTGTTACCCAGCAGCCGCTGGGCGGTAAGGCCCAGTTCGGTGGCCAGCGCTTCGGGGAAATGGAGGTCTGGGCACTCCAGGCCTACGGTGCCGCGTACACGCTGCAGGAAATGCTCACGGTGAAGTCGGACGACGTGGTCGGCCGCACCAAGGTCTACGAAGCGATCGTCAAGGGTGACGACACCTTCGAAGCCGGCATTCCGGAAAGCTTCAACGTGCTCGTCAAGGAAATGCGCAGCCTCGGCCTTAACGTCGAGCTGTCCAGCCTGACCGACGAGGACGATGGCGACGATTACGCGGAGGCCGCGGAGTAAGCTGGCCGGGCGGCCCCACCGGGTCGCCCGCCGCTACCCCGCCCAGGATATTCACCCTTCAAGGGATTGAACCATGAACGATCTTACCAAGTTCACCAACCAGATGGCGAAGCCGGAAACCTTCGACCAGATCCAGATCGGCCTCGCCTCGCCGGAACGCATCCGCTCGTGGTCGTTCGGCGAAATCAAGAAGCCGGAAACGATCAACTACCGCACGTTCAAGCCGGAGCGCGATGGCCTGTTCTGCGCCCGCATCTTCGGCCCGGTGAAGGACTACGAGTGCCTGTGCGGCAAGTACAAGCGCATGAAGTACAAGGGCGTCGTCTGCGAAAAGTGCGGCGTCGAAGTCACCGTCACCAAGGTGCGCCGCGAGCGCATGGGCCACATCGAACTGGCCGCGCCGGTTGCGCACATCTGGTTCCTGAAGTCGCTGCCTTCGCGCATCGGCCTGCTGCTCGACATGCAGCTCAAGCAGCTGGAACGCATCCTCTACTTCGAAAGCTACGTGGTGATCGAGCCGGGCCTGACCCCGCTTGAGAAGTACCAGTTGCTGAGCGAAGACGAGCTCTACGACTATCAGGACGAGTATGGCGAAGATGCCTTCTCGGCCGGAATCGGCGCCGAAGCCGTCAAGCACATGCTGATGAGCCTCGACCTGGTGCAGGAAAAGGAAGACCTGCTCAAGGAACTGGCCGAAACCAAGTCGGAACTGAAGCCGAAGAAGATCATCAAGCGCCTCAAGGTGGTCGAATCGTTCATCGATTCGGGCAACCGTCCGGAATGGATGATCCTTGATGTCGTGCCGGTCATTCCGCCAGAACTGCGCCCGCTGGTGCCGTTGGACGGTGGCCGCTTCGCGACCTCGGACCTCAACGACCTCTATCGCCGCGTCATCAACCGCAACAACCGCCTCAAGCGCCTGATCGAGCTGCGCGCGCCGGACATTATCGTCCGCAACGAAAAGCGCATGCTGCAGGAAGCCGTTGACGCGCTGTTCGACAACGGCCGCCGTGGCCGCGTGATCACCGGTGCCAACAAGCGCCCGCTGAAGTCGCTGTCCGACATGCTCAAGGGCAAGCAGGGCCGCTTCCGCCAGAACCTGCTCGGCAAGCGCGTCGACTATTCGGGCCGTTCGGTCATCGTGACCGGTCCGGAGCTCAAGCTGCACCAGTGCGGCCTGCCGAAGAAGATGGCGCTCGAGCTGTTCAAGCCGTTCATCTATGCCCGCCTTGATGCCAAGGGTCTGTCGATGACCCTGAAGCAGGCCAAGAAGTGGGTTGAAAAGGAACGCAAGGAAGTCTGGGACATCCTGGACGAAGTGATCCGCGAACACCCGGTGATGCTGAACCGCGCACCGACGCTGCACCGTCTTGGCATCCAAGCCTTCGAACCGGTCCTGATCGAAGGCAAGGCGATTCAGCTGCACCCGCTCGTCTGCTCGGCCTTCAATGCCGACTTCGACGGTGACCAGATGGCTGTCCACGTGCCGCTTTCGCTGGAAGCCCAGCTCGAAGCCCGCGTGCTGATGATGTCGACCAACAACATCCTCTCGCCCGCCAACGGCAAGCCGATCATCGTCCCTTCGCAGGACATGGTGCTCGGTCTGTACTACCTCTCGCTCGACCGTGAAAACGAGCCGGGCCAGGGCATGCTGTTCGCCGACATGGCTGAAGTGCACCAGGCGCTGGAAGTGGGCGCGGTCACGCTCCACTCGAAGATCACCGCCCGCGTGCCGCAGACCGATGAACAGGGTAACACCTTCCAGAAGCGGTTTGAGACCACTCCGGGCCGCATGCTGATCGGTGAATGCCTGCCCAAGAGCCACACCGTGCCCTTCGACGTCATCAACAAGGTGCTGACGAAGAAGGAAATCGGCGACGTTATCGACCAGGTCTATCGTCACACCGGCCAGAAGGACACCGTCCTGTTTGCCGACGCGATCATGGCCCTGGGCTTCCGTCACGCCTTCAAGGCGGGCATCAGCTTCGGCAAGGATGACATGATCATCCCCGACAGCAAGGATGCGCTGGTTGCCGAAACCAAGGAACTGGTTGCCGATTACGAGCAGCAGTACCAGGACGGCCTGATCACCCAGCAGGAAAAGTACAACAAGGTGATCGACGCCTGGAGCCGTTGTGGTGACCAGGTGGCCAACGCCATGATGGACGAGATCAAGGCCTCGCCGATTGACACGGAGACGGGTCGCCAGAAGCCGATCAACTCGATCTACATGATGTCGCACTCCGGTGCGCGTGGCTCCCCAACCCAGATGAAGCAGCTGGCGGGTATGCGCGGCCTGATGGCCAAGCCTTCGGGCGAGATCATCGAAACGCCGATCATCTCGAACTTCAAGGAAGGTCTGACCGTTCTTGAATACTTCAACTCGACCCACGGCGCCCGTAAGGGTCTGGCCGACACCGCGCTCAAGACGGCAAACTCGGGTTACCTGACCCGCCGTCTGGTCGATGTGTCGCAGGACTGCGTTGTTGTGGTCGAGGACTGCGGTACCGAGCGTGCGCTGGAAATGCGTTCGATCGTGCAGGGTGGTTCAACCATCGCCTCGTTGGCGGAACGTATCCTCGGCCGCACCCTGGCCGAAGACATCGTCAACAAGGATGGTGAAGTTGTTGCCGCCAAGGGCGACCTGCTTGACGAAGCCGCAGTGGCCGCGATCGAAGCAACCGGCATCCAGGCTGCTCGCATCCGCTCGCCGCTGATCTGCGAAGCCGAACAGGGCGTCTGCGCGACCTGCTATGGCCGTGACCTTGCCCGCGGTACCCCGGTCAACATCGGTGAAGCGGTTGGCGTCATTGCCGCCCAGTCGATCGGTGAGCCCGGCACCCAGCTGACCATGCGTACCTTCCACATCGGTGGTGCGGCGCAGGTTAACGAGCAATCGCATCTCGAAGCGATCTGCGACGGGACCGTGGTCTATCGCGACATCCCGACGATCACCGACAAGCGTGGCCGTCGCCTCAGCCTCGCCCGCAATGGCGAGATCGTGGTGCTGGATAGCGAAGGCCGCGAACGCGCCATGCACAAGGTGCCCTATGGTACCCACCTGCTCCATGAAGATGGCGCGATCATCAATGAAGGCGATCGCCTGGCTGAATGGGATCCGTTCACCACCCCGGTGATCACCGAAAAGCCCGGTATCGTGAAGTACCAGGACCTGATCGACGGCCGCACCCTGACCGAGCAGACCGACGAAGCGACCGGCATGACCAGCCGCGTCGTGACCGAGAACCGCTCGACCAGCCGGTCGAAGAAGGAAGACCTGCGTCCGCGCCTGACCTTGCTTGACGACTCTTCGGGTGAAGCCGCGCGCTATCTGATGGCGCCGGGCACGACCCTGTCGGTCGAGGATGGCCAGTCGGTTGAAGCCGGTGACGTGCTGGCCCGCGCCAGCCGCGAAGCCGCCAAGACCCGCGACATCACCGGCGGTCTGCCGCGCGTTGCGGAACTGTTCGAAGCCCGCATCCCGAAGGACAACGCGGTTATCGCGAAGACCTCGGGCCGGATCGAATTCGTCCGTGACTACAAGGCGAAGCGCAAGATCGCGATCGTTCCGGAAGAGGGCGAACCGGTTGAGTACCTGATCCCCAAGTCGAAGGTGATCGACGTCCAGGAAGGTGACTGGGTCAAGAAGGGCGACAACCTGATCTCGGGTTCACCGAACCCGCACGAGATCCTGGAAGTCCTTGGGGTTGAGGCTCTGGCCGAATACCTCGTCGCGGAAATCCAGGAAGTCTATCGCTTGCAGGGCGTGAAGATCAACGACAAGCACATCGAGGTGATCGTTCGCCAGATGCTGCAGAAGGTTGAAATCACCGACGGTGGCGACACCACCCTGCTGGCCGGCGAACAGGTCGACCGCGAGGAAATGGACGAAACCAACGCCAAGCTGGCGCCGGGAGAAAAGCCGGCGGAAGGCAAGCCGGTGCTGCTGGGCATCACCAAGGCTTCGCTCCAGACGCGTTCGTTCATCTCGGCAGCGTCGTTCCAGGAAACCACCCGCGTGCTGACGCAGGCGGCGGTTGAAGGGAAGCGCGACAGCCTGATCGGTCTGAAGGAAAACGTGATCGTTGGCCGTCTTATCCCCGCCGGTACCGGCGCGGGCATGAACCGCCTGCGTGTCGCCGCTTCCAGCCGCGATGCCGCGCTGCGTGCGTCCTATCGCAAGCTCCAGGAAAGCCTGATCGCGCCGGAAACGGCGGCTGAAGAGCACGCGGCCGAGCTGGCCCAGGGCCCGGAAGCAGCGATCGGTGACGATCCGCTGGCCGTGGTCGAAGGCGAAACCCATGGGCTTGATGCCGATGCCGGTGAGTACCTGAACCCGGAAAGCGCGGACGGCGAGGAGTAATCCTCGCCCCGTACTGACGGGTAAACGAAAACCCCGCCGGATCGCTCCGGCGGGGTTTTTCGTTGGTGCTCAGCGCAGGGTCAGGATGTCTTCGCCTCGTGCCACCGGGCCAGGGCAGCCGAGACCGATTGCATCATCTCCATCCGCGCGCGGATGGGCTGGCGGGTCTGACCGATCAGGACGGCAACGCCGTAATAAGACCCGTCAGGCGCCTCGACCACGGCAACATCGTTATAGCCGGTGGCAAGCGAGCCGAGTTCCTGCCCTGTACCGGTCTTGTGGTAGGCATGCCAGCCGGTCGGCAGGCCGGCCTTCAGGCGCATTGGCCCGCTGCGCGACTTGCCCATGGTTTCCAGCAGCAGCCGTGTGGACCCTTCAGACAGTAGCTCGCCCTTGGCGAGGCGGGCCAGGGCACTGGCCATTCCAGCCGGTGTGGCGCCATCCATCGGATCGGCAACGTACCTGGCCAGGGCTGCTTCGCGCACGTCCTTGGGCAGACGGGCGCGGGCCTGTTCGAAATTGCGGCCGGCGGCCAGCTCGGGCGACCAGGTCAGGCCAGCTGCCGCGCTCTGCAACAGGCGTTCGCCCGGACCAAAGCGGATGCCGTCAATATCGCGGCTCTTCAGGAAGGCGCGGACATGGTCAGGCCCGCCCACGGTCCACAGCAGCCGGTCGTTGGCAGTATTATCCGACAGCGACAGCGCGTTCTGCATCAGCATCTTGACCGGGCGCTCGATCCCGCCCTTGTCCAACACCTCCCACTGCAGCGGCTGGTTGAACAGGGTCAGGTCTTCCGGCCGGATCGCGATCTGCTGGTCGAGCTTCATCCGCCCGTTGTCGACCGCATCGAGCACCGCCATCGACACCCAAAGCTTGGATACGCTCTGTTGGGGGAAGTGCTGGTTCAACCGCACGCCCACGGTCCAATCGCAACCGGCCCTGGTAATGCCGATGCCGACCTGACCATCGAAGCTGGCGGCAATACGCGACAGTTCGGCCTGAAGGGCGGCTGGCTGGGCCGAACAATCGGCCTGGAATGGCGGTGGTGTGGGGCGTTCCCCAACCCTGTCCTGGTTCAGCACAAACGCCGGAGCGCCGCCGGTCGAGGTGCCGAAGGCGTAGGAACCAAGTCCGGCGATCGTGAGACCGGCTATTCCTGCGGCGAGCCAGCGGCGAGCACGGCCGTGCCCGTGCCGCAAACCAAGGCGCGCGTTCATCGAGACGGGATTGTTACGTTGAATAAGCATAGATCGCGGACGCGTTATTCACGTCAGACCTGATCGTCGCAAGGCTGTCCGCGGCCTTTTCGTCAGCCGTAAGCCATCGTTTCAAGCGCGCCGAAACAGGCCAGGGCGCCCGCATCGCCAAAGGGTTGAAGCTGGCTGATAAATACGCCGCCAAGTCCGGCGGTCGGATCGATCCAGTAATAGGAGTTAAAAATCCCCGCCCAGGCCAAGCTGCCCGGCGAGCGTCCATTTGGCCCCTTTTCCGGGTTGATCAGGAAGCCCAGACCCCAGCCGGTGTGCTGATCGGGGAAGGTATCGTAAGGCTGGGCCAGCTGCGGCATGGCCGTGCCCATGTGGCCTGCACGCAAGGGGTGAACCTGATCGCGGCTCATTTCGGCAATGCTTGCCCGGCTGAGCACGCGCTGGCCATCCAACTCGCCGCCGCCCAGCACCATGCGCACGAACTGTGCATAGTCCGGCGCGGTCGAAGTGATCCCGCCGCCGCCACCGTCAAATTCACCGCCTCCCAGATAGACGTCAACTTTTGACAGGGCGCCCTCGGCCGAGCGGACATGGACCCGCGCCGCATCGTCGGGCAGCTTGTCGCGAAAGGCGGTCTTGGTCATGCCCAGCGGTGCGAACAGATTGGCGGTCAGGTAATCGTTCAGCCGCTCACCCGTTGCAGCTTCGATCGCCAGGCCGACCCAATCGGTTGCAACCGAATACTCCCAGCGCTCGCCCGGATCGAACATCAGCGGCATGGTCACCGAAGCGCGGCTGCCCGGGGCCGGCATGCCCACGGCGCCGAAATATCGCAGCACTTCGGGATGGATGAAGAAATAACCCAGCCCTGCGGTGTGAGTCAGCAAGTGGCGCAGGGTCACCGCGCGCTTGGCGGGGCGCAGCTGTGGCTTGCCCGCCGCATCAAACCCGGTCAGGACCTGCGGCTTGGCCAGTTCGGGCAGCAAGGCGCCCACATCGGCATCCAGATCCAGCCGCCCCTGCTCGACCAGCTGCATCGCCCCGGCGGAAACCAGCGCCTTGGTCATCGAGGCGATCTGGCAGACCGTATCGAGCTGCATCGGTGCGCCGCTGGCGACATTGGCATGGCCCAGGGCTTCGGCATGGCGGATCCCGTCGCGATCGACGATCAGCCCTACGGCACCGGGCAACTGGGCCTGGGCAAAGGCGGCGGCAAAGGGTGTGGTCTGGCTCATGCCGATGAAGGTAGCGAGGCTGCGGTCAGAGGGGAAGCATCATTGCAGCACAGGGGGTGGACGGGTAGGGACGCGGGCATGACTGTGACTACCCGCTTCGCCCCTTCGCCAACCGGCACCCTGCACGTTGGCAACGTGCGCACGGCGCTGCACAACTGGCTGCTCGCGAAACAGGCAGGCGGGCGCTTCCTGCTGCGGATCGACGATACCGACAAAGAGCGCAGCCGCGAGGACTATGTCACCGCAATCCGCGCGGACCTGGCCTGGCTGGGCCTTGTCCCCGATGGTGAGGAGCGTCAGTCGGCGCGGTTCGATATCTACGAGCGCGAATTCGAGAAGCTGGTCGCCGCTGGCCGCGTCTACCGCTGCTATGAAACCGCGCAGGAGCTGGAACTGAAGCGCAAGGTCCTGCTCGGCCGGGGCCTGCCGCCGATCTATGACCGCGCCGCGCTCAAGCTGACCGAGGCCGATCATGCGGCGAAGGAGGCAGCCGGGGAACGCCCGCATTGGCGCTTCCTGCTTGATCATGATGCACCGATCGAATGGGTGGATGGCATTCGCGGACCGCAGCATTTCGATCCGCGCCAGATGTCGGACCCGGTGGTGCGCCGCGCCGACGGATCGTGGCTCTATATGCTCCCCTCGGCGATCGACGATGTCGATATGGGCATCACCAATGTCCTGCGCGGTGAGGATCACGTTTCGAACACCGCGGCGCAGGTCCAGATGTTCACCGCGCTTGGCGCCCAGCCACCAGGCTTCGCGCATGAGGCGCTGCTGGTCGGGGCCGAGGGCAAGCTGTCCAAGCGGCTCGGCTCGCTCGGCATGGCCGAACTGCGTGAGGCCGGCATCGAGCCGCAGGCGGTTATTGCGCTGCTCGCCCGGCTTGGCACGTCCGATCCGGTCGATCCGGCGCTCGATGCCGATGCCCTGTCCGCCAGCTTCAACCTGGCGCACTTTGGCCGCGCCCCGGCCCGGTTTGACGAAGCCGAACTGGCCCGCGTCAACGCCGCGATCATCCACCGCCTGCCCTTTGCCGAAGTGGCGGCGCGCCTGCCTGCCGGGATGGATGAGGCCGCCTGGCACACCATCCGTCCCAACCTGTCGCGCCTGTCCGAAGCGGCAGACTGGTGGCAGGTGGTGACCGGGCCGATCCAGGCCCCGGCACAGTCCGACGAAGACTGCGCCTATCTCGCCAGTGCTGCCCAGGTGCTGGAACAGGTCGGCGCCGATTGGGCCGCGCTCACCGCCGCGCTGAAAGAGCAGACCGGCCGCAAGGGCAAGCCGCTGTTCCTGCCGCTGCGCCAGGCGTTGACGGGGCAGGACCACGGCCCCGAAATGGCCGCGCTGCTGCCACTGATCGGGAAAGATGCCGCGCTCGAACGGCTCCGCGCCGCCGCCTGACCAAACCCCGCTCACCCTGAGCCTGTCGAAGGGTCGTGCCGGTTCGCCAAGCCAGACGAAAGCAACCCTTCGACAAGCTCAGGTTGAGCGGGGTTGGAGACGGTATGCCTCCATCCGCCTAGGCCGCGATTTCGGCGGCCTCTTCATCTGCCGCTTCCAGCAGGCGCTTCTCAACCGTTTTCAGCCGTTGCGGGCCATCGACTTTCTCGCTCAGCAGGTCGGTGACATAGAATGTATCGACCGCGCGTTCGCCATAGGTGGCGATGTGGGCCGAATGGACGATCAGCTTGCTTTCGAACAGGGCGCGGGCCAGCCGGTTGAGCAGGGCGGGGCGATCGCGCGCGCTGACCTCGATCACGGTGAAGCGGTTGCTCGCCTGATTGTCGAACTCCACCCGCGGGGCGACCTCAAAGGCATCGGCGCGCGGGCGGGCCAGCGGACGCGCGGCCAGCTGCGGTACCAGCTTGATCTTTCCGCCCAGGGCATCGCCAATCATGGTGCGGATGCGGGCCAGCTGGCCTTCTTCGGAGAAGGGCCGGCCAAGCGGGTCCTGCACCAGGAAATTGTCAACCGCCGTGCCGTTGCGCGCGGTATGGATCCGCGCGTCGATGATATTGCCGCCCGCCAGGTGGATCCCTCCGGCAATGCGATAGAACAGCCCCGGATGGTCAGCCGCGATCACGGTTACCAGCGTGGCCCCGCGCGCGGCATAGTATTCGGTGTGGACATCAAGCGACTTGGTCCCGGCCGCGTCGAGCTGGGTCAGGTTCATCGCGATAATATCGTCCGGCTCGGCGATCCAGTAGGCATCGCTCAGCTGCTTGCCGACCGTCTTGACCAGGTCCGCCTGCTTGCCCAGCCGTTCGGCCACGGCTGCCTGCTTGGCGGCGATCCGCTGGGGGCGGCCATGCTGTACGTGGCCCAGCCGCAACCGTTCTTCGGCCGCTTCGTACAGCTCATGAATCAGCTGGCGCTTCCAGCTGTTCCACACGCCGGGGCCAACCGCGCGGATATCGACGATGGTCAGCAAGGCCAGCAGCCGCAACCGCTCGATCGACTGCACCTGGGCCACGAAATCGGTGATCGTCTTCCAGTCGGCCAGGTCGCGTTTGAAGGCCGTGGCGCTCATGATCAGGTGGTTGCGGACCAGCCAGGAAACCAGCTCGGTCTCCTTCTCGTCCAGCCCGAAGCGCGGGCATAGCTTCAGCGCCACTTCCGCGCCCAGCACCGAATGGTCACCGCGCCGGCCCTTGGCGATATCGTGCAGCAGCACCGCGGCATAGAGCGCACGGCGGTTGGCGATCTTGTGGACCAGGGCCGTCGCCAGCGGGTGGTCCTGCTTCATCTCGCCGCGTTCGATCCGCGCCATCAGTCCGATCGCGCGGATCGTGTGCTCGTCCACCGTATAGTGGTGGTACATGTCGAACTGCATCTGCGCGTTGACCCGGCCGAAGTCGGGCACGAAGCGGCCGAAGACCCCGGCCTCGTTCAGCCAGCGCAGCGCGTTCTCCGGATCGCGGTGGCTGGTCAGCAGGTCCAGAAACAGCGCATTGGCGCGGGGGTCCTTGCGCAGCGGATCGATCAGCCGGGCGTCGCGCACCGCCAGGCGCATCGCTTCAGGGTGCAGTTCCAGCTGCTGGTTGTCAGCCAGCTTGAAGATTTCCAGCAGGCGCACCGGGTCTTCAGCGAACCAGTTGTCGACGGGCACGTTGATCCGCCCGCCGAACACCGGATAGCCGCTGACCATCCGCCGCCGCGCGCGGAAGCCCGCCAGCAGTCCGCGGGGCTGTTTCTTGCCCGATTGCTCCTCCAGCTGGGCCAGGAACAGCCCGGTCAGGTGGCCGACGGTCTTCGCCTGGAGGAAGAAGTACTGCATGAACCGCTCGACCGCGCTCTTGCCCGGGCGGTCGGCAAACTGCATCCGCGCGGCGACCTCGCGCTGAAGATCGAAGGTCAGCCGGTCTTCGGCGCGGCGGGTAATGGTGTGCAGGTGGCAGCGCACCGCCCAAAAGAAATCCTCGGCGCGGCGGAACTTGCGGTACTCGGCCGGGGTCAGCAGGCCAACTGTGACCAGCTCGGAACTGTCACGCACCTTATGCAGGTACTTGCCGATCCAGTAGAGCGTATGGAGATCGCGCAGGCCGCCCTTGCCCTCTTTCACATTGGGTTCGACAACATAGCGGCTGTCGCCCAGTCGTTTGTGGCGCTCGTTACGCTCAGCCAGCTTCTCGCTGATGAAATCGCGCTCGGTCCCGGCGACAACTTCGGTGCGGAAACGGGCCTGGGCCTCGTCGAACAGCGGCTGGTCGCCCCAGACATAGCGGCCTTCCAGCAAGGCGGTGCGGATCGTCAGATCGCCGCGCGCCATCCGCACCATTTCGTCCAGCGAGCGGCTGGAATGGCCAACCTTCAGTGCCAGGTCCCACAGGAAATAGAGCATCGCCTCGATCACCTGTTCGCACCACGGTGTCTGCTTGATCGGGGTGAGGAAGGCGATGTCGACGTCCGAATGCGGCGCCATCTCGCCGCGGCCATAACCACCGACCGCCATAACAGAGAGCCGCTCTCCCACCGAGCGATTGCCCGAGGGGTAGACGTCGGTGATCACGTGATCGTGGATCACCCGGACCAGCTGGTCGACCAGGAAAGCCTGGGCCGCGGCGCAGTCCCGCCCGGCGCTGGGCTTTTCCGACAGGCGGCGCGCAATCTCCGCCCGGCCGTCAGCCAGGGCGCTGCGCAGCAGCTCGACCACGGCAGGCCGCGCCTTGGCCGCGCCCTGCTCGGCCACCAGATCGGTGATGGTTCCGGCCAGTGCGCGCCGGTCAACGATCGCGCGCTGGTCAGCGATACCCTTCTGGCTCAAGCCGTGCTCTTCTGCTCGCTTTCCCACACCGTCAGGTAACGGGCCCTCAGCGTCCGCTTGTCAACCTTTTCGGTGCCAAGACGGGGCAGGGTCTCGGTCTCTTGCCACAGGCGAACCGGCACCTTGAACGCGGCGATCTGGCCTTTGAGGAACGCGCGCAGCTCGTCTTCGGTCAGCTGTTCGCCGTCCTTGACCAGGAATACCCCGGTTGGCAGTTCGCCAAAGCGCTCGTCAGGCATGCCGAATACGCTGGCTTCGGCGATCTTGGGATGGGCGTAGATTGCCTGCTCCACCTCGATGCAGCTGATGTTCTCACCGCCGCGGATGATGATGTCCTTCTTGCGGTCGACGATGAACAGATAGCCATCCTCATCAAGGTAGCCCAGGTCGCCAGTGCGGAAGAAGCCGTCGGGCATGATTGCCGCCTGGGTCGCCTCGGTGTTGTTCCAATAGCCCAGGAAGTTGCAGATCGTACGGATCGCCACTTCGCCAATCGCCCCGGCCGGAAGGCAGGTGCCGGCATCGTCGAGGATGCCGATCTCGACCAGAGGCTTTGAGGCCGTGCCGGTCGAGCCGGGCTTGGCCAAGTAGTTCTCGTTGAAGTTGCCGCAGCCAACGCCGTTGGTTTCCGTCAGGCCATAGCCAAGCAGCGGGAAGGCGTTGGGCAGTTCCTCGCGGATCTTCTTGACGTGGTCGACCGGTCGCGGCGCGCCGCCGGCGGCAAAGGCGGTGCAGCTGGACAGGTCATACTTGTGGCGGTTGGGGTGGCTGGCGATCTCAAAGCTCATCAGCGGAACGCCCACGAAGTAGGAGACCTTTTCCTCCTCGATCAGTCGCATAGCCTCTTCGGCGTCCCACTTGGGCATCAGCACCAGCTTGCGGCCAATCGCGAAGGACTGAAGGAACAGCGGCACTTCGCCGGTAACGTGGAACAGCGGCACATTGACCAGGCTGCACGGCTGGCTGCTGGGTGCTTCGCCCTTTGAACCGAGGTAGGTGAAGACCATCAGCGTCTGCGCGGCATAGTTCATCGTCGCCTGGACGACGCCGCGATGGTCTGAATAGGCGCCCTTGGACTGGCCGGTCGATCCCGAGGTGTAGAGGATCGTCGCCAGGTCATCACCGCTCAGTTCGGGCAGCGGGGTATCCGCGCCGCCACCGTGGGCCAGCAGTTCCGTCAGGCCTTCCTGCCACGGACAATCGTGTTGGAAGGTAACCAGCTTGCCCGGATAGGACTGGCCGTTAAGCCGCTCACCGCGCTGGGCATCGACCAGGGTAATGGTGCAGCCAGCCAGCTCTATCCCGCCGGCCAGTTCCTCACCCGTCCACCAGCCGTTGAGCAGGGTGGCGCAGCCGCCGGCCATTACCACGGCCAGATAGGCCACGATCCAGTTGGCCGAATTGCGCGCAGCGATCCCGATCCGGTCACCCTTCTGCACGCCGTGCCCGGCCACCAGCCCGCCAGCTACAGTGCGCGCGGCGGTATAGATCTGGTTGAAGGTCATGCGGATCTGGCCATCGACGATGAATTCGGCATCGCCATGCTGCGCGCAGTACATTTCGAAATAATGCGCCAGCGAAGGCGGCGCGTTCTTGAGCATCGGCAGCTGCCGGCCAAACCGTTCAATCTCCACCGTCTCAAGCGGAGCGCCAGGCGCGGTCAGGGCGGCAATGACACTGTTCAGGGCATTGTCGAGTTCACTCGGCATGCGGCATCCTTATCCTCAATGTTGGGCGACGCCCCCCGTCCTGGCGTCTGCACCGGGTTTGTTTCCCGGCTTCGTATGTGCCAGAAGGCCCCGCATCGGGTGCGCCGGAATCTCTCCTGACCGCACCCATTTAGGGAGTTCATCGCGTGCTGTCACTAGCGCTCGCCGCCGCATCCGGGGTTGATCCGATCCAGTGGGTGGACCTGGGTTTGAAGCCTTACCTGTTCCAGATCGGTTCGTTCCAGCTGCGGTGGTACAGCCTGGCTTATCTGGCCGGGATCCTGCTCGGCTATTGGCACCTGGCGAAGATGATCAACCGGCCCGGCGCGCCGATGGCGCAGCGCCATCTGGATGACCTGTTCTTCTATTGCACGCTGGGGATCATCATCGGTGGCCGGCTGGGCTATGCCACGTTCTATGCCTCTGAACTCTGGGCCAACCCGCTTGATCTGCTGAAGCTGTGGAACGGCGGGATGAGCTTCCATGGCGGGCTGATGGGCACCGCGCTGGCCATGGCCTGGGTTGCCTGGCGCGGCGGACTGAACTTCCTGCGGGTGGCGGATTATGTCTGCGTGGTCGTGCCGTTTGGCATGTTCTTTGGCCGCCTGGCCAACTTTGTGAATGGCGAGCTGTGGGGCCGCGTGGCCGAAAGCCCGATCGCCTGGGCCATGGTCTTCCCCGAGGCGGGTCCCTATGCCCGCCATCCCAGCCAGCTCTATCAGGCGGGGCTGGAAGGTTTGCTGATGATGATCATCATGCTGCTGCTGTTCTGGAAGACCTCAGCGCGGTTCCGGCCCGGTCTGTTAGGCGGGACCTTCGCAGCGGGGTTGGGCCTTTGCCGTTTCGTGGCGGAATACTTCCGCGAACCCGACGCCCAGCTGAGCGAATTTGCCGCGCGCACCGGTCTGTCGATGGGCCAGTGGCTAACGATCCCGCTGGTGCTGGTGGGCCTGATCTTCCTGGTCCGCGCACTGGTCCGTCCCCCGCTGGGTGCGGCCAAGGCCTGAGCCGGTGCAACAACCGGGGGACGATGGCCTGGCGGCAGTTTTCCGCCGTCTGATTGCCAGTACAGGGCCAATCAGCCTGATGCACTACATGGGCGAGGCGAACGCCCGCTACTATACCAGCCGCGATCCGCTGGGCAGCGCTGGGGACTTCGTCACCGCGCCCGAAATCAGCCAGATGTTTGGCGAACTGATCGGGCTGTGGCTGGCCGATATGTGGATCAACGCCGGTCGCGAAGAGCCGGTGCATTACGTGGAGCTTGGCCCCGGCCGCGGCACGCTGGCCCGTGATGCGCTACGCGCCGCAAAGCGCTATGGGCTGGTGCCCTCGATCCATTTTGTCGAAGCCTCGATCGCGCTCAAGGATGTCCAGCTCGCCGCGGTCCCGGGAGCGCAGTGGCATCACGATCTGTCGACTATCCCGGCCTATGGCCCGGTCCTGATCGTGGCCAACGAATTCCTCGATGCCCTGCCGGTGCGGCAGCTGGTCAAAACCCCGGATGGCTGGCGCGAACGGATGATCGTGCCCGAGGGGGACCGTTTTGTTTGCGTGGCCGGACCCCAGCCGATGGATCCGGCTGTGCCCGAAGCCCGCCGCGATGCTCCCGATGGCACGATCTATGAACTCTGCCCGGGCGCTGCGGCCACGGTCTATGAAGTGGCGGGACGGTTGGTGGAGCAAGGCGGTGCAGCACTGTTCATCGACTATGGCCACGATAGCCCGCGCGAAGGGTCGACCCTCCAGGCGGTCCGTGCGCATCTGAAGGTCGATCCCTTTCTCAACCCGGGCGAGGCGGACCTGACCGCCCATGTCGATTTCGCCGCACTCGCGCCGATTGCCGAGTCGCGCGGGGTGCGCTGGATCGGCACGGTGCCGCAGGGGCGCTGGCTGCGCGAACTGGGGATCGAGGCGCGGGCCCAGGCCCTGGCCGCGGCGGCGCCGGAACATGCCGTGGCGATCCAGATCGCCAAGGATCGGCTGATCTCGGAAGGCCAGATGGGCCTGTTGTTCAAGGTGATGGGGCTGGCGGCGCCGGGCTGGCCAGGCGGAGCAGGCTTTTCAGGCTAGCAGCCAACCACGTAGAACCGCGATTGCGGCGGTCCGTTCCTGTGGACTGAACCATTGGCCGTGTAGACCGCCGCGGCAATTTGCGCAGAACGTGCGCTGATGTCTGAACTCCGTCCCACCCTGCTTTCGCGGATCACCAAGGCCGTGGTGCTGTGGCTCTATCGCTGGAAGGGCTGGCGGCTGAGCGGCGAACGCAAATTTCCCCGCAAGTTCGTGATCACGGGCGCGCCGCACACCAGCAACTGGGACTTCATCTTCTTTGTTGGCGCGGTCCACGAACTGGGGATCAAGCCCAGCTTCATGGGCAAGGTCAGCCTGTTTCGCGGGCCGCTCAAGCGCTTCATGTATGACATGGGCGGGCTGCCGGTCGACCGGTCAAAGCGAAACAACAATTATGTTGAGGAAACCGTTGCCCACTTTGATCGCGCCGATGACCTGGCGCTGGTCGTCGCGCCAGAAGGTAGCCGCAGCAGCGACGGTAACTGGCGCACCGGGTTCTATCACATTGCCCTGCGCGCCGGAGTGCCGATCGTGCCGGCCTGGGTCAACAATGCGAACATGACCGGCGGTCTCGGCCCGGCAATCATGCCGACTGGTGACTATGCCGCCGATCTTGCCAAGCTGGCCGCCTTCTATCGGGCGGCTATGCCCGATTGCCTGCGGTTTGAGCGGCTGGCGGCCGCGGCTGCGGCATTGAAGGAAACGGCGGCCGAAAGTTTGCCGACGCCGCGGCCCAAACGGCAGAAGGAGAAGATCCATGGGTGAGGCTATGCTGCTGAATGCGGTGATCGCCGCGGTGACACTGCTCATCGCCTGGCTGGTTGCGGTGCGGATCAGGGACGTGTCCTTCATAGATGCGATCTGGGGCGGCGGCATGGCGGTGCTGGCGGTGGCGAGCTGGCTGCAACTGGCCCAGCCCGGCGCGCGCGCCAGCCTGATCGCGGCCATGGCGGTGCTGTGGGGCCTGCGCCTGTTCTGGCATCTCTATACCCGCTGGCGCGGCCACGGCGAAGACGTGCGCTATGCGCGGATGCTGGGCAAGGCCAAGGAACAGGGCCGGTTTGCGCAGGCCGCACTGACCAAGGTCTTCGCTCCGCAAGCTGTCCTGCTTTACCTGACCTGCCTGCCGGCGCAGCTGGGGGTCCTGGTCAGTCCGGAACCCGCCGCGATCGGTCCGCTGGCTCTGGCGGGCGCGACCTTGTGGCTGGTCGGCATGGTTTTCGAAGCCGTCGGCGATGCCCAGCTCAAGGCTTTCCGCGCCGATCCGGCCAGCAAGGGCAAGGTGCTCGACACCGGGCTGTGGCGCTATACCCGTCATCCCAACTATTTCGGCGATTGCTGCGTGTGGTGGGGCATCTGGCTGGCGGCCGCCAGCGCCGGACCATGGATCGCACTGGCCAGCCTGCCCGGCCCGCTGTTCCTGACCTTCACGCTCACCAAGTGGTCGGGCAAGCCGCTGTTGGAAAAGGGCCTGGCCAAGACCCGCCCCGGCTATGCCGACTATGTGGCGCGGACTTCGGGCTTCATCCCCTGGCCGCCGCGCAAGGGTTAGCGCGGGGTCACGTCTTTAGATCGGTCTTCCTGCGGCACGGCGCGTGGGGGAATGGCCTGAAGCCAGGCCTCCAGCGCAGCCAGGTCGGTCACGCCGACCACGCGGTCGGTGCCTTTGGACAGCTCGCTGTAAGTATCGCCGCCATAGGCCAGAAAGTCGCTGGTGGTGATGCGATAGGTTGCCCCGTCCTCGATCGGCTTGCCGTCAAGCATCATCGAAACAATCCGGCTGCCGACCGGCCGGGACAGGTCATAGCTGTAGACGAAACCACGCGATGGGCTGAGCACCTGGTTCGGCCCATATCCGTCAAAGTTCTGCTCCAGCACGCGGCGCAGCTGCGCACCGGTCAGCGTCTGGGTCAGCAGTACGTTGTTGAACGGCTGGACCTTGTAGAGATCGCCAAAGGTCAGCTGGCCGTTCTCGCCGGGGGCAAGCCGCCACGGCGCACGGATCCCGAACGGGTTCATGAAGGCGATCTGGGCCCCGGCACCGGCCGTTGCCGCCAGCTGGGCATCGGCGATCAGCGAACCAAGCGTGCTGCCCGTGCTGGAACCATCGCCGCCGCGGGTCGCCTCGCCGCCAATCCGCCCGGCCGGGCGTAGCGCAAACTGCTGTGCCGCTTCAGAGTACTTCGCCACATATTCGGCAATGTCGGCGCGCGGGGCGAAGCGCGGGAAACGATCGGTATTGGGTGAAACGCGGTCAACCGCGGGGCGGTAAGCCTCGCTCTGGACAATGACATTGCGGGCCGAGCGGCTGACCAGCCCGCTACCGCGCGGGTCGAACTCCAGGCTGATCTCGGTCACCAGGGTGCCGAACACCCCGGCACTGGTCATCAGGATCGGCCGGGCCGGGTTCTTGCCGGGCCATTCGCAAACATAGGCCCAGTGCGTATGGCCCGAGACGATCACGTCAACGCCATCCAGCTGATTGGCGATTTCGCCCAGTGGGCCGCTCGCCCCCTCGCAACCCTGGGGATTGGGCACGCCCTTGGTCCGCACGCCTTCGTGGATCACCACCACGATGGCATCGGCCCCGGCAGCGCGCAGGCGCGGCACGGCGGCGTTGATGGTGGCGGCTTCGTCGGCAAAGGTCAGGCCCTTGATCCCTTCGGGCGAAACCAGCCCGTCAGTCCCCTCCAGCGTCAGGCCGATCAGGCCGATGTCCACCTTGTTGCGGCCTGCGCCGAAGCTGCGGATGGCCGTGCCGGGAAACAGGGTGGAGCCATCGGGTTTGATCGTGTTCGCCGCCAGGAACTTGAACTTCGCGCCCTTGAACGGCTCAACCTGGCAGGGCTTGCGCGCGGTGTGCTGCGCGCAGCCGCCGTTTTGCATCCGCAGCAGCTCATCCTGCCCGCGATCAAATTCATGATTGCCGGTGGCGTTGAAATCCAGCCCGATGCGGTTCATCACCTCGATCGTCGGCTCATCCAGGAACAGCGCTGAGGAAAGCTGCGAAGCCCCGATCAGATCGCCGGCGCTGACCACCAGGTGATCGGGGTGCCGGGCCTTCAGGCTATCGATCGCGCTGGCGAGATAGGCGGCGCCGCCGGCCGGAACCGGCATAGCCTCGCCCTGCTCGTCGGGCACGAACACCGACTGGCGCGGCATCTCCAGCGCGCCGTGGAAGTCATTGATCGCCAGCAGGGCAACCTTGACCGTCGGAGCGGGCTGCCCCCCTGCTTGCGGGGTGGCACAGGCAGCAAGAAGCGGCAGAAGGGCGAGCGGCGCTTTGCGGAGAATCGACATCGGGCGTTCCTAGCCGATGGTGCCATAACGACAAGGTATGCGTATTATCCGGCTATGACAGTTTCTTGAAAGGCTGCCGGCTTCTTTCTATATTGCGATTCATAATCCTTGGGGAGAATGGCGCTATGCCGCGGCCGCAAACGGACATCCAAGCCGGACGGGAACAACTGCTCGACATTGCCACCGCGATGATCGAGGAACGCGGCAACACGGCGCTGACAATGACTGAACTGGCGGCCCTGGCCGGCATGTCGCCGGCAAACCTTTACCGCTACTTCGAAAACAAGGAAGCGGTGATCGAGGCCATTGCCGGCCGCTGGTTCGCCCCCAAGGTTGCGATCATGGAAGAAGTGATCGCCAGCGATCTGCCGCCGCGGCGCAAGCTGTTTGAATTCTACGCGCGGCGCTTCGCCCTGATCCGCGCAATGTGGGAACGCGATCAGGTCCTGTTCCAGACCTATTGCGATGTTGGCGAAGAGCATTTTGATGTCGTGCGCAGCTATGTTGACCTGGGTGACCATTATCTGGGCCAAATCGTTGCCGAAGCCATGGCAGAAGGTTACTTCGCCGGGCTGGAAATCGATGAGACAATCAGCCTGATCAATCAGATGGTTGCGGCCTATGTGAACATCTCGCTGATGGCCCTCGTCATGCCCCGGCTGAGCGAGGACAAGCTGGCCCGGATCATCGATGCGATTTTTGATGGTCTTTCGGCAACTGATCGCGGCGCGCGCGCCGTAACCGGGCTGCGCGCGGCATAACGGGGCTGGCGGGCGACAGTCGCCCTTTGCCCACCTAGCGAATTTACGCGTTCCGGTTTACTTACAAGGGTGTGAGCAGCGCCCTTACCCACGACTTCGCCATCGCGGTCGAGCCCCATGACATCGATTTCATGGGGCACGTCAACAATGCGCGCTACCTCAATTGGGTGCAGGAGGCCGTGCTGGATCATTGGCGCTCCTTCGCCCCGCCACAGGCCGTCGCCGCGCACCTGTGGGTCGCGCTGAAGCATGAGATTACCTATCGCAAGCCCGGCTTCCTGGGCGATGCAGTGGTTGCGACAGTCCTGCTCGAAAAGGTGCAGGGCGCGCGCGCGGTTTACGAAACGGTGATCCGCCGCGGTGAGGATATCCTCGCCGAAGTCCGCTCCACCTGGTGCTCGCTCGATGCCGAAACACTGCGCCCCGCGCGGCTGGCACGGGATGTGATTGCGCGGTTCTTCCCGGCTTAAGGCGTTGACCGGGCCAGCCAATCGCGGAGGCGACTGGCGCAACCGATCAAACGTCCAGATTGGCCACGTTCAGTGCGTTTTCCTGGATGAAGTCGCGGCGCGGTTCGACCACGTCGCCCATCAGGCGGGTGAAGATCTCGTCAGTCACGTCGGCGTCCTCAACCTTGACCTGCAACAGGCTGCGGTTGTCGGGATCGAGCGTGGTCTCCCACAGCTGTTCGGCGTTCATTTCACCCAGACCCTTGTAGCGGGCGATCGACAGGCCCTTGCGCCCAGCGGCCAGGACCGCGTCGAGCAGCTGGCTCGGGCGGGTGATCGTGCCGTCGCCGGCAATAAGGCGAACCGGTGCGGCGGCTTCGGCCTCTTCGCCATCACCTTCCGCGTCTGCCTCAACATCGGCGGCACCGGCACGGACCAGGCGGGCAACGCCGGCATAGGCTTCGGCATGTTCGGCGGCAACGCGGGCCAGTTTGCGCGCTTCGGCGCTGGTCAGGAAGCTGGCTTCGATCGGGTAGGCATCGGTCACCCCGCGCCACACGCGCTGGACCAGCACCGAGCCATCATCGCGCAGGCTTGCGCTCCAGCGCGCTTCCTGGTCGGCGCGGCCCAGCCGTTCGGCCACGCGGGCAAGGGCCGTGGTGCGATCAGCCGTCGAAATATCGGGCAGCAGCGCGCCGTCCAGTGCCAGCGCCTCGATCACCGCCGGGTCATAGCGGCGCGGCACGAAGCCCATCAGGCTGCGCAGCCGCAGGGCATGCTCAACCAGCGCTTCCAGCTCGCTGCCCGCGCGGGCGCCGCCCGAGGTTTCGAGCACGCGGCCCGCAAGACCTGCTTCGACCAGGTAGCGATCCAGCGCAGCGGCGTCCTTCAGGTAGACTTCCGAGCGGCCCTTGCTGACCTTGTAGAGCGGCGGCTGGGCGATGAAGAGGTGCCCATTGCGGATGATTTCCGGCATCTGCCGGTGGAAGAAGGTGAGCAGCAGCGTGCGGATATGCGCGCCGTCGACGTCGGCGTCGGTCATGATCACGATCTTGTGATAGCGCAGCTTCGCCAGATTGAATTCATCGCGGATGCCGGTGCCCATCGCCTGGATCAGCGTGCCGACTTCCTTTGACGAAATGATCCGGTCAAACCGCGCGCGCTCAACGTTCAGGATCTTGCCCTTCAGCGGCAGGATCGCCTGGATGTGGCGATCGCGGCCCTGCTTGGCCGAGCCGCCGGCCGAATCCCCTTCGACCAGGAACAGTTCGCACTTGCTGGGATCGCGTTCCTGGCAATCGGCCAGCTTGCCGGGCAGCGAGGCAATGTCCATCGCCCCCTTCCGCCGGGTCAGTTCGCGGGCGCGGCGCGCGGCTTCGCGGGCAGCGGCGGCATCGATGATCTTGCCGACCACGGCCTTGGCCTCTGCCGGATTTTCTTCCAGCCATTCGGTCATCCGGTCGGCCATCAGGCTTTCCAGTGGCTGGCGCACTTCGGAGGAGACCAGCTTGTCCTTGGTCTGCGAAGAGAACTTGGGGTCAGGCAGCTTGACCGAGACGATCGCGGTCAGGCCTTCGCGCATGTCCTCGCCGGTCAGGGTGACCTTTTCCTTCTTCATCAGCCCGGTCTTTTCGGCGTAGCCGTTGAGCGTCCGGGTCAGCGCGGCGCGGAAGGCGGCCAGGTGGGTGCCGCCATCGCGCTGCGGGATGTTGTTGGTGAAGCACAGCACGTTTTCGTAGTAGGAATCGTTCCATTCCAGCGCGACATCGATGCCGATACCGTCGCGTTCAGAACTGATCGCGATCGGATCCGGCAGCAGCGCGGTCTTGTTGCGATCAAGGTACTTCACGAAGGCCGCGATGCCGCCTTCATAGAACAGGTCGTGTTCCTTCACTTCCTCGCCGCGCAGGTCGCGCAGCAGGATCCGCACGCCAGAGTTCAGGAAGGCCAGCTCGCGGTAGCGATGCTCCAGCTTGTCGAAATCATAGACGGTGACGTTCTTGAAAGTCTCGTCACTGGCCAGGAAGGTCACGCGGGTGCCCTTCTTGGGGCTGCCCTTGCCATTGTCGGGCGCCGGGCCGCGCACCACCAGCGGGGCGACGGCATCGCCGTGGGCAAACTTCATCCAGTGTTCCTGGCCATCGCGCCAGATTGTCAGCTCCAGCCATTCCGACAGCGCGTTGACCACCGACACACCCACGCCGTGGAGGCCGCCCGAGACCTTGTAGGCATTGTCATCGCTGGTGTTCTCGAACTTACCGCCGGCGTGCAGCTGGGTCATGATGACCTCTGCCGCGGAAACGCCTTCCTCGGCGTGGATCCCGGTCGGGATGCCGCGGCCATTGTCCTCGACCGAAACCGAGCCATCGGGGTTCAGTTCGATCAGCACCAGATCGCAGTGACCGGCCAAGGCCTCGTCAATGGCGTTGTCCGAAACCTCGAACACCATGTGATGCAGGCCCGAGCCATCATCCGTATCGCCGATGTACATGCCGGGCCGCTTGCGCACGGCGTCGAGCCCCTTGAGGACCTTGATGGAGTCGGCGCCATAGGCGTTGGCGTTCGGGGTGTTCTGGGTGTCTTCGGACATAGGCAGCATATAGGGATTCCAGCCCTGTAAAGAAAGCGCCGAGGCCCCCTTCCATCCACAGTCTAATGGTGCTTCAACCGCGCTTAACGGCAAGAATCCGCTGGCGATGCGCGCCGGGCGGCTGGTGCCGGCTCGGAAGGGGAAATTCGATGAAGTCAGGCCTGTTGGGATTCGCTTCGGCACTGGTGCTGGGCATGGTGGGGGTTTCGGCCCAGGCGCAGGAAGGCCTTTCGCCCGACAAGGCGAAATTCCGCGCGCTCTACAAGGAGATGGTAGAGACCGACACCTCAATCACCACCGGCAGCTGCACCGCGCTGGCCGGCAAGATCGAAGCCCACATGCTGGCCAATGGCTTTACCAAGGCCGAGCTCACGCAGTTTTCCGTGCCGGACCATCCCAAGGAGGGCGGCATCGTGGCCGTCTTCCCGGGTACGTCCAAGACGCTTAAGCCGATGCTGCTGCTGGGCCATATCGACGTTGTCGTTGCCAAGCGCGAGGACTGGACCCGCGATCCCTATACCCTGTTCGAGGAAGACGGTTACTTCTATGGCCGCGGCACATCGGACATGAAGGCGCTGGCGGCAATCTGGGTGGACATGCTCGAGCGCTTCCGGGCCGAAGGCTACAAGCCCAAGCGGACGATCAAGCTGGCGCTGACCTGCGGAGAGGAAACCAGCTGGGCCTTTAACGGCGCGCGCTGGTTGACGGAAAACCGGCGCGACCTGATCGATGCCGAATTCGTCCTCAACGAAGGCGGCGGCGGGCGCACCGATGGCAAGGGCACGGTCGTGGCCCAGAACTTCCATGTCGGCGAAAAGACCGTCGGCAATTACCGGATCGAGGCAACCAACCCGGGCGGCCACTCGTCGATCCCGGTCCGCGACAATGCGATCTATGAACTGTCAGACGCGCTGGTGAAGCTGCGCGAGTTCGAATTCCCGGTCATGCTTACCGACACCACCAAGGCCTATTTCTCGCGGCTCGGCGCAGCGCGCCAGGACGAGGTGGGCAAGGCCATGCTGGCCGTTGTCGCCAACCCGCAAGACAAGGCTGCGGTGGCCGTTCTTGATCGCGACCGGATGTTCCATTCGATGCTGCGCACCACCTGCGTGGCAACCCTGCTGGATGGCGGCCATGCCAACAATGCCCTGCCGCAGCGCGCCGGGGCTCTGGTCAATTGCCGGATCTTCCCGGGCGTATCCTATGAAGCGGTCCGCAAGACGCTGGAACAGGTGATCGGTGATCCGCGAATGACTGTAACCAAGGTGGATGATCGCGGCCCGATCGCTACCCCGCCGCCGCTGACCAAGGCGATGCTGGAGCCGGTCGAGAAGCTGGTTGCCAAGTATTACCCGGGCGTTCCGCTGGTGCCGATGATGTCGACCGGGGCAACCGACGGGATCTATTTCGGTGCGATCGGCATCCCCTCCTACGGCCCGCCGGGCCTCTACGGTGATCCCGATGGCAATGGCGCGCATGGCCTGAATGAACGGGCGATCGTCAAGTCGGTCTATACCGGCCGCGACATGCTGACCGAACTGGTCAAGACCTATGCCAGCCCCAAGGGCCGTTGAACGAAAAGACGGGGGAGCGATCATGATGAAGCGCACTTTGGGCCTGGTCCTGGGCCTGGCATTGACCTCAACCACCGCCCTGGCCCAGCCCGCGCCGCTCTCGCCCCAGAAGGCAGAGCTGCGAGCACTGTTCAAGGAACTGGTCGAAACCGACACTTCAATCACCACCGGCAGTTGTACCCTGGCGGCAGAGCGCGTTGCGGCGCGGATGAAGGCCGCGGGGTTCAAGGATGACCAGCTGACCCTGTTCGCCGATCCCGCCCATCCCAAGGAGGGTGGGCTGGTCGCCGTCCTGCCGGGCAGTTCCAAGACGCTCAAGCCGCTGCTGCTGATCGCTCATATCGACGTGGTTGCCGCGAAGCGCGCCGATTGGGAGCGTGATCCCTATCAGCTGATCGAGGAACAGGGCTATTTCTATGGTCGGGGCACGTCAGACACCAAGGGGCTGGCGGCGATCTGGACCGATATCCTGATTGGCCACGCCAAGGCCGGGACACGGGCCAAGCGCACACTGAAGATGGCGCTGACTTGCGGTGAGGAAACCAATGGCGCCTTCAATGGCGCCGAGTGGCTGGCCGCCAACAAGCGCGATCTGATCGACGCCGAGTTCGCACTGAACGAAGGTGGCGGGGGCGGTACCGATGGCAAGGCGGTTGCGGCTGGTGGTAAGGTGGTGGAGCAGGCGATCCAGGTCGGCGAAAAGACCTTTGCCAATTACCAGCTCGAAACCCGCAATCCGGGCGGCCACAGCTCGGTCCCACGGCCGGACAATGCAATCTACCAGCTCGCCGCAGCACTCAAGAAGATCGAGGCGCATAGCTTTCCGGTGGAATTCACTGATACGACCCGGACCTATTTCAAGGTTGCCGGGGCGGGCCGGAACGATGCCGTGGGCAAGGCGATGGTGGCGCTTGCCAACAATCCGGCAGACAAGGCCGCGGAAGCGTTGGTGAACACTGAACCGTTCCTCCATTCGAACCTGCGCACCACCTGTGTGGCAACCATGCTGGATGCCGGCCATGCCCGCAATGCCTTGCCGCAGCGGGCCCAGGCCAATGTGAACTGCCGGATCTTCCCGGGGCATTCGGTTGAGGCGATCCGGCAGGAACTGTCAGCGATCATTGGGGATCCCGGCGTGTCAGTCACCGCCCTGGCACCGCTGCGTCCCAGCCCGCCCAATCCGCCGCTCGATCCCAAGGTGGTCGAACCGGCGCGCAAGCTGGTGGCGAAGTACTTCCCCGGCGTGCCGCTCGTGCCGGTCATGGCCAATGGCTACACCGACGCGACCTTCCTCGGCGCGGTTGGCATCCCGACCTATGGCGTGCCCGGCATGTGGGGGGATTCAGATGGCAACGGGGTTCACGGCCTCAATGAGCGGCTCGAAGTGGCCGCGCTATACACCGGGCGCGATTTCCTGGGTGAACTGGTCGCGGCCTACGCGAACAAGTAAGCCGTCCTGATCAACGAAAGGCCGCCGCGCCGGATGGGCGCGGCGGCCTTTTGCTTGGGATTGTGCTGATCCGCGCGAGAACGCTCAGGCGAGCGTGGCGGAGAACATCAGCCCGCTCGTACCGAGCGCGGCGATGATCGGCAGCACAACGGCGACGATGCTACGCATTGTGTGCTCCTCTTGAATTTGTGCGGCTGCTTATTCAGTTCGCAGTCGCAACATAACTATTCTGGTAGACATTACCAGTGCAAAGGCGGCACAACTTGTTGCGTATTTTGCAACTCGATCATTTACCACCGGGTAATCCGGCAGAGAAGCACTCCGCTCTTGCATGGAGCGGCCCTGCTTGCTTGTGATGGGCCAAGAACAAATCACAGAGAGGAAGCCCGCAGATGATCGCTGATCCCGCCCTGCTGCTTGACCAACCCTTCGGATCGTTCCCCGGCCTGATTGCCGCCTGGGGCGAATACCGCGGCGATGCTGCAGCGCTTTACGATGGCACGGTCACCCTCTCGTGGCGCGAAGTGGCAGACCGGGTTGAGCGGATCGCTGCCCGGCTCCAGGCCGATGGCTTGCAGCGTGGGCAGGCGGTTTCGATCCTGGGCACCACGACGGTCAATTACGCGCTGATCTACCTCGCCGCGATCCGCGCCGGCGGCTGCGCCGCGCCGCTGACCACCAGCGCCAGCCCCGAACAGCTGGCCGGGATGGCGCAGGATTCGGGGGCGCTGCACCTCTTCATCGATCGCGCCAAGCTGACCGAGCTGGGGGATTTCATGCTTCCGGTTGGGCGGCAGATTGTCCTCGATGAAGAACTGGATGCCTTCATGGCCCCCGCCGGGACCAGGGCCGCGCCATTCGAGCCAGAGGATACCGATCCGCTCAACATCATTTACTCGTCGGGCACCACGGGCATTCCCAAGGGCATCGTTCACAGCCATGGCATGCGCTGGCGGCAGATGACGTTCCGCGCTTCGCTCAACTATGGCAAGGACAGCCGCACGCTCACTTCGACCCCGCTCTATTCCAACACCACCATGGCCGTGTTCCTGCCGACGATGTACTCGGGCGGCTATGTCTCGCTGATGGGCAAGTTCGATACCGAAAAGTGGCTGGAGCGCGCCCAGGCAGAGCGGATCACCCACACCATGCTGGTCCCGGTTCAGTACCGCCGCCTGATGCAGTTCGAACGGTTCGACGATTACGACCTCTCGTCGATAAAGATGAAATACTGCACCAGCGCGCCATTCCCGGCGGACCTGAAGGGCGAAGTGCTGCGCCGGATGCCCGGCGGCCTGATCGAGATCTATGGCATGACCGAGGGCGGGGTGGCCTGCATCTTCCCGGTCCACGAACACCCCGACAAGCTCCACACCGTCGGCAAGCCGGCGCCGGGGCATTTCCTCAAGGTGCTGGACGAAGATGGCAACGAGGTGCCCCCTGGCACCCCGGGCGAACTGGTCGGCAAGTCGCCCACCATGATGCTGGGTTACAAGAACCAGCCTGAAAAGACCCGCGAAGGCTATTGGATCGATCCCGAGGACGGCTCGGTCTGGCAGCGCATGGGCGATGTCGGCAGGGTCGATGCCGATGGCTTTGTCGAACTGGTCGGACGGACCAAGGACGTGATCATCTCGGGCGGGTTCAACATCTTCCCGATCGATCTGGAGGGCGAACTGGCCAAGGACGAGCGCGTGGTCGAAGCCGCCGTGGTCGGCGTCCAATCCGAGAAGTGGGGCGAAACCCCGGTTGGCTTCGTGGTGCTGAAGCCCGGCGTGGGCGAGGACGCGCTGGAGGATATCCGCACGGTTGCCAACAGCCGCCTCGGCAAGACCCAGCGCGTGGCAGAGCTTTACGCCATCGCTGAAATGCCGCGCAGCCACATCGGCAAACTGCTCAAGACGGATTTGCGCGAACTGGTGCCCACCAAGCCGCGCTAGCGCTCTGAAAGGGGATTGCCGCGCCGCCGCCCTTGCCTCGGCGGCGCGCCCCCCTTATCGGCCAGCCATGAGCATCCAGCCTTCAGATTCGATCCTGATCGTCGATTTCGGCAGCCAGGTTACCCAGCTGATCGCCCGCCGCGTGCGCGAGGCCGGGGTCTATTCCGAAATCGCCCCGTTCAGCCACGCCGCCGCCGCCTTTGCGCGGATCAAGCCCAAGGGGATCATCCTTTCGGGCGGTCCGGCCTCGGTGCTCGATGCGAACGGCCCGCGCATTCCGGACGAGATCCTGACCAGCGGCCTGCCGATGCTGGGCATCTGTTATGGCCAGCAGGCGCTGATGCACCAGCTGGGCGGCGAAGTGCTGCAGGGTGACAGTGGCGAGTTTGGCCGCGCCTTTATCGAGATTTCGGACCGCTGCGTGCTGTTCGATGGGCTCTGGGCGGAGGGTGAAAGCCATCAGGTCTGGATGAGCCACGGTGACAAGGTGACCGCGCTGGCCCCTGGCTTCCGACCGGTCGCCAGCTCCCCCGGCGCGCCCTATGCGGTGATCGCGAATGATGAGAAGCGCATCTATGCGATGCAGTTCCATCCCGAGGTGGTCCACACCCCCGATGGCGGCAAGCTGCTCAAGAATTTCGTCCGTCATGTCTGCGGCCTGGCCGGGGATTGGACCATGGCCGAATTCCGCAAGACCAAGATCGAGGAAATCCGCGCCCAGGTCGGCAAGGGCAAGGTGATCTGCGGCCTGTCGGGCGGCGTCGACTCCGCCGTTGCCGCCGTGCTCATCCACGAGGCGATTGGCGATCAGCTGACCTGCGTCTTCGTCGATCACGGCCTGATGCGGATGGGCGAAGCCGATCAGGTCGTCAGCCTGTTCCGCGGCCATTACAACATTCCGCTGGTGCACAAGGATGTCTCGGCGCTGTTCCTGAACGGCCTGGCCGGCGTGACCGACCCTGAGGCCAAGCGCAAGTTCATCGGCAAGACCTTCATCGATGTGTTCGAGGAAGAAGCCAAACAGGTGGGCGGGGCCGATTTCCTGGCCCAGGGCACGCTCTACCCCGATGTGATCGAGTCAGTCTCCTTCACCGGCGGGCCTTCGGTCACGATCAAGAGTCACCACAACGTGGGCGGGCTGCCCGAGCGCATGAACATGCAGCTGGTCGAACCCTTGCGCGAACTGTTCAAGGATGAAGTGCGCGAGCTGGGCCGCGAGCTGGGCCTGCCCGATGTCTTCGTGGGCCGCCATCCCTTCCCGGGGCCGGGTCTGGCGATCCGCATCCCCGGCGAAGTCACACGCGAGCGTTGCGATGTGCTGCGCAAGGCCGATGCGATCTACCTGGAAGAAATCCGCAATGCCGGGCTTTACGATGCGATCTGGCAGGCCTTTGCCGTGCTCTTGCCGGTCAAGACCGTGGGCGTGATGGGCGATGGCCGCACTTACGACAACGTCTGCGCTTTGCGCGCCGTGACCAGCACCGATGGCATGACCGCCGATATCTATCCCTTCGATGCCGCCTTCCTCAGCCGCGTCGCGACCCGGATCATCAACGAGGTCAAGGGTATCAACCGCGTGGTCTATGACTATACCTCAAAGCCGCCCGGCACGATCGAGTGGGAATAAGCCGCTAAGAGCCGCAGTGTCGGGCCGCTAGCCACCGGTCCAAAGGCCGGGCTGACGGCAGGCCCTGTCGCGCCTAGCGGCAGGGGATGGAATGGACCCCGACCCGCGCCGCCGGCCTGGCCCGGCTGGCTGAATTCCTCCCCTATGCGGGACGCGCCTATGCCGATCGCCGCAATCTTGACCTCGGCCCGGCTGACCGCAGCAATGTGTCGGCGCTTTCGCCCTGGCTGCGCCGCCGGCTGATCACCGAGGAAGAGGTAATCGCGGCGGTTCTGGGCCGTCACAGCGCCGCAGCTGCTGAAAAGTTCATCCAGGAAGTGGCCTGGCGGACCTATTGGAAGGGCTGGCTTGAATTGCGGCCCGGCACGCTGGAGCGGTTCAATGCCGAGCGGATCGCGCTCAAGGCCGCGCTCGAACGCGATCGCGGCCTGGCAGCGCGGTTCGCCCGCGCAACCGATGGCGCAACCGGAATCGCCTGCTTCGATGCCTGGGTGGAAGAGCTGCGCAGCCTTGGCTGGATCCACAACCATGCGCGGATGTGGTTTGCCAGCGTGTGGATTTTCACCCTGGGCCTGCCGTGGCAGCTGGGCGCCGATTTCTTTTACAAGCACCTGCTCGATGCCGATCCGGCTTCCAACACGCTGTCGTGGCGCTGGGTCGCCGGGCTGCATACCCAGGGCAAGCATTACCTGGCCAGGGCCGAGAATATCGCCCGCAATACGGCCGGGCGGTTTGCGCCATATGGGCAACTCAACGAAGCCGCACTGCCGCTGGCCGAAGCAGAGCCGCCCTTGCCCGCCGCGCCGCTGGCCGCTGCGCAGCGCCACGATGGCGGCCCCTGCGCGCTCTTGCTGACCGAGGAAGACCTTCATCCGGAAAGCTGGGACCTGGCGGGAGAGGTGCGGGCGATTGCCATGCTTCCCAGTGCTTCTGTTGCAGTACCAGACAGCCCTGCTGCGCGGTTCTCGGTGGGGGCGCTAGACGATGCCGCGGCGCGGGTAGTGGCCCACTTCGGGGTGCCTTGCATGAAGGTTGCGGCCGCAGACCTGCCGACCTGGTTGGCCGGGCGGGGACTGTCGACGCTGATTACGGCGCAGGCGCCAGCGGGCCTGATCCGGTGGCAGCTTGATGACCTGGCGGTGCGGCTGGCCGCTGGCGGCGCGCAGCTGATTGAGCAGCGGCGGGCCTGGGATGATCTGCTTTGGCCCCGCGCCACTGCGGGGTTCTTCAAGCTCAAGACCAGCCTGCCCGCAGTGATTGCCCGGCTGGTGCTGGATCCCGCGCAGCCGCGGCTGCTCTAGGCAATTCAGCCCGGCCAGGGTCGCGCCGGCAGCCGTTATCGCGGCAAAGCGATTCGACCCTGTGGATAACTTGAGGTAAGCGGAGGGCTCAGGCGATTCGCACAAGCGGCGGTCGCAGATGCGTCATTCTCTCTGGGGAGGAGAGGGCAATTGAGCTTTGAAGATTACAAGAGCCTTGTCGCCCAAAGCGAAAGTGTTGGCGCGGCGCTGATGTGCGCACGCGTTGCCAACAACCTCTCGCTTGAGGAAATGGCTGCGCGGACCAAGGTCAGCACGCGGTTCCTGCGCGCGCTTGAGGATGACGATTTTTCGATCTTTGCCAGCCGGATCTACATCATGGGTTTCGCCAAGGCCTATGCCAAGGTCGTTGGCCTGGACATCGAAGGCGTGGCCGCGTCGCTGCGCCGCCAGCTCTCGGCCCAGTAACTAGAGCGCGACGAACTTTCCGGCCGCGCGGTCCTTCCGCACTTTCAATCCATCAAACACCTGGCCGCTCATCGCGATCCAGACCCCCGGCGTGGCGGTTTGGACGCAGGCAAAGGCCATGCCCAGGTTGAATGGCGCGTCTGTCTCGGCAAAGCGCGCCGGACTGAGCGCGCCGGTCAGGCAGATGGTCTTGCCGGGCACTTCGGCTGCCAGCACCCTGGCCGTCTCGGTCATCGTATCGGTCCCGTGGGTGACGACGATCCGGGTTTCCGGCGCTTCGCGTGCGGCAGAGGCGATCGCTGCGCGATCAGTATCGGTCAGTTCCAGACTGTCCTTGCGCATCAGCTCCACCACCCGGCATGGCAGGGCGACCCGCGCCTCGGCCAGCAGCGCCGGGATGCCGCTGTCAACGATCTGGTATTCCGACAGCGCGTCGAAATAGTTCTTGTCGATCGTGCCGCCGGTGGTGAGGACGAGGATGCCTGTGGTCATGCCTCGCCATACCCCTGCTCAGGGGCGGAACGCCACCCCGGTCATCGCTTCGGACTTGTCCCACAGCGCTGCCGCCAGCGCCGTGTCGCAGATATGCGGCCAGACCCCGCTTGCGAGTGGCGGCGGATCGCTGACAAGCATGCCAATGTTGCAATCCTCGCAATAGACCCCGCCCATGCCATCGAGCAGCGCCGAGGTGGCGCACCAGACCGAGGTTGATGCCCCTTCCGCCGGGGTCTTGAACATCGGGTGGACCTTACCTTCGACATCGAACCAGCCCATCGCCTTTTGCTCGTCGATCGTCAGGTGGCGTTGCAGTGGTGTCACGATCCCTCCGGGGTGGACGGAAAAAGCGCGCAGGCCATGGGGCGCGCCCAGCTTGTCAAGCTGCAGCGCAAACAGGGCATTGGCAGATTTGGCCTGCCCATAGGCCAGCCACTTGTCATAGTCGCGATGTTCGAAGCTCGGATCATCAAGCGACAAGCCATTGAGGCGGTGGCCGATCGACGAAACCGATACCAGCCGCGCACCTTGTGCAGCCTTGATGAGCGGCCAGAGCCGCGCCGTCAGCTGGAAATGGCCGAGGTGGTTGGTGGCGAACTGGCTTTCATAACCGCGCGCATCGCGGGCCAGCGGGCAGGCCATGATCGCGGCGTTATTGATGATGATGTGCAGCTGGCCGGTTCGGCGGGCGACTTCCTCGGCGCAGGCGTCGATCGAGGCGGGGTCCGAAAGGTCAAGCTCAAGGATTTCAAACGCGCCGCTAACACCGGCCAGATCGGCCGCCGCCTTGTCGGGTCGCCGTGCACCGATAAGGACGCGGGCGCCGGCAGATGCGAGGGCGCGCACCACCTCGGTGCCAAGTCCCGAATATCCGCCCGTCACGAAGGCGATCTTGCCGGTCAGGTCGATCCCCGCAACCACGTCCATCGCGGTTGAGCGGTAGCCGAAAGGTGAACCTATTGGTGCCTGGGCCGTGGCCATCATGCTCTCCCTGCACGTTATTCCACGCAAGGTGCGGCGCAACGGCGCCTTTGGCAAGGTGGAATAGGCTTAGCGTTCGGTCTGCTTGGCGCGCCGATAGGGGACGAAGTCACCCAGATTGATGAACCCGGTGGTGAAGTGGCCAACCCGATCAACCGTATGGATCATATCGAGCCGGCAGAGCTGACTGCCGCTGGGGCGGATCACCAGGATATCATCGGAATCGAGGTCTTCGGGGTTCTTGGGCCGGTTCACGTAAAGCGTGCTGCCCGAACGATAGACCAGGGCCACGCCATCGATAATTTCCATATCGCGGGTGTCGCTGGTCGAGATGCAGGTGGTCGGCTTACCGGCCACCCGGCCTTCGAGCAGCTTTTCAAGCCGCTGCTGCGGGGTCAGCTTCGGCTTGGCGGAGAGGGCGCTTCCGCCGGCGACCAGCGCCGAGGCGGCAAGGACAATGGCAAGGGCACGCATGGGGCTTCTCCGAATGATCAGGCTTGCAAGATTAGCACAGGATGCTGAACTGCGCCTGACAAATCACGCTGTCCCGCCGACCGTGAGGCCATCGACCAGCAGGCTGGGTTGGCCAACTCCGGCGGGGACCGACTGGCCACCCTTGCCGCAGATGCCAACGCCTTCGTCGATCGCCAGGTCATTGCCGATGCCCGAAACCTTGGTCAGCACGGTCGGCCCATCGCCAATCAGCGTCGCGCCCTTGATTGGTGCGCCCAGCTTGCCGTTTTCGACCAGGTAAGCCTCGGTGCAGGAAAACACGAACTTGCCCGAAACGATATCGACCTGCCCGCCGCCAAAGCTCTTGGCGAAGATGCCCTTCTTCACGCGGCTCAGCAGCTCGGCCGGATCGTCATTCCCGGCGCGCATGAAGGTGTTGGTCATGCGCGGCATCGGGGCATGGGCATAAGATTCGCGGCGACCATTGCCGGTGGGCTCTACCCCCATCAGCCTGGCATTGAGCCGGTCCTGCATATAGCCTTTCAGGATCCCGTCCTCGATCAGCACGGTCTCGGCTGTAGGCGTGCCCTCATCGTCGATGGAGAGCGAGCCGCGGCGGCCCTGGCCGTTCACGCCCAGCAGGGTGCCATCGTCAACCACGGTCACCCCCGGCGCAGCGACGCGCTGGCCGATCTTGCCCGAAAAGGCGCTGGTGCCCTTGCGGTTGAAATCGCCTTCAAGCCCGTGGCCAACCGCCTCGTGCAGCAGCACGCCGGGCCAGCCTGGGCCGAGCAGGACAGTCATCTCGCCGGCAGGAGCGGCAACGCTTTCCAGGTTGACCAGCGCCTGGGCCAGCGCAGAGTCGATCGCGCGGTTCCAGGTTTCAGGCGCGAACAGGTCGTCATATAGCCGGCGTCCGCCGATGCCGAAGCTGCCGGTCTCGCGCCGCCCGTTCTGTTCGGCAACGATTCCGACATTAAGCCGCACCAGCGGGCGCACGTCGGTGGCAACAAAGCCATCGGGGCGGACGATCTCCACTACCGACCACGAGGCGGCAAGGCTGGCCGAAACCTGCACCACCCGCGGATCGCGGGCACGGGCGGCGGCGTCGATCATCTCCAGCAGCTTCACCTTTTCGGCAAAGGGGATCAGGTCAAGCGGCGAGGCATCGGTATAGAGCTTGCGGTTGCTGGCGCGCGGCGGAGCGGCCAGCTTGTTGGCGGCCGGATCGAGCAAGGTCAGGGTCTGTCCGGCGCGGCGGATCGCATCGGCGCTGATCTCGTTGGCATGGGCAAAGCCGGTCATCTCGCCCGAAACGCCGCGCAGGCCGAACCCGGCCTCGCGAGCATAGTCGGCGGTCTTCAGCCGGCCGTCGTCGAACCCGAAGGTCTCGCTCGCAGTATATTGCAGGAACAGTTCGCCATCGTCGCAGCGGGCCAGTGCCTCGCGGGTGATGGCCTGGGCTTGGGCGGGATCAAGCTGGCGATAGAGCAGGGCGCGCGGATCGATGGTCATGCCACCGATATAGGTGGCTTAGCGGCTGGCGCCAGAGGCTACGTCATCCAGTTGCGCCGGATCGACGCCATCGGCCGGGCCGCCCTGCAGCACGAAGCGCTTGTCGCAATAGCCGCAATCGACATAGCCGCGCTCGTCGATTTCCAGCCAAACGCGCGGGTGGCCCAAGGCTGCGCCGCCACGGATATCTTTGGCGCCATCGCAGGAAACGCGGGTGGTGGTGACGGTTGCGGTTTCGGGCTGGTTGCTCATGGCGCCGCCCTCTAGCAGGCGCGCGCGGCGATTTCCAGACTACTGGTAATTCAGCGTCAGGGTGAAATTGCCCTGATAAATGCCGGGCGTCTGGTTTGCCCCCACCCGCAACCTGGCCCCGACCGGAAACTGGAACATGCCAGTGGCCGAGCCAATCCGGAAAGCCAGCGGGGCCACGGTCAAATTGGTGGTCGGCGTGCTGCCGATCACGAAGCTGTCCATCGTCATGGTTTGCGTGCCGCCGACCCGGGTCAGGGTCCGGCTGGTTGCATTGATAGAAATGGTCAGGGCCTGGTTGAAGCTGCCTTTGCCGGCGAACGACGCTGGCTGGTGGGCCGGCCCGGATACCAGCCGGACCCCGCCGGTTGCCGTGCGTGCGCCAGACGGCGCAATGGTTACGGTCCCGGCCGTTGTGCCCGGTGCGATCCGGCCGAAAACCAGATCGTCGACTTTGAAGAAACTGAGCTGGGTCACGATCACGGCTTCTGCCGGAAGCTGCAAGGTGGCCCGCTCGCCCGCCCACAGGGGGGCTGGTGCCGTCAGTCCGGCGAGGGTGAGTAAAGCCGCAAGCCAACGGCCAACGCTGCGCATCCCCGGCGCAAACAGATGGCGATGGCGACGATCCACTCCCGATTTCTCCTTCACTTCAGGCGATTGCCTATCAAGATATGCTTACTTTACGGTAAAGTCCTGCGCCTCGGTCGATGTCCGAAGCGCGCTTTCCGATAGCCGGACACCGGTGAAGGGCTGCTCTGCGATTATGGTTAACGTGCGGGTAGCAGATGCCGGCTTGCTGGGGCTTTACGGCGCGCCAATCCTGCCGCAAGAGCAGGGCTATGGAACAGCCTGCCGCCATTCGCATCCGTGACCTCGTCAAACGCTACGCCCCCGCCGGTCAGGGTGAGGGCAAGCTTGCCTTGAAAGGCGTGTCTTTTGATGTGCCGCAGGGCGAAATCTTCGGTCTGCTTGGCCCGAATGGCGCGGGCAAATCGACCCTGATCAATATCCTTGCCGGGATGGTGATGAAGACCAGCGGAACTGCTGAAATCTGGGGTTTTGATATCGATAAGGATCCCCGAAACGCCAAGCGTTCGATCGGGATTGTCCCGCAGGAAATCGTCTTTGATCCGTTCTTTACGCCGATCGAGGTGCTGGATATCCAGGCCGGGCTTTACGGCGTGCCCAAGGCGGCGCGGCGCAGCCTGGAATTGCTGGGGCAGGTGCATCTTTCAGACAAGGCCAACGCCTATTCGCGCACCCTTTCGGGCGGCATGAAGCGCCGCCTGCTGATCGCCAAGGCGCTGGTCCATCAGCCGCCGGTGATCGTGCTGGATGAGCCAACCGCCGGGGTCGATGTCGAACTGCGCCGCCAGCTGTGGGAACTGGTCAGCGATCTCAACGCCCATGGGGTGACCGTGGTGCTGACCACCCATTACCTCGAAGAGGCCGAAGAGCTGTGCAACCGCATTGCGATTATCAATCATGGTGAACTGATCGCCAACAAGCCGACCCGCGAACTGGTCGAAATGGCGCGTGAAAAGGTCGTGGTGGTCACGGTTGATACCCCCGCGGCGGAATGCCCGGTCCATCCGGCATTCCTGAAGTGCGAAAAGACTGGCGATCACACGCTGGAGATCACTTACGACAAGGATCGCAGCAACGCGGGTGAAGTCCTGTCGCTGATCCAGGGCATGGGTTTTGGCATTGTTGACGTCAGCACCCGCGAGGCTGACCTTGAGGACGTCTTCGTCAGCCTGACCAGCAGCGCGGCCCAGGCGGCGTGAGCCGGGTGTGAGCCACGATGTCATCATCGTCGGATCGGGCGCGGCGGGGCTGACCGCGGCGCTGGAACTGGCCGAACGGGTCAAGGTGCTGGTCCTGGCCAAGGGCGAGCTGACCGGCGGATCGACGGCCTGGGCCCAGGGCGGAATCGCCGCCGTGCTCGATGCCGGCGATACCTTTGAAAACCACATCCGCGATACCATGGTCGCCGGGGCGGGCCTCAACCGCCGCGAAACCGTGGAGTTCGTGATCGAACGCGCCCCCCATGCAATTGACCGCCTGGTCGAACTGGGCGTTCCCTTCAATACCGAGGGGAAGGATCTCCACCTCACGCGGGAGGGCGGGCACAGCCATCGTCGGATCGTCCATGTCGATGACGCGACCGGCCGGGCGGTGCTGGATGCCTTGCTGCGCGCGGCAGAGGCCCATCCCAACATCACCCTGCTGCCGCACCGCGCCTGCATTGATCTGATCACCGGGCGGCACGAGGAGCGCTATTCCGGTTCGGGCCGGGTCTGGGGCGTCTATGCGCTGAACGAGCAGACCGGCAAGGTTGAGGTGCATACCGCGCGGGCCACGATCCTGGCGACGGGTGGAGCGGGGCGGGTCTATCAATTCAGCACGGCGCCGCGCGGCGCGACGGGTGATGGCATCGCCATGGCCTGGCGCGCGGGTTGCCGGGTTGCCAATATGGAAATGATGCAGTTCCATCCGACCTGCCTCTACAACCTTGGCGTGAAGAACTTCCTGATCACCGAGGCGGTGCGCGGCGAAGGCGGGCGCTTGCTCAACCCCAGGACCGGGCACCGCTATATGCCCGACTACGACGAGCGGGCCGAACTGGCCCCGCGCGATATCGTCGCCCGCGCCAATGACAGCGAGATCAAGCGAGACGGGCTTGACTATGTTCACCTCGATATCAGTCACCAGCCGGTGGATTTTGTGAAGGGGCACTTCCCCACGATTTACGAAAAGCTGCTGGGCCTTGGTATCGATATGACCAAACAGCCGATCCCGGTCGTGCCGGCGCAGCATTACACCTGCGGCGGGATCGTTATCGACCTGGCCGGGAGGACCGACCTGCCGGGCCTCTACGCTGCAGGCGAATGCACCGAGAGCGGTTTGCACGGTGCCAACCGTCTTGCCTCGAACAGCTTGCTCGAATGTTTCGTTTTCGGAGAGGCGGCGGCGGCGGATATTCTTGCGCGTTGGGAAAGCTTCGCGACCCCGCCACCGGTCCGCGCCTGGGATGAAAGCCGGGTTACAGACAGCGACGAAGAAGTGATCATTCAGCAAAACTGGACCGAGATCCGCCGCTTCATGTGGAACTATGTCGGCATTGTCCGCACTACCAAACGGCTGGAACGCGCGGCGCACCGGATCAAGTTGCTGATGGAGGAAGTGGACGATTATTACGGCCACTTCCGCGTTTCGACTGACCTGATCGAACTGCGCAACCTGCTGCAATGCGCTGAACTGATCGTGCGGTCCGCGTTGGAGCGCAAGGAAAGCCGTGGGCTGCACTTCACGCTTGATTATCCCAAGCTGCTTCCTGAAGCGCGCGATACCGTGCTTGTTCCGTAATAGCCAACGGGCCGCTCCCTCGCAAAAGCGGCCCGCTCTGCCAGACGCTAGCTGGAACCTGTCGTTCGGTCAGTAGCGCGTGTTAGCGGCCGTTCTGGCTGCCGCTCTTTTCGTCAGGCTGGCCGGCTTTGCGGGTATCGCCCTGACCGCTCTTGTCCGGACGTGGGGTGCCGCCCTGGTTGTCGGCCTGCTGACCGCCACCCTGGCGCTGACCGCCCTGGTTTTGGTTTGGGTTCTGGTTTGCCATTCGATTATCCTTTCGGCCTGTCCCGCCGGTATTGGGGGACATCCTAACAACCGGACGGCCTGGCTATCGTTCCGGGTGTAACGCCGGATCGGGGCTGGCGTGGGACCAAAAAATCGGGACTATGACGCAACGAAGCCTTGGAATTTGGCGATTTCGCAAAAGAACTGAACGTTGAAGGGAAGCAGGATGCCACAAGTCACCGCAAATGGAGTCGCGCTTGAGGTTGAACGGTATGGCGATCCGGCCAATCCGCCACTGCTTCTCATCATGGGGCTGGGAGCGCAGTTGACGCTCTGGCCGATTGAGCTGGTCGAGGCGCTGGTGGCCCGCGGCTATCACGTGATCCGTTATGACAACCGCGACATCGGGCTTTCGACCAAGTTTACCGAGCACGGCGTGCCCAATGTGCGCAAGGTGGTTCTGATGCGGCTGTTCGGGCTGCGTCCCAAGCTGCCCTACCGCCTTACCGACATGGCGGCCGATGCCGTTGGCCTGCTTGATGCCCTGGGGATCGACAAGGCCCATATCGTCGGCGCATCGATGGGCGGAATGATCGCCCAGCTGGTGGCGGCAACCTATCCGGAGCGGACGCTGTCACTCACCTCGATCATGTCGACCACGGGCAACCGCCGGGTCCCACCCGCAAAGCCAGAGGCCTTCAAGGCGCTGACCACTCCGCCTCCGGCCAATGCCACGCTGGAGCAGATCGTGCCCCATGTGACGCGGATTGCCCGCGCCATCGGCAGCCCGGCCTATCCGACGGCGCAGGACCGTCTGGTTGATCGCATCACCCGCGATTTCCAGCGCAGCTTCCACCCGACCGGGGCAGGGCGCCAGCTGGCCGCGATCATCGACGATGGCTGCCGCCGGTCGCGCCTGAAAAACGTAACCGCGCCCAGTCTGGTGATCCACGGCGTTGATGATCCGCTGGTGCGGGTTGAAGGCGGTCGGGATACGGCGGCGCATATTGCCGGAGCCAGGCTGCACGAGATCCCCGGCATGGGCCACGATCTGCCGCTGGAATTGGTCGACGAAGTCGCCGATGCGATCGCCGGGGTGGCGCGCTAGTCGGTCAGTCCAGCGGCACCGGGCGGCGGAGCGTTGAGCCGTTCGGCGACCTGCCGGGCCACCCGGGGCTGATTGGCGATGCTGGCATAAAGCGACTGCGCATTCGCCTGGTTGCCCAGCGCCGCTTCGACATCGCCTTCCAGCAGGACCACCGCGGGAACCGCCCGCTTGAATGGCGCCGGCACGGCCTGAAGCGTCGCTCGTGCCTGGGCCCAGCGCTTGTTCGCAGCGTCCAGCCGGGCCGACATGAACCGCAGCAAGGGGAGGCGCGGGTGACGCGCCAGGGCCGGGCGCAGGACCTTCTGCGCTTCTTCCAACTGGCCGAGATCGATCAGGATGTTGACAACATTGGCCTGGGGGATGGCCAGTTCGGGATAGGTCTTGGCCGCAAGCCGATAGGGCTCCAGCGCGCCCTCAGGATTGTCTTCTGCCAGCCTGCTCTCGCCCAGCAACATCAGCGATTCGTAATGCTGCGGATCAACGGCAAGTGCTTCTGCCACATGCTGATTGACGGCCTCCCACTCGCCCAGCATCGCCATCAGGCGGCCAGCCCGGGCGTGCAGGTTCGGCGATTGGGGGTAACGGGCCAGAGCCGTCATGACCTCTTGCTCGGCCTTTTCAAATTTCCGCTCTTCCATCAGCGCCCAGACCAGCAGCCAGGCGCGCTGTTCGGCTTCCGCTTCGGCTGGCTTTGCCTGCTCTAGAAAATCACGAGCGAAGCGTGCCCGGCGTTGCAGGATCAGCGCCCGCGCCCGGTGCGTGACCCATTCTGGAGTCTCGCCGGTGATCGCCCGCCATTCATCGAGATAGCGTTCGGCCGAGTATCCATCCTCCAGCTCCAGCTCGACCTTTGCCAGGCGACGAACCGTCTCAATCGAGTTTGCGTCCTGCTTGCGTAAGACCAACAGCGCGTCGCGCGCTTCGGTATAGCGCCGCTGGGAAAGCGCCCGATCAATATCCGTCAGTTGGGTGGCGGGCGCCGGGCCACAGCTGCCAAGCACGGCAAGGGCCAGCAGCGCGGGCAAGGAATGCTTCCAGATCATGGTCTGCGGGCATACTGAAAATTGGTTAGCAGGCGGTTTCGAAATGAGAAAAGGGAGGCCGAGGCCCCCCTTTTCCGTTTTCCATTCCAGGCTGGTCAGGCCCCCTGGTTGTCCGCCTTGCGCTTGCGCTTGCGACGCCCCCAGGCGGCAGCAACCGCACCCAGGCCGAACAATCCCAGCATGCCCGGTTCGGGAACCTCGGTGCCGCCGCCGCCACCGGGGTAGCCACCGCCACCTGTGGTGTCGTCGTCACCCGTCGGGTAGCCGCCACCGCCACCTGTGGTGTCGTCGTCACCCGGCGGGTAGCCACCGTTTCCTGGGCCGTCGACGAATGACTTGGAGCTTTTCTTGGAGCCTGAGCCATAGCCACCGTCGCCGCCGCCCGAGCCGTACTTCGAGCCCTTCTTCGAGCCCGAACCATAACCGTCGTCGCCACCGGAGCCGTACTTCGAACCCTTCTTGGAGCCCGAACCGTAGCCATCGTCGCCGCCGCCCGAGCCGTACTTCGAGCCCTTCTTCGAGCCCGAACCGTAGCCATCGTCGCCGCCGCCCGAGCCGTACTTCGAACCCTTCTTGGAGCCCGAACCGTAGCCATCGTCGCCGCCGCCCGAGCCGTACTTCGAACCTTTCTTGGAGCCCGAACCGTAGCCATCGTCGCCGCCGCCCGAGCCGTACTTCGAACCTTTCTTGGAGCCCGAGCCATAGCCGTCGTCAACGCCGCCGTAGACGTACGTTGAGCCCTTCTTCGAGCCAGAGCCATAACCGTCGTCGTTGCCGCCGGAGCCGTACTTCGAGCCCTTTGAGCTGCCGCCGTAGACTACATCATCGCCGCCAGAGCCATACTTGGATCCCTTCTTGGAACCACTGCCGTAGCCATCGTCACCGCTGCCGGACCCGTACTTGGAACCATACTTCGAACCGGATTTCGAACCGGACTTTGACCCGGACTTCGAGCCCGATTTCGAACCGGACTTTGCCCCGGACGCCGAACTCTTCTTGGAATCGCTGCCGGCCGATCCGCCATAGGTGCCATAGGTCCCGTAGCTGCCGTAAGCGATCCGGTCAGCCGCAGCCGTGCCAAGGTCCGTGGCCTGGCCGGGGTTGTTCATCGTGATGGTCCCGCCCGTCTTGGGTAGGGCGGCCGCCTGCGCGGTGGCACTAAGGCCGCCGACGCTCATGGCCAGGGCAACGCCAAGGAATGACGTTTCCTTCAGCTTGATCTTCTTCATATGACGCGACCTCCAAATTGCCCTAACTGCAGGATTAATTCAATGACTTATCGGGCCTGACCCAGTTTGCGGATTTCGCCAACCACGGAAAATCGCCTGTCTCGAAGCGGGTCGGATTCGCCCGCCAAAGGTTAACGGGCGTCAGGCAGCAATCCGCTTGGCAAAGCGGAACAGGTCGCGGTGCCGTTCGGGCACGTTCAGCCATTCGCGATCGGAAATTCCTAGCGCTGCGTGGGATTCGAATGCCAGGGTGTCGTGGAACCAGGGCATGGCGAAAGAGAAGTAAAGCAGCGGCCGCCCGTGGGCCGCGCGGCAAGGCATCCCGCCGTGATAGGTGCGATAGTCCATCACCAGGGCGCTGCCCGCCTTGGTATAGACGATGTGCGGATCGCCCGACCAGGTCTGGCTGCGGGCCGTGGTATGGGTGCCTTCCCACAGCTGCGTGCCGCCCGCTTCCTCATCCAGATCGATCAGCGGGACCAAGATGGTCGTGGCATAGCAGGGCACATTGGCATTGCCCGCATCGGTGTGAAACAGCAGCGGATGTTCGCGGTGGACATGCTGCATCCGCGCCCCTTCATGCGTGGTAACCGCGCCGAAAGCGTGGAGCACAGGCTTCTCACCCATCACCCGCGTCAGCACGTCAAGCAGGGTTGCATTGGCATAGACCGATGCATTGTCGAACGGTGCTTGCAGGCGGATCGGCACGGTATAGCGCTTGTCACCCACATTATTTGGCTTGCCCAGTTCGGAGGCGTGCCAATCGCGCACGCGTTCGGGCAGGGCATCGCGCAGCTGGGCCACCACATCGGGATGGATCAGGTCCTCAATCAGCACTGCGCCACGCTCGGCAAGCAGCTCGGCTGCCTTGGCCGACACCTCGGGGTCCTTGTTGGTCACCGTCAGGTGAGCATAGCTGGTGGTTGTCCCCGCTTCGGCCGCAACCGGCGCGGGGTCAAACAGGTCTGCGATCATACGCAGCGCCGGCGCGAATTGCGGATCAAGGGCCAATGCCCGCCGCGCGGCCTGCTCCGCCCGATCATCATCGCCAAGATTGAGCAGCGCCATGGCGCTGGCAAACCGCCGCGGCGCGTTTTCTCCGAATTCGCGGATCGTATGGTCGATCAGGTTCAGTGCCTGGGTATTGTAGTCCAGCAGCATAAACAGTTCGGCCATGCCGCAATCGAAGTATACGTCAGAACCATCCGGCAAATAGGCCCGGAAGGCCTCCATATAGGTTTCATAGATCTGCTGCCGGTCGATCCGTTCCTCACCCTGTTCCACATTGCGCAGCAGTTGTGGCAGACAGATCGCAGCGACATCCGGATCGAACCGGGCAAACCGGATCAGGGCCATGGCCTGCCGGATCGACATGTGCCGGGCCGAACCTTCGACCAGGTCGATCAGTTCGTGCGCGTCATAGGGGTTGAAGTCCTTCAGCAGGGCCTGCGCGGTTTCGCGCGTGCGGGCCAGGCCAAGATCCTGCCAGCGGTTCTTGCCGGGCAGAGAGAACAGGCTGCAGCTGAAATTGATGTCCTTGTGGCGTTGCGATTGCATCGCGCCGCCGTGCGTGCCGAACAGTTCGCCAAAGATGTGCAGGTTGGTATTGTGCGCGAAATAGCTGTCGAAGATCAGCGGATTGGCCAGGGCAAACTCTGACGGATCGGAATAGGCCAGGTCACCCGCCAGCAGCAGCAGCGGCGTATCCCGGTTCAGGAATTTTTCGATGAATTCGATGCAGGTCCGCGGGATCACCACGTGGAAATCGCCCGGCCGCTCGGCATAGCGGCGCAGCGCTGCGTCGATGAAGGGATGGCCGGTCGGATCGCCCTTGACCGGCCTGCTCTCGAACCGCGATGTCAGGCTTGCGAATGAGGTAATCGGCTTTTTCAGGAAGCCCTGGGTTGTCGATTGGAGCTCAACATAGACCTGCTCAATCCCATGGTTGCGGATGCGCACCATGTTGGACGTGATTGAATCGAAAAGGTAATTGGCGATGATGATCACCGGTCGGTCGGCAAAATCGGCCGGCTTCAAATCGCCATTGTCGGTGCGGATCACCGGATCGGATTCGATCAGCAGTTGCGCCACTTCCAGCACCCCGCTTTCGAACAGCGGGGCAAAGCGGTCCTTTTGCTTCCAGCCTTCGACGTTCTTGGCGGCGCCGTCGGTCAGCAGGTAAGTGAATTCCGGGCATTCTACGCCATCGCCGAAGTGATAGTTGATCAGGCGGTTAAGGAACTGCCAGGCAAACCGGCCGCTGCCGCCGCCCAGCTCGATGATCACGGGCGGCTTGCTGTTGCCCTCGGCCGCCAGCTCCTTGAAGAAGGCGGCAACGATCGCGGCATAGGTGTCGGCGCAAAAGGCGTTCGATGTGCTGCGCTGGGGCACGATGTGGCTGGACCAGGCTTCGGGCCCGGCTTCAGCATAGAACCGGTGCAGTAGCGACCAGATCATCGACTGGTCGAAGCGTGTCATTTTCTGGATTACTGGCATGCGGCAACGTCCTTGGGCCCGACCGGATTTTTGGTCCGATCACGGTGCGGATGGGTTGCCAGGGTGGTTAACGCGGAAAAGTAAACGTTTGCCAAACCACAGTTCTTGCAGTGGCTGAAGTGCTGCGGGGTCTGATCCGGGGCGGCTGGGCCGCGGCACAATGCGCGGTGGCTGCTGGCGGGAGTGCGCTAGCGCGTCAGAATCCCCAGCCGAGCTGGCGGCCGATGAAGATCAGCAGCATGGCCCCCAGCAGCGACGACAGGCAGCCGGTGCGGTTGATCCCGGTGGCCGCGTTCTGGCCCTTGGCCATCGATCCAAGCGACCCGGCCACCAATGCGCCGCCGATGCCAAGCAGCACCGTCATCCAGAACCCCATCTCCACCGCGCCGGGATAAAAGTAGCGTGCCAGCACCCCGACGCAGAAGCCCGTGACGATAATCCCGATGAGATTCAGCATGGTGGCCGCGTTCCTTTGAATAGGGGTTTCAGACTAGTCTCAAAACCGGCCCGCGCAAGTTCATTGCGGCCGTCGATTCTATCGTTAGTCAAGGGACCGGAGCCCCTCTCCCCGGACAAAAATTTTTTCACAGATTCACTTTGACTCTTGCGTCCCGCGTCAGTGGCGGATTTCCCGCGCGTCGCTGTGATGCCGAGCGGTCCTGCGCTCTGGAATGCGCCTAAGGGGAAGATGAACAGGTGATTTACCCTCTTGCGCGGGATTCGGGATTGGGCACTATAGGTTGTGGTCCAGCACTTGGGGGGACCTCTAGACCTAGATTTCGGCTCGGGGCGCGCGAAAGGCGTGAACAGGGTCGGATTCGGTCAGAAGAGGTTGCTAACCGGGTGCCGGAATGGACAGCGCTGGGGACAGAACGGGGATAAGTTTTTCCCCCTTTGTTCACCTGCTCTGGTAGGATCGCAGCCTGGCTGTCGATTCGAACGAATGTGGAACATGGCGTGGTTCCGGAATGGTCCGGGAACCGCGTGGGGCAGGCAATAGGTTTACAAGGGGCAGCACGTGGAATTCAGGTCCGGGGACGAGCCGACGATGGGCGAGCTTGATGCATTTGCGGCGGCTGACGCGCCGGTGAAGACGAAGCAGAAGGAGGCGGGCAAGGGCCCGGCTGTAAGCATGGCGGACAAGGCTGATTCCGGTTCCGAGGCATTGGTGGCTCAGGCTGCTGCCGATGCGCTTGCCAAGGCTGTTGCTGCGCCGAAGCTTGATGATTCCAAGTCGGTCCAGCCGCGCCGCTTCCAGATCGAAGTCGATCATGCCCGCGATGCCCTGCTGACCGATTTCGGCAAGGACACCCTGGATGACCGCTACCTGCTGCCGGGTGAGCGGTACCAGGACCTGTTCGCCCGTGTTGCCGATGCCTATGCCGATGATGAGGCGCACGCCCAGCGTCTGTATGATTACATCTCCAAGCTGTGGTTCATGCCGGCCACCCCGGTTCTGTCGAACGGCGGCACCGGCCGCGGCCTGCCGATCTCGTGCTACCTCAATTCGGTGTCGGACAGCCTTGAAGGGATCGTCGGCACCTGGAACGAGAATGTCTGGCTCGCTTCGCGCGGCGGCGGCATCGGCACCTATTGGGGCCAGGTCCGCGGCATTGGTGAACCGGTTGGCCTGAACGGCAAGACCAGCGGGATCATTCCCTTCGTCCGCGTGATGGACAGCCTGACCCTCGCGATCTCGCAGGGTTCGCTGCGCCGCGGCTCGGCCGCCTGCTATCTCGACGTGTCGCACCCGGAGATTGAGGAGTTCCTCGAAATCCGCAAGCCCTCGGGGGACTTCAACCGCAAGGCGCTCAACCTCCACCACGGCGTGCTGCTGACCGACGAGTTCATGGAAGCCGTCCGCGATGGCGCCGAATTCAACCTGCGCAGCCCCAAGGACGGGTCGGTGCGCGGCACGGTCGATGCCCGCAGCCTGTTCCAGAAGCTGGTCGAAACCCGCCTCGCCACGGGTGAGCCGTATATCGTCTTCTCCGATACCGTGAACCGGATGATGCCCAAGCATCACCGCGATCTGGGGCTCAAGGTTTCAACCTCGAACCTCTGCTCGGAAATCACCCTGCCGACCGGTGTTGACCACCTTGGCAACGATCGCACCGCGGTGTGCTGCCTGTCCTCGCTCAACCTCGAAACCTGGGATGAGTGGAACAAGGATGAGCGCTTCGTCGAAGACGTGCTGCGCTTCCTCGATAACGTGCTGCAGGACTATATCGATCGCGCGCCCGACGAGATGGCCCGCGCCAAGTATTCCGCCGCGCGCGAACGTTCGGTCGGCATGGGCGTGATGGGCTTCCACTCGTTCCTGCAGCAGAAGGGCATCGGCTTTGAAAGCGCGATGGCCAAGGCGCTCAACCTCAAGATGTTCAAGCACATCGCCGCCAAGGCGGATGAGGCTTCGCTGCTGCTGGCCCAGGAACGGGGCGCCTGCCCGGATGCCGCCGACATGGGCGTGATGCAGCGCTTCAGCTGCAAGATGGCGATCGCGCCGACTGCGTCGATCAGCATCATCTGCGGCGGCACTTCCGCCTGCATCGAGCCGATCCCGGCCAACATCTACACCCACAAGACCCTGTCGGGCTCGTTCGTGGTCAAGAACCCCTATCTGGAAAAGCTGCTTCAGGCGAAGTCGAAGGATTCGACCAACGTCTGGAATTCGATCCTGGAACGCGGCGGTTCGGTCCAGCACCTCGATTTCCTCAGCCCAGAGGAAAAGGCGGTTTACAAGACCAGCTTCGAAATCGACCAGCGCTGGCTGCTTGAATTCGCGGCAGACCGCACTCCCTATATCGACCAGGCGCAGAGCCTGAACCTCTACATCCCGGCCGATGTCGATAAGTGGGACCTGATGATGCTGCACTTCCAGGCCTGGGAGAAGGGCATCAAGTCGCTCTACTACCTGCGCTCGAAGTCGGTGCAGCGCGCTGGTTTCGCCGGCGGGGTAGAGGCAGACAACACCGCCGATGCGCCGGTGATGGAACTGGCCCCGGCCACTGACTACGAGGAATGCCTCGCGTGTCAGTGATCGCCCAGCTGGCCATCCGGGCCTGACGCATGGATAGCGGCCGCCTTGCTCTGGCTGGGGTTGGCAGTCTGGCGACCATCGCCGGGCTGGTCATCCTGACCCGGCGCCAGGCGGGCGCACCGGCCCGTTATGCCCGGCGGATCGCTGGAACGATGCTTTTGGCCTTTGGCGGCGCCAGCCTGCTGTTGGTCACCCTGTTGACCCGCGCTCAGGCGCTGGAATTGCTGCCGTGATGCCGGCCCCGCGCTGCATCGCATTTTGTGCTATACCCCTGTTCGCTCATTCGGAGTCGTAATCGATGTCCCTTCTTGAAGCCCGCAAGACCTACAAGCCCTTCGAATATCCCTGGGCTTATGAGTTCTGGAAGCGGCAGCAGCAGATCCACTGGATGCCGGAAGAGGTGCCGCTGGGCGAAGACTGCCGCGATTGGGCGCAGAAGATCTCTGAGTCAGAGCGTAACCTGCTCACCCAGATCTTCCGCTTCTTCACCCAGGCCGATGTCGAGGTGCAGGATTGCTACCACGAAAAGTACGCCCGCGTCTTCAAGCCGACCGAGGTGAAGATGATGCTGGCCGCCTTCTCCAACATGGAGACGGTCCACATCGCCGCCTATTCGCACCTGCTTGACACGATCGGCATGCCCGAGGCCGAATACGGCATGTTCCTTGAATACGAGGAAATGAAGGCCAAGCACGATTACCTGCACACCTTCGGGGTCGATACGGACGAGGATATCGCCCGCACCCTGGCGATGTTCGGCGGCTTCACCGAAGGGCTTCAGCTCTTCGCCTCCTTCGCCATGCTGATGAACTTCCCGCGCTTCAACAAGATGAAGGGCATGGGCCAGATCGTCAGCTGGTCGGTGCGCGATGAAAGCCTCCACTGCGAAGGCATCGTCAAGCTGTTCCACGCCTTCACCAAGGAACGCGGCTGCCTGACCAAGGCGGTCAAGGAAGACATCATCGATTGCTGCCAGAAGACCGTGCGGCTGGAAGATGCCTTTATCGACCTCGCGTTTGAACAGGGCCCGGTTCCGGGGATGAGCCCCAAGGAAATCAAGCGCTACATCCGCTACATCGCCGATTGGCGTCTGGGCCAGCTGGGCCTGCCGGCGATCTACATGGTCGAAGACCACCCGCTGCCCTGGCTCGCCCCGCTGCTCAACGGGGTGGAACACGCCAACTTCTTCGAAACCCGCGCCACCGAATATTCCAAGGGCGCGACCCGCGGCAACTGGCAGGACGTCTGGTCCAACTTCGACAGCCGCCGTAATGCCAAGAGCGTGGGCGAAGCCGCCAACGAAGCCGACGCCAGCCTGCCCGACATGTTCGGCGCCGAGGGGGTTGTTGCGGCGGAATAACCGCTTGTTATCATTGCTGTAATGCCATAGCCTCCGTGAAACCAACAGGTTTCGCGGGGGCTTTTTGTCTATGCCGCAACCTCTTGCCAGTGGAGGCCCTCGGATGGGAGTTCGGCAGCTTACCGTAAATTACCGCAGGGCAGATCACGACTTTAAACAGACTCTAGAAGAGTTACTTCGGCAATGCCTGGAGGCTGAAGTCGCACCGGGCGTGCGATTTTCCGAGTCTCCGGCCGAGCGAGTGATGGTTCACCACCACGGGGGGAGAGAGTTTCTTCTCAATGAATTTGCTGACGTGGTTGATGGTATTGCTGGAATTATTTGTGAAGTCGTGCCTGGACTATTGCAGCCGATACTGAAGAGAACCGAACAAACTCGGCGGCTGACCTCAAAAACAGTGTCAACTCTGTTCGAAATTGCAGATCAGTCTGCAGGTGAAAATGAAGATTTTGTCCAAGGGCTCTGTTATTTTTATGCAAGGCATAATCACTTTCTTTTTGTGACGGTAAAGGGTTTTAGAAAAGTCGATATCCAGCCCTATTTGAATTGGTTGCTGAACAAACTTGTGGGGTCACGGACTACTTTGGTTGCTGAGGTTGATCGCAGCATGATTGGCAATGACATTGGGCGGGTTTCGAAATTTCGAATCCGAGGCCGATCTGGTTCGGGGGCCGGAGTTGCTCTCGGAATCGACAAGGAGATCAGGACCAGGCTTGGTGCACAAACCGTGGCGTGGAGTAAGGCCGAGGAGGTTGTTCAGGCGATCTTACCGCAAAAATCGTTCGAGAAGCTGATTGACTCGCTAGGAGAAAAGAATCGCCTCGTAGCGGACGTCCAATGGTCAGTTGCAGGACCTCGAGATGAGAAAGTTAAGGCGGCAATCCGGGACGTTGTGACTGAATTAGCAAACTTAGATGACGGTCTCGTTGGTATCACGGGCAGTGAGGGGGCGATCAACCAAGGAAGCGTGATCTTGGAAATGAACCGGCCTTTCGAAGTTGCTTTGGACACGACGATTTTGATCGACTTTGATCATGCAACGGATAGACTCGTTACAACACTCCAGCGTTGGGTAGAGGATCAGAAGATTGTCCTGAAATGAAGTGGGCACTCTCCCTCTTGTTAGTAATTGCCGCCGCCTCCTCGGCAGCCATGACGCCTTTTGGGGCAATCTTAGTTCGTTTATCCGAAAAATTACCAATTTTGCTGTCTGTTCTGCTCGCTGCGGTCTTCGTGCGATTGGCGCGAGGTATGCCGACAATACCCTATGAAAAAGTAGCGCCATCGCAATCCTTAGTTGCGACCCGCGCATTCCGGGCACTTGTCCGATCATACGTTCAAACATTTTTTGTATTCGTAATTGCTATTGTCATTAATCTATTCGTTTCGAGTCTGGGGCCTGAAGATAATGGACAGATAGTACCGTGGCTAATTCCTGCGATTTTAGGTCTGCTAGATTCGATGGTTATTTTGTCAATTTTATTCCTCATAATGTCCGACGTTACGCTGGCTAACATCCAAGCGGACATGATGGATGACGTCACCAATTCGCTCGCTAGAGCTGATGCTGGCAAAGCACCGGAGATTATACGAAAAGCGTTTGAGGGTGCCGAATTGCCTAGAGTTCGCCGGACCGACGAGCCATGACCAAATGCCGATGATCAAGTGCACGCCTCAAATCTATCCTTAAGGCGGCGCTGATCATTGCTGTTCATGGCCTCCGCGTTTTCCTACACCCGCTCCGGCTGGTATGATCGCGCCCGCTCTTTCCAATCGTCGATCCCCGCGCGCATGGCTTTTTTCTGGCCACGCGCCACCAGCAGCCCGGTTTTGGCGCTGAATGCTTTGGAAATCCGCGGGTTTCGGCCTGTTGGAAAAAGTGGACGCACTGTCCACTCTGTCCACATTAGCATCACGCTGCCGCCAGGGGTTTTGTTGCCAAGGCAAATTTGATCCCGATCACAGACGCGCCGCCCAAACCAGGCAATAACACCTGTATCAACCGCAGGAGTCGTCCGATGATCCGCATTGCCCTGACCCCGCTGACCGCCACTGCCGCGCTGCTGGCGCTGGCCGGGTGCAGCAAGCCGGCCGAGCGGCAGTCGGCCTCGGCCGAGCCAACCGCGCCGAGCAGCGAATGGGTGGCCGAGAACCCGACTGAGCCGGCCGTTCCGGTCAACCTGCCCAATTCCAGCGCCACCCGCGCTGCGAGCCCGAAAGCCAGCCCTGCTCCTGCTGACGCGACCCCGGCGGGCAAGTAGGTGCTGGCTGGCGGACCGGCGCCCCCAAACCGCCGGTCCGCCGCCGCGCTTTCCCGGTCATGCACCGGGACCATACCCCGGGTGGCCGGCATTCCCCCCCGTCACGCCACCCGGGGGAACCGGCACGGCGATCCGCCGCGAATGGCGACTTGGCCGGGCTTTGCGGCTAGGGCGGGGGCATGCAGACCTTGCTTGCTCCTGCCACCGCGCCTGCTGCCGCCCTGGCGGCGCTCAACCTGATGACCTTTGCCGCCTTCGCGATCGACAAGGCGCGCGCCGCGGCCGCCACCCGCCGCACGCCGGAGTCCACCTTGCTGCTGCTCGCCGCGCTGGGCGGCACGCCGGGCGCCTATGCGGCCCGCACGCTCTTCCGCCACAAGACCCGCAAGCAGCCCTTCGTGCGCCGGCTGCACCTGATCGCGGCGGCGCAGCTGGTGGCGCTGGCAGCCTTCGACGCGATGCGATAGGGGCAGGCCATGGACAGCGCCCACCCCACCACCGCCTTCAAGATCCTCACCGCCGATCAATGGGCGCAGTTTGAGGGAGAGGGGGTGTTCCACGGCGCCCCGGTCGATCTGGCCGATGGCTATATCCACCTCTCTGCAATCGACCAGTTGCAGGGCACGCTGGACAAGCACTTTGCCGGGCAGGCCGGGCTGGTCATCGCCGAAGTGGACCTGACCGCGCTGGGCCAGGCGATCCGCTGGGAAGTCTCCCGCGGCGGCGCCCTGTTCCCGCACTGCTACGCCCCGCTGCCGCTGTCCGCCGTGCTGCGGGTGGAACGGCAGCAGTCGTCTGAAAACAGAGGAGCCTGAACCCATGTCCTATGCCATCTGGATTGCCCTCGCCGTGGTGCTGATCGCGATCGGCCCGGCGCTGGCGCGCAACCTGCGCAGCGCCGACAAGCGCGGCACTGGCGGCGGCGATGCGGGGCCGGCGCACCCCGGTTCAGACCGCGATCAGGATGACGCGGCCGATGCCGATAGCGCAGATGGTGGCAGCGCCGACGGTGGCGGTGCAGACGGTGGCGGCGCGGGGGACTAACCCGCCTTGCGCAGCGCCGGCAGCTTTGGCGCGGCGGGCTGGTCCAGCCAGATGCCGCGGGTGTCGTAAACCAGCTTGCCCGCGCGCTCGGCCAGGGGGACGGCCTTGAACTGGTCATGGTCAACCAGCACCAGCAGGATCTCGGCCTGTTCAAGCGCGGTGTCGAGGTCGATCAGCTTGGCGGCGGTATCGGCAAACTCGCGCGGCAGCGCAGTGGCATAGGGTTCAACCACCGTGATCCGGCTGCCGAACTTGCGCGCCAGGGTGGCCGCCACCAGCCGCGCCGGGCTTTCGCGGAAGTCATCGATATTGGCCTTGAAGGCCAGCCCCAGGCAGGCAACGCGGGCCGCGGGGTGCGCGGCGATCAGCGCTTCGGCCCGGGCGATCACGTGGTGGATCTTGGCATCGTTGACCCCGCGCGCAGTGCGGATCAGCGGGGTATGCTCGGGCGCGCCGTGGACAATGAACCACGGGTCGACCGCGATGCAGTGCCCGCCCACGCCCGGCCCCGGCTGCAGGATGTTGACCCGCGGGTGCCGGTTGGCGAGGCGGATCACCTCCCACACGTCCAGCCCCATCCGGTCAGCCACGATCGACAGCTCGTTGGCAAAGGCGATGTTGACGTCGCGATAGGCGTTCTCGACCAGCTTGGTCATCTCGGCGCTGCGGCTGTCGGTGGTCACGCAGTCACCGCGCACGAACAGCTTGTAGAAGGCCAGCGCCTTGCGCGCGCAGCGCGGCGTGATCCCGCCGATCGAGCGGTCGTTGCCCGCCAGCTCTTCCAGGATCCGGCCGGGCAGCACCCGTTCGGGGCAATAGGCGATCGACAGGTCGGGGATGTCGCTGGTCAGGCCGGGGCATTTCAGGTCGGGCCGGCGCGCGGCGATCAGGTCGCGCAGCGCCTCGGTCGTGCCGACGGGCGAGGTGGATTCAAGGATCACCGTGTCGCCCGGCTTGAGCACGCTTGCCACCGCCTCCCCCGCGGCGAGGACATGCGACACATCCGGCGCATGGTCGGCATCGAAGGGGGTGGGCACGGCGATGATGAATACGTCGGCCGGGGCCACTTCGGTCGAGGCCTTGAGCATGCCGCGCGCAACGACCCCCTGGACCAGTCCGTCGAGGTCCACCTCTTCGATGTGGATGGCGCCGCGGTTGATCGTCTCGATCACCTGGTGCGCCACGTCGACGCCGTGGACCACACATCCTGCGCGCGCAGCGATCGCGGCGGTCGGCAGCCCGATATAGCCCAGCCCGACGACGCAAACGTCAGGCTTTGTGTCCGATTTCATTCCCGATCAGCTCCACGATACGGCCCGCGGATTGCCCGTCCCCAAAGGGATTGTGCGCCCGCGCCATGGCCTCGTAGGCCGCCTTATCGTCGAGAAGATTGAACAATTCCGTAACGATCCGAGTAGCATCGGTCCCCACCAGCCTGGCGGTTCCGGCGCTCACGCCCTCGGGCCGCTCGGTCGTCTCGCGCATCACCAGCACCGGCTTGCCAAGCGCCGGCGCCTCTTCCTGCACCCCGCCGCTGTCAGTCAGCATGATCTCTGCGATCGAGAGCAGGCGGACAAAGTGCGGGTAATCGAGCGGCTCGATCAGCGCGACATTGGATAGCCCGCCCAGCGCCTGGTTCATCACCGCGCGGACATTGGGATTGAGGTGCACCGGAAAGATCACCGCCACGTCCTGCCGCACGGCAATCTGCCGGATTGCCTGGGCAATGTTGGCCATGCCCTCGCCAAAGTTCTCGCGCCGATGGCTGGTCACGCCGATGATCCGGCGGCCCGCGAACAGCCTTTCCAGATCGGCCAGGTCCCCCGCCAGCGCTGGCTTGGCAACAATGCGCGTCTGCACCCATTTGAGCGCGTCGATCACGGTATTGCCAGTTACGTGGACCCGGTCAGCGGGAACCTGCTCCGCGAGCAGCTTGCCCGCAGCGACGGCGGTCGGCGCGAAGTGCAGGCTGGCGATGCTGCCAATGATCTTGCGGTTCACCTCTTCCGGCCAGGGGTGATAGATATTGCCCGAGCGCAGCCCCGCCTCGACATGATCGACCGGGATCTTGCGGTAATAGGCCGCCAGCGCCCCGGCCATCGCCGTGGCCGTATCGCCCTGGACGATCACCCGCTCGGGCTGCGCGGCATCCATCACCGCGCCCAGCCGGGTCAGCAACAGCGCGGTCAGGCTGTCCAGCGTCTGGCCCGGCTGCATCAGGTTCAGGTCATGATCGGGGACAATCCCGGCAATTTCCAGCACCTGATCCAGCATCTGCCGGTGCTGCGCCGAAACGCAGACGACCGGGCGGAAGCGCGGATCGACCTCCAGCGCGCGGATCACGGGGAACAGCTTGATCGCTTCCGGGCGGGTGCCGAACACGATCAGGATCTTGGCGGGGTTGGTCATGGGGCTGCGGATAACACCTGCGGGTTAATCGCGCTTAAAGCTAGGCATCGCAGCTCCACTTTGGACATTAAACCAATGAAAAACAATTGCGATGTAGGAATGTTCTTGCAATGTTCCAGATTTCCGCACGGAGCTTTGCAATGTCCGCGTTCCATTTGACCGAAAGCAAGTCGGCTAATCGGCTGGCCTTTGAACATTACCTGCGCACAGGAGAGCGACTGACCAGTCGACAATGGCGAGCCAGGTATGAGCAAAAATTCAATCCGTATCATGACCGACTAGGGAGGTTCACAACTGCGAGCGGTGCGACCGCTACGGCCGGATATGCTGGTGCCAGAATCCAGGCTGCGCGTGCTACGGCTGCTCCCTCCCGGCAAGCTAGGCGAGAACAGGTTACCCGGCCTGTTCCAGATCAGGGGCCAGTGGAGGCAAGTCCCGGTCGGCACGCCGGATCGCCAACTAGCCCGCGCGAGAATGGCTTTCACAGTGCCTTTGTTCTTGATCGGGTCGAATCCCAGACAAGCAATGCCGATAGCTATTTTGAACTCAACAAACGCCAAGCTCAGTTAGACCTTTTGCGCAAGGAAGCCGGGCTGAACCCGCATCCGACGATTAAGGCAGATCTTGAAGAGTTTCAGCGCCGACTGGACGACAATCGGCGGATTCTCGACGAACGCCAAAAGATCGCCGACCGATCAGTCATCGAGATAGTCCGGGCCGGGTTGGCTCCAGTCGACATAGCCGCCGGGGCGACCAACATTGCCAGCGGTGCCGGCGAGCTTCGCGATTTTCTTGCGGTGTCAGGGGCCATTCCAATTGGCGCTGCTGCTGGAAAAATTGGCGGCCTGCTTGGCCGCACGTCACGCGCCGCAGGAACGGCTCAACCGGCTGCGGAAGCAGTTGTACAATTGGGCGGGGCACATAAGGTTGAGCGCAAGCTAAAGGGCCATCATTCGCACCACATGCCGGCCGATTCGATCAGCCACGTGCGCCGGTCCGAGGGGCCTTCGATTGCAATGACTGCTTCAGATCATAAAAGAACAGCTTCTTTCGGGAATAGATCGGGCGCAAAGCCATACCGCGAAATGCAGGAAAAATTGATTAAAACGGGCAGATTCTCCGAGGCGCAAGATATGGACATCGAAGATGTTCGGAAATTATTTGGCTCGAAATACGATGAAGCCATAAAGCAGATGTTAGAATACACACGAGCGAGGGGATTGTAAAAATGGACTTCGTGCTTCACCCACTGAAAGGCGCAAATGATCTAGAATTCGGCATGGACGAACAAACCGTTCATCGGCGGATGGGGATAGTACCAGAGAAGTTCACGCAGCATGACCAAAGTTTTGCTTCAGACCATTATGTCGATGAAGGCGCGCTCGCCTATTACGACGATAATGGACATCTCGAAGCGTTTGAGGTGACGGAGCCTTCCCGCGCGCTCTTGGGCGGCGTCGATATCTTGGCGCTGCCGGTGCGGCAGGCGCTTGCGTTCGTGAAGCAATTCGATCCCGATGCGGTGATCGATCATGAGGGGGCAACTTCGCACAAATATAGCCTGGCGATCTGGTGTCCGCATCTGGGCGACGAAGAAGATGAGGAGCCGGTCGAAGCTGTGCTGGTCGGCAGGGCAAACTATTACCCGTTGCCGACGGAGCCGTAGGGCCATCGGCTGGGTTAAGAGAAAGGCTAAAGCGGGTTTAGCCTGCTTACTGTACCTCTGAATCGCGGCGAGCTAGCCCTGTACTCGACATCGCCCGGTATACGCGGTTATCAAGGCCTTATGCGTGTTCTCGTCACCGGCGTGGCCGGCTTTATCGGCTTTCACCTGGCCCGGGCGCTGGTTGCCCGGGAGGACAGCGTTGTCGGGATCGATAACCTCAACGATTACTATGCCGTCAGCCTGAAGCAGGACCGGCTCGGTGCGCTGGCGGCGGAGGCGGGTGATCGCTTCACGTTCCACCAGGTCGACTTTGCCGACATGCCCGCGCTCGATGCAGCCCTCGCGGGTGAGCAGATCGACCGCGTGGTCCACCTTGGTGCCCAGGCCGGGGTGCGCTATTCGATCGAAAACCCCCATGCCTATGTCCAGTCGAACCTGGTGGGGCATGTCAACCTGCTGGAATTCGCGCGGCACCGGCAGCTGGACCACCTGGTCTATGCCAGTTCCAGCTCGGTCTATGGCGGCAATACCAAGCTGCCCTTTGCCGTGGAGGATCGCAGCGATCACCCCGTATCGCTCTATGCCGCCACCAAGCGCGCGGATGAGCTGATCAGCGAAAGCTATGCCCACCTCTATCGCCTGCCGCAAACGGGCCTGCGGTTCTTCACCGTCTATGGCCCGTGGGGGCGGCCGGACATGATGCTGTGGATCTTCACGCAAAAGATCTTGGCGGGCGAACCGATCCCGGTGTTCAACCAGGGCGAGATGTGGCGCGATTTCACCCACATTGACGATATCATCGCCGGAGTGCTGGCCAGCCTGGACAATCCACCGCCCGATGACGGGCTGGAAAAGGCGGGCGGCAGCGTGAAACCGCACCGGCTTTACAACATCGGCAATAGCCAGTCCGAACACCTGATGAAGGTGGTTGGCCTGCTGGAAGAGGCCTGCGGCCGCAAGGCGGTGATCGATTTCCAGCCGATGCAGCCGGGCGATGTTCCCGCCACCTATGCCGATATTGCCGCGATCCGGCGTGACCTGGGCTATGCCCCCACCACCAGCATCGAGATGGGTGTCTCAGGCTTTGTGCGTTGGTACCGGGATTATCACGGGGTGTGAGATTTCATCGCCCCTTCTGCAAGCGGGAGGGGAAAATGGGCACTGCCGCCTTGCCCCGCCGTGACGCATCGGCAATCACCCTGCCATGGCGATTCTTTCCGACAAGTGGATCCGCGGCGAAGCCCAACGTTCGGGCATGATTGAGCCGTTCGTTGAGCACCAGAAGCGCGATGGCTGCATCAGCTATGGCCTTTCGTCCTATGGCTATGACGCGCGGGTGGCGGACGAGTTCAAGATCTTCACCAATGTCCATTCGGCGGTGGTCGATCCCAAGAACTTTTCGGACCACAGCTTCGTCGATGTGAAGACCGATTGCTGCATCATCCCGCCGAACTCGTTCGCGCTGGCGCGCACGGTCGAATATTTCCGCATTCCGCGCGATGTGCTGGTGATCTGTCTGGGCAAGAGCACTTACGCCCGCTGCGGCATCATCGTGAACGTCACCCCGCTTGAGCCCGAATGGGAAGGCCACGTGACGTTGGAGTTTTCGAACACCACGCCGCTGCCCGCCAAGATCTATGCCAACGAAGGGGCCTGCCAGTTCCTGTTCCTGCAAGGCGACCAGCCGTGTGAGACCAGCTATGCCGACCGCAGCGGCAAATACATGGGCCAGCGGGGGGTCACGCTGCCCAAGCTTTGATCCTTGCTGACGGCGCTGCCGTAGCGGCAGACTAAACCCGTTTTACAACGCCACCGAACTGTGGCCATTTGCGCGCCATACCGACGCCAGATTCGGGCAATGGAGAGCAATCATGACTGCCAAGGCAGACCGTCCCTTCGATATCGTGGTTTATGGCGCGACCGGCTACACCGGCCGTCTTGTCGCCGAATACCTGGCGCATCATTATCAGGGGAAAGGGCCCAAATGGGCCATGGCAGGGCGTTCGGCCGATAAACTGGCCGAGGTGCGCGACCTGATCGGCGCGCCGGCCGATACGCCCCTGGTGGTCGCCAATTCGGATGATCCAGCCAGCATGCAGGCGCTGGCGGAAAGCACCCGCGTGGTCGTGACAACGGTTGGCCCGTATCAGCTTTATGGCGAGCCGCTGCTCAAGGCCTGCGTTGCCGCTGGGACTGACTATGCCGACCTGTGCGGCGAGCCCGGCTGGATGCGCGAAATGATTGATGCCTATCATGAGGCGGCCAAGGCCAGCGGGGCGCGGATCGCGTTTTCCTCGGGCTTCGATTCGATTCCCTTCGACCTGGGCGTCTTCATGCTGCAGCAGGAAGCCAAGGCTCGCTTCGGCAGCGCAGCCCCGCGCGTGAAGGGTCGGGTCCGGGCGATGCAGGGCACCTTCTCGGGCGGGACGGCGGCGAGCCTGACCGAAACAATGAAGTCCGTGGCGAAGAAGCCCAGCCTGATCCCGATCCTGCAAAGCCCGTTTGGCCTGACCCCGGGCTTTGAAGGGCCGAGCCAGCCGATGGGCCTGCTGCCCGAATATGATGACAGGTTGGGCAAGTGGGCCGCCCCGTTCATCATGGCGACGATCAATACCAAGAACGTCCATCGCACCAACTTCCTGCTCGGCCATCCCTATGGCGCCGACTTCAAGTATGACGAGATGATGCTGACCAGCCCGGGCGAACTGGGCGAAAAGGCGGCCCATGCCGTTGCCGAAATGCTCAAGAACCCGTTCGGGGCCAAGCCACCCAAACCGGGCGAGGGGCCGACGCCGGAAGAACGCGAGAATGGCTTCTACGATGTTCTGTTCGTTGGCGAATGGCCCGACGGCAAGGAGCTGCGCTATGGCGTGAAGGGCCGCTTCGATCCCGGCTATGGTTCAACCAGCCGGATGATCGCCGAGACCGGGATCGCCTTGCTCGATTGCCAGGCCGGCGGCGGCATTGCCACGCCGGGCGCATTGCTCGGCGAAGCCCTGGTCAAGCGCCTGCAGGACCATGCCGAGATTACCTTTGCGGTAGAGGAATGACCGAAACCCTCGCGCCGCTCCCCGCCGAGGAGAGCGAGTGGACGGTTGGCTGGCGGATCGTGCTCGGCTGCGCGCTCGGTGCGGGCGCGGGGATCGTGCTGCTGTTCTTCACCTTCAATATGTTCGTCCTCCCGCTGTCGCAGGAACTGGGCGTTTCGCGCGGCGAGTTGGGTTCGGTGCAGGCATTGATCGTAACCGGCGCGCTCGGGGCCGTGGTGATCGGCCGGGCCGCGGACCGGTTTGGGTTCAAGCCGATCTACCTTGGTACAGCCGCGATCGTGATCATCGGGCAAGTGTTGTCGGTGCTGTTTTCGACCACCCTGTTGCACATGGCGATCACCATTGCCGTGCTGGGCTTCTTCGGAGTCGGTACGACAGCCGTGGTGATTACCCGCCCGGTCAATGCACACTTCCGCAGGTATCGCGGGCGCGCGCTGGGACTGGTTGCCACCGGCACGTCGCTGTTTGCGATCGCTGCACCACAGGTGCTGGAGCCGATGATTGCCAATTACGGCTGGCGGGGCGGGTTCCTTGCCCTTGCCGGCTTCATGGCGCTGGTCGGGATGCCGGCGGTGGCCTTTATCGTCCCGGCGAGCGCCAGCCGCGCCTATGCCGGTGCCGCAGGCGGTGGCGGAACGAGCGACTGGTCGTTCCTCAAGACCCGCGATTTTCAGCTTATGGCGGCCAGCATCATCGCCATGGGCCTCGCCACAGCGGGCTTTGTCGGTCAGCTTTCCCCGATCATCCAGGAAGAAGGTTTTGGCCCGGCCACGGGCGCGCTGGCGGTTTCGATCTTTGCCATCGGGCAGTTCGTTGGCCGGCTTGGCGGCGGATGGCTGCTCGATACCTTCCGTCCACAAGTGGTCGCCCTGGTGTTCACGATCATTCCGGGCAGCGGCTTTCTGCTGCTGCTGTTGACCGACCAGCTGCTTCCTGCTGTCATCATCGCCGCCGCGATGATCGGATTGCAGCAGGGCGTGGAGATTGATCTCTTTGCCTATTTCATTGCCCGGCGCTTCCCGATTACCCAGTACGGCACGATCTATGGCGCGCTCCATGGCTTCAGCTGGATCGGCAACGGGATCGGGATTGTCGGGGTCGGCTGGCTGCATGACAAGCTGGGCAGCTATGAACTTGCCCAAGGCATTGGGATGGCGTCGCTCACCCTGGGGGCGGTCCTTGTTTGGGCCGTGCGCCTGCCCCCGTTAACGGTCGAGCAGCCCCGCGCTGGCTGAGGCATAGCCTGCGGCGTCGTGGGCTGTGAGGCCAAGCCCAGTGAGTGCAAGCACCAGCATTTCCTCCAGCCGGCGCGCGCCCTCGGCCAGATCGATCTGGCGCTCAATCGCATTGACCATCAGTACCTGGCACAGGCCCAGCCAGAAACGCACCCCGCTCTGCCGGGCCTCCGGTCGCAACCGTCCGGTCGCAACCGCTGCGTTCATGTCTGCAGAAACGCCCTGATTGAGCGGCTGGTCGCGCAGGGTTGAGTTGCTGGCATTGCGCAGCATGATTGCCGTCTTGCGCGGCTCTTCGAGGGCAAAGGCAAGGCCGATGCGCATGCCGCCAGCCAGGCGCTCGATCGGATCGGTTACGCCGGCATTGGCCGTTCCGATCCGCTGCTCCAACTCGGTGCGGATTTCGGTCCCAATCGCTTCGCCGAAAGCGGCCTTGTCCGTAAAATGGTTGAAGAAGCTACCTTTGGCGACGCCGGCCCGCGCAACGATTTCGTCAATCGCTAGGGCGTCGATCGGGCGCTTCGCCAGCAGTTCAAGTCCGGCATCGACCAGCGCGCGATAGGTGCGCTGGGCGCGGGGGTGGAGCGGCGCTGCTGTCATGGGCTTGGCTTACTTGACCATTCGGTCATCTGTCAATAATCTGACCAAATAGTCAATTGCGACTCGGGCCAATCAAGCCCCGGCGCGGGAGAGTCTTCCGATGAGCACGATCCGGATCGAGGACATCGCCCATGTTCGCTATGCCGCACCCGATCTGGCGGCGATGCGGGCATTCCTGGAAGACTTCGGGATGGGCTGCTTCGAGGAAGGTGGCCGGCTTTATGGCCGGGGTACGGATGGCCGTCCCTTCATCCATGTGACTGAACGCGGCGTGGCACGGTTCCTTGGCGTCGGATTGCGCGCAGAGTCTGTGGCTGATCTGGAAAAGCTTGCTGCCAGCGAAGGCGTGCCGGTCGAAGATTTGGCCGAACCGGGTGGGGGCAAGATCGTTCGCCTGACCGATCCCGATGGTTACGGCGTTGAAGTGATTGCCGGACAGGCGAAGGGTCAGGCTGCGCTGCCCTTTGCTGACCTGCCGCGCAACACCGCTGCCGCCAAGCCGCGCCAGCGCGCGACGGTGCGGGTTGAACCCGGCCCCGCCCATGTCTGCCGGATCGGGCACGCCGTGCTCAAGGTCAGCGACTTCCGCACCGCAGAGCGGTGGTACAAGGATCGGTTTGGCTTCATCACTTCGGACGAGGTTGAGGCGGCAAAAAATGTTCCGTTGGGCGCTTTCATGCGTTGTGACCGGGGTGATAAGCCGGCCGATCACCACACCCTGTTCTTGGCCCAGCTGCCAGGCGAATTGGGCATCCTCCACGCCGCCTTCGAAGTCGCTAATCTTGATGACCTGATGCTAGGCCATCAGCATCTGAGGGCCAAGAAGCGCCAGCCCGCCTGGGGTGTTGGCCGCCACATCATGGGCAGCCAGATCTTCGATTACTGGAAGGACCCCTTCGGCAACGAGCTGGAGCACTGGACCGATGGTGACCTGTTCACCGCCGCCGATCCGCCACAAAAACAACCGATGAGCGCGCTGCTGGCGGTCCAGTGGGGTGCGCCTCACCCGATGTTTGCCGGGAAGATGCCACCGCCGCCCGGCCTCGTCTCGTTCTTCATGGCCTTGCGCCTGCGTGTGCTGGGCCTGTTCCGTTCAAAGCCCAAGGAAACTGTCGCATGAAGCTCTGCACCTATACCGCCGATGGCAAGACCCGCACCGGGATCGTGGTGGGAGACACCGTGATCGACAGCGGCGTGCCCGGCACAATGATTGACCTGATCCGCGATTGGGACGTCCAGAAGCCGCAACTCGAAGCCAAGGCCGCAGCCGCCGCCGGTGTGCCGCTGGCTTCTGTCCGGCTGGAGGCACCGATCCAGCGCCCCGGCAAAATCTTCGCGATTGGCCTCAACTACGCCGATCATATCGCCGAATCGAACATGGCCACACCTGAACGGCAGGTTTGGTTCACCAAGGCCCAGACCTCGGTCAACGGCCCTTTCGATCCGATCGAGATCGCCAAGGGCACCATGACGGCCGACTATGAGGTCGAACTGGTCGCCGTGGTCGGCAAGGGCGGCAAGCATATCGGCGCAGCCGATGCCCCAGCCGCGATCTTTGGCTATTGCGTGGGCAACGATGTGACTGAGCGGATGTGGCAGCATGCCGGCCCGCAATGGTCGCTGGGCAAGAGCTTTGACACCCACGCGCCGATGGGCCCGTGGATCGTGACGGCAGACGAAGCGGGCGATCCGCACCAGCTTGGCCTGCGCTGCTTCGTCAATGGTGAGAAGCGGCAGGATTCAAACACCCGCCACCTGGTCTTCAACATCTGGCAGCAGGTTGAGCACCTCTCGATCGGGATGACGCTGGAGCCCGGTGACTGCCTGTTCACCGGCACGCCCGGAGGTGTCGGCGCGGCGATGGACCCGCGGCAGTTCCTGCAGGCCGGTGACGTGGTGCGCTGCGAGGTCGACGGTCTGGGCCATATCGAAGGCACGATGGTGGCAGAGGGGTAGGGCCATGGCGGGGGCGGGGTTCGATTGCGATGTCCTGATCGCCGGCGGCGGGCCGACCGGCGTCACGCTGGCGATCCTGCTCGCCCGCCGCGGCGTATCCGTCATCGTCGCGGAAAAGGAAGCGGCGATCTATCCGCTGCCACGCGCCGCACATATTGATCATGAAGGGATGCGGATCCTGCAGGCAGCCGGTGTCGCCGAAGCGGTGATGCAGACGGCCCGCCGCGCCAGCCGCTATGACTTCCTTAACGCCAAGGGCGAGGTGTTGCTGCGGTTCGAAGGTGCCGACAAGCTTGGCCCGGGCGGCTGGCCCGCTGCGAACATGATCCACCAGCCCAGCGTCGAGGCTGAACTGCACAAGGCGCTGTCCGCCTTGCCGAGTGCACAACTTTACCATTGCTGGGAACTGGACGCCTACACTGATGATGGTGAGGGTGTAACGGCATCGCTCACGACACCGGCTGGCGAGCGGACGATCCGCGCCCGCTATCTGGTCGGTGCGGATGGCGCACGCAGTCCGGTCCGCAAGGCCTCCGGCATCGACTTTGACGACCTCAATTTCGAAGAGCCATGGCTGGTCGTCGACGTACTGGTTGATGATTATTCAAAGTTGCCGACGGCGAACCTCCAGATTTGCAATCCGGAGCGCCCGACCACTTGCGTGCTGATGGGCGAGGGTCGGCATCGCTGGGAATTCATGATCAAACCGGGTGAGACTGCCGAACAGGTCAGCGAAGATGCCTTTATCGAAAAATTGCTCGAGCCCTGGAATGTAAAAGGCGCCGTGCGGCTGGAGCGCAAGGCGGTCTATACGTTCCGAGCCCGTATTGCCGCGCAGTGGCGCAAGGGCCGCGTGCTGCTGGCAGGCGATGCCGCGCACCAGACACCGCCATTTGCCGGGCAGGGCATGTGCTCAGGCCTGCGCGATGCGGCAAACCTCTCCTGGAAGCTGGCGGCGGCGGTGAACAGCGCTGCGGATGATGGCTTGCTCGACACCTATCAGCCAGAGCGCGAGCCCAATTTGCGGGCCACCATCGCCATGGCGATCATGATGGGCAAGACCGTTTGCATCACCAGCCGGCTTGGGGCCTGGCTGCGTGACCTAAAGTTCAAACTTGGGCGCGCTCTGGGTAAGCTGCCGAATGGCCCGCCATCCTACCCGCCAATATCGGCCGGGCACATTCGTTATGGGTCACCGGCTGCCGGCAGCTACTTCCCGCAACCTTTGGCGGATGATGGTACCCGGCTCGATGACGTGTTGGGCCCGGGCCATTGGCTGATTGCGCGCCATGATCTCAGCACCCAGTCGCTTCAGCCATTTGCCCGCCAGCTAGGGGATTGGCTGGATAGTTACGCATCGGATGCCGTGCTGGTGCGACCAGATCGCTACGTTTTTGGCACTGGGTCTGCAGCAGAACTGGATGCCGCTTGGTCTGGAGGCCAATTTCTACAATGAATTCAGTGTAACCCTGCCAAAAATCGCGCCACAAAATATAGAAATAAATACTTATTTTGATGCACGCGAATGACTTAGCTACAAGATTTGTATTGCGCGTAGTTTTTGCCCTACATAGACCATTGATGCTTGATAGGGGCGCGCAATGAAGAGTATTCTGGCAGCTCGGGTTTTGGTGGCTTTTGCTGCATTTTCTGCATCGCCGATTCTGGCGCAGGCGGGCTATGCCGATCCCGCTGGATCGGGTCCAATCATTGGCGCGATCAACTGGATTCAGGGCACCCTGCTGGGCACGGTCGCGACGGTCGTTGCGGTGATTGCTGTCGCGGTGGTTGGGCTGATGATGCTCACCGGTCGGATGAACTGGCGCTATGGCGCAACGGTGATCCTTGGCTGCTTCATTCTGTTTGGCGCCGCCAGCATCGTTGCCGGTATCCAGTCCGCCGCTGGCGGGTTCTGAAGGCACTGTTGGCGTGGACCCTGGCCTGACACGGGATCCACTGTTCGTGGGGCTTACCCGGCCGCAGATGTTTGCGGGCGTGACCTATAGCTACTGCGTGATCAACGGAGTGGTTTCGACCGAGTTTTTCCTGATCTTCAAGTCTGCCTGGGTTATTCTTCTGGCCGTGGCCGTGCATTTTGCCGGCTGGCTGGCCTGCCTGCGCGAACCGCGCATTTTCGATGTCTGGCTAATCCGCCTGGCTCGCTGTCCGCGGATCCCCAATTACCGGTTCTGGCGATGCAATTCCTATCGCGCTTGAACCCAGCCCGACCCGATTTCGCGCACGAGCAGAGCGCTGGGTCGCGGCTGCCCTATGCCCATCATGTCAACGATCGGGTGGTGCGGCTACGCGACGGCACGCTCATGCTGGCGATCCGCATGCAGGGCCTCTTGTTCGAGACAGCCGAAACGGATGAGATCAATTATCGCAAAAGCCTGCGCGATGCGATGCTGCGGGCCATCGGGTCTTCGCGGTATGCGATCTACCATCACATCGTCCGCCGCCGGGTTCAGGTTGAGCCCAGTGGGACGTTCCCTGATGCTTTCAGCCGCGATCTCGATGCGATGTGGCAGCAGCGGCTCGCGTCAAAATCGCTTTACACCAACGAACTGTTCCTCACGCTGATCCGTCGGCCGATGCAGGGCAGTGCCGGCGTTGGCAGCCGGATTGCCCGCTGGCTCGGCAAGGGCCGCAACAGCGCCGAAGCCGAGGCCTGGATGCTGGGCGAGGCCCGTGCGCTGGAAGCCGCAGGTGAGCAATTGCTGGCAGCGCTGGCCACCTATCGGCCGGCGATGCTCAGCGTCTACGATACGCCGCATGGCCCCTGTTCCGAGCCGCTTGAGATGCTGGCGCTGCTTTACAATGCCGACCTGGCCCCGGTCCGACTGCCCTATGGCGATGCTGGCGAAGTACTGCCCCGCCGCCGTGTAAGCTTTGGCGCCGATACGCTGGAACTGGCACCGACGGCGCAAGCCGTGCGCAGCCTTGCAGCGATCGTCTCTGCCAAGGATTATCCGGGCCAAACCGCCCCGGGCATGCTCGATGAGCTGCTGCGGATCCCGGCCGAAATGGTCATCACCCAAAGCTTTGCGTTCGTTGACCGGCAGGCAAGCCTGGGCCGGATGAACCTTGCGCTGCGCCGGATGAGGGCGTCCGATGATGAGGCGTTGAGCCTGCGTTCGGAATTGGCCCAGGCCAAGGATGAGGTTGCCGCCGGCCGCGCCGCCTATGGCGAGCATCATCTGACGGTCATGGTCCGGGGAGAAAACCAGGCGGCTGTTGATGGCGGCGTGGCCGAAGTGCAATCTGCCCTGACCGACCTCGGCATGGTGACCGTGCGCGAGGATATTGGCCTGGAAGCAGCATTCTGGGCCCAGTTCCCTGGCAACTTCGGCTTCATCGTGAGGCGGGTACTGATCGGTTCGGCGAATTTCGCCAGCCTAGCCAGCTGGCACAATTTCCCGGCAGGCAAACCCTTTGGCAATCATTGGGGCGAGGCAGTCGCTACGTTTGAGACCACCGCCGCGGGGCCGTACCATTTCAACTTCCACCAAGGCGATCTGGGCAACTTCACGGCGATTGGTCCATCGGGTTCGGGCAAGACGGTGATCGTCAATTTCCTGTTGGCCCAGGCGCGCCGGTTTGCGCCGCGGATCGTCTTCTTTGACAAGGATCGTGGGGCCGAACTGTTCATTCGTGCGATCGGTGGGGTTTATGACATCCTGCGCCCCGGGGTCCCCAGCCGGATGAACCCACTGCTTCTGGTCGATTCGCCCGAAAACAGGCGGTTCCTGATCGAATGGATTGCCCAGCTGGTCGGCAGCGACGGAACGACCGTGACCATCGAGGATCTGGCGCAAATCAAGGAAGCGGTCGACGCATCGATGGCTTCGCCGCCTGCTTACCGGCGGCTTGCGAGCTTTGTCGAATTGCTGCGCGGGAACGATCGCCCGCACCCCAAGGACCTTTATGCCCGCATGCGCCCCTGGTGGGGCAAAGGTGAGCATGCCTGGCTGTTTGACAATGCCGAGGACCAAGTGGACCTGTCGCGCGACACCATTGGCTTCGACATGACCCGGCTGCTTGACGATCCGGTGCTGCGGACCCCGGCGATGATGTACATGTTCCACCGGGTTGATCAGGGGCTGGACGGCTCGCCTGCGATCATCGTTGTCGATGAAGGCTGGAAGGCTCTTGATGACGAGGTTTTCGTGGCGCGCATACGCGACTGGGAAAAGACCGTCCGCAAGCGCAACGGCATTGTTGGCTTTGTGACCCAGAACGCGGCCGATGCGCTGAACAGCCAGATCAGCTCCGCGATCGTGGAGCAAGCCGCGACCCAGATCTTCACCGCCAATCCCAAGGCCGCTCGTGCTGACTACGTGACCGGCTTTGGCCTGACCGACCATGAGTACGAGCTGATCCGCAGTCTGCCCGACACAGCGCATTGCTTCCTAGTCAAGCATGGCAACGAAAGCGTGGTTGTGCGGCTGGACCTGTCCGGGGCGGCAGAGGTTCTGACCATTCTTTCGGGACGCGAGAAGACCGTCAGGCTGTTCGATGAAATCCGAGCCAGGACCGGTGATGATCCCGCCGCCTGGCTGCCTGAATTGGTCAAGGTCGCATGATCGCCGCCTGTGCCCCGTTCGATCCGCTCGGCCGCTATGTCGGCAGTATTCTGGCGTGGGTCGATTGCCGGACAATGGGACTGGGCGAAGAGGCCTTTCGTGCGCTGGGCCCCGGATCGCCATTTGGCGCGGCGCTGACCGGCCTGCTCACGATCTATGTTGCGCTGATCGGCTATCGCCTGCTGCTGGGCGGCGAATTGACGGTGCGCGATGGCATGTCTGCCGCCCTCAAGATCGGCGTGGTGCTGGCGCTGGCAACTCAATGGCCGGCCTGGCGGGTGCTGGTTTACGATGTCGCGACCAAGACCCCGGAGGCCGTAGCGGCCAGCTTCCTGAGCGTTTCTGGCTTGAATGGTGGCGGCTCGGAAATGCTGGCCGCACGGGTCGATGGGGTCAACGCCGCGCTGGGCCAGCTTGTGAATGAAAGTGCTTCCTTGTTGGCCAGCCCCACCGGGGCAGCTCCGGCTCGTCCGACGCAAACTGTGCTGTCCGAAGCGGCCGCCGTCAGCGCCAATGCCGCGATGGGGGCGCTGGTGGTTTCGGCTCTGGCCGGTCTGGTTGGTGTCAGAATCGTGATCGGTTTTCTTTTGGCGATAGGCCCGCTGTTGATCGCCTGCCTTTTGTTCGAAGGCTCGCGCGGACTCTTCATGGGCTGGCTGCGTGCGCTGGTCGGTACCCTGATTGCGGCAATTGCGGTTCCGGCGGTGCTGGCCTTGCAGCTGGCGATCATCGAGCCGCAAGTGCTGGCGCTGCAAGGCCTACTCAAGGCGGCGCAGCCGGTTGCCGCCCTGCCTCAACAGATTTATGGCACGACCTTGGTTTTCAGTCTGGCCGTTCTGGCCGTCCTTGCCGCCGGGGCGTGCATTGGCCTGGGCCTGGTCTGGCCGCGGGGCGGGCTGACAAGTCTCCTGTCGGCGGCGGTCCGGGAAACACAATCGCCAATGGGCTACCGTCGCAGCTGGGATGAACCGGCGCTGAGCCGCTCCCGGCAGATCGCTGCGGCCGCCGCTTCTATTGGCCTGCGTGAGGAGCGGCTCGGGACTATCACCGCGCCGCCGCGCCGGCTGGCGCTGCCACGCCCGGCCAGCATGGCGCCCGAACAGGAATTGCAATTTGCCGCCCTGCCGCTGGGCCAGACCGGCCGGCGCAGGATGCTTCGCCAATCGGTTGGAGCGCGGCGGCGGGATGAGCTGACATGACCAATACCAACCACCAGATCGAGCCGGCCGACGATCGCGAGGCCTATTTCGCCGAAGCGCGAAGCTGGGGAGCCGATCGCGCTGCTGAGGCCGCAAGATCCCGCCGCAATGCCTGGATCGTGGCGTCGATCGCCACTGGGATCGCCGCGCTTGAAGCCTTGGCGCTGATCGCACTGGCGCCGATCAAGACCGTGGTGCCCTATACCGTGATGGTCGATCGAACGACCGGCTTCGTCCAGGTTCTGGAAGGCACCCAACCTGCTTCTGTCAAGCCCAATACCGCGCTGACCCATTCGATGCTGGCGCAGTATGTCATCGCGCGCGAGAGCTTCGACATCAACAGCCTGGCCCAGCAATACAAGAAGGTTGCGCTGTGGTCAGGCGGGGAAGCGCGGCGTGACTATCTGGCGCTGATGCCGATGTCGAACGCCCTCAGCCCGCTTAACGTCTATCCCCGTTCGACCCTGATCAACACCAAGATCGAAAGCGTCATGCCATCGGGCGCCGATAGCGTGCAGGTCCGGTTCTCGGCCGAACGCCGTGATCCGGGCCAGGCCGCAGCAGCAACCGGGCGCTATGTCGCGCAGATCCGGTTCCGTTACAGCGGCGAGCCGCTTTCGCTGGACGATCGGCTGGCTAATCCGTTGGGCTTTCAGGTGATCGAATATCGCAGGGACCAGGAACTGGCACCGCAGGCCTTGCCGGTGTCCGGACCTGCAACGACCCCGGCCTTGATTGGCTCTGTCGTCCCCCCGCTTCGCCGGGCGGGCGCAAATTGATCCGGCTCTTGCCCTTGTTGGCTGCCCTTGGCCTGCTTGCCGCCCCGCTCGCGGCAGAGGTCGTGCCGACCCCGGGCCTCACCGATCCGCGGATCCAGTCGGTTGCCTACGACCCGGACGAGGTTGTCGCCCTGCGCCTAGCCGAGGGCTTTGCGGTGACGATCCGCTTTTCGCCGGATGAGCGGATCGAGCTGGTGACGCTGGGAGATCCGGGTGGATGGCAGGCGCAGGTCAGCCGCCGTGCCGATGCCTTGGTGGTCAAGCCAGCAGGTGGTGCGCAGCCGACTAACCTGACCGTGATCACCGACCAGCGCAGCTATGCTTTCGCGCTTTACGAAAGCAGTGCCGCCGCGCAGATTCAGCCGTTTGTCCTGAACTTTGTTTATCCGGCGATCCGCCAGGAAGCCGAACAGGCGGCCACCGAAAAGCCCGCACGCTACGAGCTGAAAGGTGACCGCCCCTTGTGGCCCGAAAGCATTTCCGATGACGGCCAGTTCACGTCGCTACGCTGGGCTGAAGATGCTGCCCTGCCCGCTGTTTACCAGGAGGACCAGCAGGGGCAATTGGCACTGGTCAACGGCTTGATGCGCGACGGTGTTTTCGTGATCGAAGGTTTGCCCACCCGACTGGTCTTCATTCGGGGCAAGGCGCGGGCTACAGCCCTTCGGGTGAGCAAGGCCAGCGATGACTGAAGAGCCTAACGACCTGACCCCGCAAATCGAACTGCCGCAGGAAGCTGTTCCGCTGCCGCTGATTATCGGACTGGCGTTGCTGCTGGGGTTGGGGCTGTTTCTTTACCTCGATTCCAATCGCCGCGCGATGATGGGCGATATCGATGGGGCGAGGGCAGGCAATCAGACGAGCGGCCCGCCCGCGCCGGTGCCCGATCTGATCATTCCGCCGCCCGAACCGCCCCCGGCGCCGCCGGTCGTTCCCGATCCCGGCCGGGCCATGCCGGCGGCTCTGGCAACGACAGCGCAGCCAATGATGCCGCGCCTCGGCCCGGCGAATGTCTCGGTGGGCAAAGGTGCGGATCCTGCTGTAACGGTCATGTTCCGGCGTCCGCGCGGTAATGAGCCGGCCCTGGTGGCCGATCTGACTGCGGGCAGCGGCGCACCGGTCAACGGTTCCAACCCGGCGGCAGCAGAGACGGGGGACGATGCGGTCCGCGCGACGATCATCCGCAATCGCGGCTCGATCATCCCGCAGGGGGCGATCATTGCTGCCACGCTTGAAACGCCGCTCGATTCCGACCGACCCGGCCTGGCCCGGGCGATTACATCGCAAGACGTGCGCAGTTTTGACGGGACCAAGGTGCTGATCCCGCGCGGCAGCCGCCTGATTGGAGAGTTCAAGGCTGAAACCGGGGCCGGGCTTCGCCGCGTGCTGGTCACCTGGAACCGGCTCATCCGCCCTGACGGAGTGGCTATCCGCATCGGTTCGCCCGTTACCGATGCGATGGGCGGGGCAGGGGTGCCGGGGCGGGTCAACACCCATTTCCTTGAGCGGTTCGGCAATGCCGTTTTGCAATCGGCCCTGACGGTTGGCGTCAACCTGGCCTCGCTGCCGCGTGACAGCGCCGGAGTCTATGTTGGACTGCCGGCGACCGCCGCCGAAGTCAGCCGATCGATTGCGCCCAGCAACCCGCGCTCGCCCACCGTCAAAGTTCGAGAAGGGGCGCAGGTTGCGGTGCTGGTGGCGCGTGATCTTGACTTCAGCGGGACACCACCGGTCCGATGACGGCTGAAGCCCCCTTGCGCTTCCTTGATACCTATCTCGCGCCGTTGCAGACCTATCTGGCGCGCACGGAAGTGACTGACCTTTTCATCAACCGGCCGGGCGAACTGTGGGTTGAGACGATTGGTGGGGTGGTCGAGCAGCACGCGCTGCCTGAGCTGGACGAGGACAACCTCTGGCGGCTTGCCCGGCAGATTGCCGGATTGGCCCACCAGGGGATCAATCGCGAATATCCGTTGCTGGCCGCGACGCTACCCGGTGGCGCGCGGGTCCAGATTGTGGCGCCGCCCGCCACCAGGGCCGGGTTCGCAATAGCCATCCGCAAGCACGTTGTTCCGGACCTGACCCTGGCCGATTACCTTGGTGACGGAGCGTTTGATGCGGCGGACTTTGCCCGCGGCCGGCCGCAACTGCGGGCAATTGCCGGACCGCCCGGTGAGGGACCGGCCGACCTTGCGCGCTATCTGGGTGATCTGGTCAGGGCGCGTTGCAATATTCTGATCTCTGGCGGCACCTCGACTGGCAAGACCACTTTCCTCAATGCGCTGATCAAGGAAATCCCCGCACACGATCGGCTGCTGCTAATCGAGGATACGGCGGAAGTCGTCATTCCCGCAGCCAATTCGGTCGCCCTGCTGGCCGTAAAGGGCGCGCTTGGCGAGGCCCGTGTTACGGCTAATGACCTGCTGCAGGCTGCGCTGCGGATGCGCCCGGACCGGATAATCCTGGGCGAGGTCCGTGGCAGCGAAGCCCTGACATTCCTGCGCGCGATCAACACTGGCCATCCTGGGTCACTGACCACGATCCATGCCGACAGCCCGGCTGGAGCGATTGAGCAATTGGCGTTGATCGCGCTCCAGGCGGGAACACGGCTGACCCGCAGTGATATTGTCGATTATGTGTCCAATACCATCGACGCGATTGTTCAGCTTGAGCGACACGAGGGCCGCCGCAGGATCGCGCAGGTCATGCTGACGCGAACCTGATTGCGCGATTGCAGCTGCGGAAAACCGCGGAACGACTTATTCCATTGCGGCAAGTTGTCTCATAGCTTCGAAGCCGGGTCAGGGCTCCTTCGGCGAAAACCGAAGAGCAAGCGACAATGATCGTGTGTAGTCGAAAGGCTGCAGCGCGGCACATCTTGTCGGTGGAGGGGCAATGACCGACGCTCTTAATTCGGCCAATGTGGTCGCCAATTCCTTGGTTGAACGGAGGCTACCGGGTGACCAAGGGCTATCCGCCAACAATCAGGTTGGACCTTCGGGATTGCAGGCAGGGCTGGGCGTTGCGGCGGCCCTGTCGCTTGCCGCTTGCGGTTCTGGCGGAAGCGGCACTGGCGGCGGTGGGGCACCAATCCCTACGCCAAGCCCGACCCCAACACCCGTTCCCTTATCGCTGTCTCAAGCCTCGCGGTTCTTATCCCAGGCTGCCATCGGTTATGGCAAGGCCGACATTACCGCGCTGACCGGGTCATCGATTTCGGTCTGGCTCAACACCCAGTTTGCCACACCACGCCGGCAGAAGTTTTGGGATTTCCTAATTGCCGGCGGATATGATGCCGCAGCCAACGTGAATACCAACGCTGGCTTCGATCCGATGGTCTGGTCGCAGTTGATCAGTGGCGGGGATGTCCTGCGCCAGCGGGTCGGCCTTTCGCTCCTCAACATGTGGGTGACCTCGATCGACGGGTTCGGTGCCCCGTGGGAGTCTTTCATCATGGCGGCTTACCTGGACGTCCTGTGGGACAATGCTTTCGGTAATTACCGCGACATCATGGAGGGAGTCTCCACCAGTGCGGCCATGGGCTATTACCTGACCTTTCTGGGCAACCAAAAGGCCAACCCAGCCACCGGTTCGATCCCGGATGAGAACTATGCGCGCGAATTGATGCAGCTTTTCACAATCGGGCTGAATCAACTCAATATGGACGGTACCCCGGTTACATCAGGCGGGAATCCCGTGCCAACCTACACCCAGGAGGAGGTCAGCCAGCACGCCCGCGTGTGGACCGGCTATGCTCTGGCAAGTGGCGATAATTCAACCCCAGCACGCTTTCGACTGCCGTTGGTGATCAATCCTGCACAGCATGAAACCGGGGCAATCAACTTTCTCGGCATTTCGATCCCGTCGGGGCATGACGGAGCGACAGCGCGCCGCATGGCGCTGGATGGATTGTTCGCCAACGCCAGTTTGCCGCCGTTCGTATCAAAGCAGCTGATCCAGCGCATGGTGACCAGCAATCCCTCGCCAGCCTATGTCAACCGGGTCGCAAACGTGTTCGTCAACAATGGCAGCGGCGTGCGCGGAGATATGAAGGCCGTGATCCAAGCTATCCTCACGGACGTTGAGGCCCGCGACGATAGCCAGGTTGATAGCGCGAGTTTCGGAAAACTGCGCGAGCCTGTGGTGCGGATGGTGCAATGGGCAAGAGCGTTCGGAGTTACCTCACCGACCAATGCCTGGCCGTTTGGTAACAACGCATCTTCTTCCACGCGCTTGGCCGAAAGCCCGGGCCGGGCGCCAAGCGTCTTCAACTGGTTCCGGCCCGGATACACCCCGCCGGGCACGGCCATCGCCAGCAAAGGCATGGTTGCGCCAGAATTTCAGATTGCCAATGAGCCGTCTGTAATCGCATATATCAACTACATACAGACGCTGATCATCAATGGCGCCGGAGAGGCAAAGCCGAATTATGATGAGCTTACTCCGCTAGCGACCGACAGTTCCGCACTCTTGAACGAACTTAACCTGATTCTGGCGGCCGGCCAGATCGGCGCCACGACAATTGGCCAGATGAAGATCGCCCTGGATACTATCTCCGTCGCGACTAGCACCGGCATTACCAACCGCATTCAGGCCGCGATCGTACTGGTCATGGCTTCGCCCGAATATCTTGTGCAGCGCTAGCAAGAAGGCCCACGGACATGAGCATGGACCAATCACGCCGCGCCTTCCTGAAGCGCGCTTCAGCCCTGTCGATTGCCGGTCAGGCATCATCCTTTGTCCTGAACCTTGCGGCATCGGGGGAAGCGGCAGCCGCCACGGCCAGCGATTACAAGGCGCTAGTTTGTGTCTTCTTCTATGGCGGCAATGACTATGCCAACACCTTGCCGCCTTACGACAACGCACGGCACGCGTTTTACACCTCCCAGCGCCCGGGCTTTGCCCTGACGCAGGCCGCCCTGCAACCGACACTGCTCAATCCTACCACGCCGCTTCCTGGCGGGGCGCAGTATGCGTTGGCCCCGGGCCTCGCCTCGCTGATGCCGATTTTCAATTCCGGGCGGATGGCGGTGATGCTCAATGTCGGCACTCTGGTGCAGCCAACCACGAAGGCGCAGTACCAAGCCCGTTCGGTCTTGCTACCGCCCAAGCTACTGAGCCACAATGACCAGCAAAGTTACTGGCAGGCTTCATCACCTGAAGGCGCGGCGACTGGCTGGGGAGGCCGGATCGGCGACTTCCTGCAATCGGGGAATGGTAATGCCTCGCTGACCTGCATTAACCCGTCGGGCAATGCGGTTTTCTTGACCGGCCGGGCGGCGGTGCAATATGCGGTATCAACAACGGGCCCGATTGCGCTCAACTCGCGCACCAATCTGAATGGATCAACCGCTGCCGCTACCATGCTGCGGCAACTGATTGCAAATCCTGGTGGGAAGCATGATTTTCAGGTCGCCATCAGCGATATCGGCAAGCGCGCGCTTGAGTTGCAATCCCTTGTTGCCAACGCTTTGGCGATCGCACCAACAACGAGAACGCCATTTCCGGCTGCGGTAGATGCATCCAGCTCCCTCGGAGCGCAATTGCAGCTTGTCGCCAAGCTGATTTCGGTCAGCCAGGAACTCGGCGTCAAGCGCCAGGTCTTTTTTGTCTCGACAGGTCGGTTTGATATGCATGATGGGCTTGGTGCGCTCCATCCTGTGCTGATGCAGAATGCATCGAACGCCATTCGCGCCTTCTATGATACCACCGTGGAACTCGGCGTCGCTAACAAGGTCACCACTTTCACCGCGTCGGACTTTGGCCGTGCGCTCACCGCCAACAATGATGGGACGGACCACGGTTGGGGATCAATGCACTTTGTGGTGGGCGGTGCGGTCAACGGCGGGCGCTATTATGGCGTCAACCCAACCCTGGCGAACAATGGCCCGGACGATATCGGGCAGGGCCGATTGATCCCAACCATGTCAGTTGATCAGTACGGCGCGACCCTGGCCAGCTGGTTTGGGGTTTCAGCGGGCGACTTGCCGACCGTGTTCCCGAACCTGCGCAACTTTGCGGGTTCGGCTTTGGGGACCAATCTGGGCTTCGTCTGACGCGCCGGCCGCCGAAAGCCTTTTCGCCTTTGGCGGGATCAAAGTTCCACCCGCTTCAGCCCCGGCGAAAGCAGATGGATCGCAGCCACGGCAATGAAGTAGGTGATCGTGCAAGCGATGAAGATCAGCGTATAGTTGCCATTGGTGGCTTCCAGCACCAGGCCGGTAGACTTGGCCATGATCATCCCTCCGATCCCGCCGGCAAACCCGCCCAGGCCAATGGCGGATCCGACCGCTCGCTTGGGGAACATGTCAGGCGGCAGCGACAGCAGGTTGGAACTGAACGATTGGTGACCCGCGAGCGCGATCCCGATCAGCAGGACCGCCAGCCACATGTTTGAAAGCCCGGAGACAAACAGCAGGGGCAGGACCATGCAGCCCGAAAACAGCAGGGTTGCTTTGCGGGCGAAGTTGGGCGTGCGCCCGCGCTGGATCAGCTTGGACGAAATCCAGCCACCCGCGACCGACCCGACATCGGAAAGCAGATACATGATGATCATCGGCAGCAGCACAACCTTGAGATCGACGTTGTAAGTCGTGCTGAAATACTTCGGCAGCCAGAACAGCATCAGGAACCAGACGGGGTCGGTCAGGAACTTGGCCACGGCAAAGGCCCAGGCTTCGCGCATGGTGATCAGGCGGCGCCATGGAACCTGGTCTACTTTTTCCGGCGGATCATGCTCGATCCAGGCTAACTCGGCTTCGCTCACCAAGCCGCTTTCGCGCGGGTTGGAATAGAGCTTCCACCAAAGTGCCAGAAGCGCCACGCCGAACAGGCCCGACCAGATGAAGGTCTCGCGCCAGCCCAGGCCCAGATGGTTCATGAACAAGGCCAACACGGGTGCGGTAAGAATTACGCCGATGGTAGTGCCAGAATTGACCCAGCCGATCGCCAGTGCACGTTCCTTTTGCGGGAACCATTCGCTGCTGCTGCGGGCAACGGCCGGGAAGTGTCCGGCCTCGCCCACACCCAGCACCACGCGTGCAGCCATAAATCCGGCGACGGTCGAGGCGAAGCCATGGGCAACATGGCCGATCGTCCAAACGGTGATGGCGATGGCATAGCCGATCTTTGGCCCGAACCGGTCAATCAGCCAGCCCATGACCAGGAATCCCATGGCATAGGCGGCCTGGAAGGCGGTAACGATTGTGCCGTAATCGTTCTCGCTCCAGCCCATCTCCTTGCCCAGTGAAGGGGCCAGCAGGCCAAGCATGGTGCGATCGACATAGTTGACCGTCGTGGCGACGAAGAGCAACGCGATGATCAGCCAGCGGCGGCGGCCATCCGGCTTGGCAATGCCCGCGGCTGCGGCAGGGGTGCTTTGGATCATCGGCCTCTCCACTCTGCGGCCGGGGTTGGTCCGGTCCGCGCTTGTCTTTGCCCTAGCGCGGTTGCGCCAGGCTGATCATGCAGGACAGCGAGCCATGCTCGCCAAACACCGCGGTCACCTTCTGACCAGGCTCTACCGGGTGGACCCCAGTGATCGCACCGGTGGAAACCCACAGCCCTTGCGACAGGTCGAACCCGCGCGCGCTGAGATTGCCAAGCAGGAAGCGAACCGCGCCATAGGGGCCATCCAGCATGGTCGCTGCGGTTGCCTCGCCCACGGTCTCGCCTGCGACTTCGGTGCGCACGACAATTGCGCAAAGATCCAGCTCGCGCCAACCGTCCAGCACCGGCCCCATCACCACACCGTGGTTGTTGCCAAAATCGGAAACGGTGACCAACGGGCCATCCGCATTGATCCGCGGATAGGGCGAACTGGCGACTTCGATCCCCAGGCGCACTTCGTCAAGAATGGCGCGGGTGCCGGCGTCATCGCTCGGCACTTCGCCGTTCCAGCCGGGCGCGACGTGCAGCAGCAGTTCGGCCTCGCCAGCCGCAAAGCCCCCGGCGAAAACCGGCATGGCCGGCACTGCGCCATTGGCAGCAGCGGCAACCTCGTCCGCAAAGACCGGACCAGACAGGCGGTTAGCACCCAACTGGCTGTCGAGCGGTGGGAAAATCCGGCCCACCTTCCACCCGGCGACGGCGCGGCCATCAAGCCGGATCGCGGCGTCCTGGATGCGGTAGGCAGAGGCAAGATCTTGCGGTGCGACGCCCGGATATTCGGCAAGCGCCCGCGCCGCGCGGCGGGCGGAAACAAATGCCGTGGCAACGGATTGGGCCTGCTCGGTCAAACTCTACCTCTCGTCTCGATCATCATGCCCGGCTTGCTCCGGTGCTTGTCGCGGTGGCTAAAGGAAACCGGTGTCATTGGCAAGTCTGCGTGTCTGCACGCCGGTCAGATCACAGCGTTACGCCGCGTTTCCAGATTGCGATCGCCCGTTGTCCGGCGCGCTCTGCGGCAGTCGGCTCGCCGCTGGCGATCGCAGCGAGGCGGGCGGCGAAAGCCTGGTCTGCCGCCGCCAGGCCTTCGCGCAGGGCGAGCGAGGCGTCGAAATCGATCCAGTGCCGCTTAGCCTCGGCCAATGTCTGGTTCGAGGCCACTTTCACAGTTGGCACCGGGAAGCCCAGTGGGGTGCCGCGCCCGGTGGTGAACAGCACCAGCGTTGCGCCCGCAGCCGCCAGTGCTGATGACGATACGGCATCGTTACCCGGCGCTTCCAGCAGGGTCAGCCCGGCCCGGTGCACCTGCTCGCCATAGCCGATCACGTCGACCAGCGGAGCATTGCCACCTTTTTGCACCGCGCCGAGCGACTTCTCCTCAAGCGTTGTGATTCCGCCTGCCAGATTGCCCGGCGAGGGGTTTTCCGACACCGGCAGCCCCTGATCGAGGTAATAGCGCTTGAACCGGTTCACGAGGCCGGCGGCGGCATCGAACACCGGTGCGTCGATCGCCCGGTCGAGCAGGGCCTGTTCGGTGCCGAAGATTTCCGGAATCTCAGTCAGGATCGCCCGCCCGCCAGCAGCACAGAGGCTCTCCGCCAGGCGGCCAAGAAGCGGATTGGCGGTCAGGCCTGAGAACCCGTCCGACCCGCCGCATTTGAGGCCGATGGTCAGGGCCGAGAATGGCAGTTCGACCCGCTGGGCCAGCGCCGCCTGCTCGACCAGGTCATCGATCAGCGCTGCCGCTGCTGCCAGTTCGTCGCCCGCACTCTGGCTGGAAAGCAGTCGAACCTTGCCGCGCGCGGCCGGCGGAACGGCCTCCAGCAGCGCGTCCAGCTGGTTTGATTCGCAGCCCAACCCCAGCAGCAGCACGCCAGCGGCGTTGGGGTTGGTTGCAAGGCCTGCGAGCAGGTCCCGCGTCCCGGCAAGGTCATCCCCCAGTTGCGAGCATCCATGCGGATGCGCGAACGCGTAGACACCGTCGACCCGCCCTGCGTGCCGTTCGCGCGCAGCGCGGGCAATTTCCTCTGCCGTGATGCCGACACAGCCAACGCTGGGCAGGATCCAGATTTCGTTGCGCGTGGCAGCACTGCCGTCTGCGCGCAGATAGCCTTGCCAGGTTGGCAGGCCAGTGGCTGCGACAACGCTGACCGCCACCGAACCGGGGCGGTAGGTCAGTTCCCCGGCGAGTGCCGTGACCAGGTTGTGGCTGTGCACATGGTCACCCGCGGCGATTGCCGCGCTCGCCCGACCGATTGGTTGGCCATACTTCATCACCACCGTGCCTGCCGGCAGATCGACCAGCGCCAGCTTGTGGCCCTGTGGGATGTCGGACGTCGCCGGCACACCGGCGATCTCTTCGCCTGCGGCAATCGCGCGCAGGGCAACCGCTACACTATCGGCGGGGTGGATCTGCAGTGCGGCCGGGAACTTGTGCAAGATGGGTCCTTGGCATATGGTAACCGGTGTCAATATTGCCTTTGTGCTCGCGGGAAGGCAAGGGGGGGATGACGCCCGGTCGCTTGGCCGGCAGGCGCAAGGGGAAGGCATGGCGGGCACATCCGGCCGCAAGGGCAAGCCGACGATCAACGATGTCGCGCGTCTGTCGGGCGTGTCGAAGAAGACCGTCAGTCGTGTTATCAATCGTTCGCCGCTGCTCAACCAGGCAACGCGCGAAAAGGTCGAGGCGGTTATCGCCGAGCTGGGCTATGTGCCCAACCCGCAGGCGCGCCAGCTGGCGTTGCGACGTAACTTCTCGCTGGGGCTGATCTATGACAACCCCAACGCGCAGATGGTCCTCAACTTCCAGGAAGGCGTGCTGGATGCGATCCGGGGGAGCGAATTCGCGCTGGTGATCCACCCGGTTGATCGCCACGACCCAGGCCTGTTCGATCAGGTTCGCAAGTTCATTGAGCAGCAGCGCTTCTATGGCGTAATGGTCCTGCCGCCGCTGTCCGAGAATGACGCCTTCTTCGCCCTGCTCGATGAACTGGGGTGTAACTATGTCCGCATGGGTTCGGCCGAGCTCGACGATCCGGCGCACCTCGTCCAATCGAACGACCGTCAGGCCGTGCGCCATGCGGTCGAATACCTGATCGCGCAGGGACACAAGAGGATCGGCTTGGTCGAAGGGCCGGACGGCTTCCGCTCGGCCCATGAACGCCGCGAAGGCTGGCGCGAGGCGGTCAGCGCGCACGGTCTGCCCGCTGACATCAGCCTGACTGCGCGCGGCAATTACACCTTCGAATCCGGCAAGGAAGCCGGCGTCTCGCTGCTCGACCTGCCGCATCCGCCCAGCGCGATCTTTGCCAGCAACGATGTGATGGCCGCGGGCGTGGTCCATGTTGCGCGTGAACGCGGGCTGGTCGTGCCCGGCGATCTCTCGGTAGTCGGCTTTGACGATACGGCCATTGCCGCAACGATCTGGCCACCATTGACGACGGTGCGCTGGCCGATCCGGACCATGGCCCGCTCTGCCGCAATGAAGCTGATCCATCCCGAAACTGCAGGCAAGGAGCAGTCGCTGTTCCCGACTGAATTTGTTCCCAGAGCGTCTGTTTCCGCCCCCAAGCCCTGAATTGCCGCGCGCTGCAGATGAGTGCTTGATCTGGGTAATGACACCGGTTACCTAGAGGTCAAATAGACATCCAGCAGGAAAGATTGCACCCATGAAGATCGCCTTGATCATCGAGAACAGCCAGGCCGCGAAGAACGCGATCGTGCACGAGGCGCTAACCTCTGTTGCCGAGCCGCTGGGCCACCAGGTCTTCAACTATGGCATGTACACGCCGGAAGACGCCGCATCGCTGACCTATGTGATGAACGGGTTGCTTAGCGGCATCCTGCTCAATTCCGGTGCGGCGGATTTTGTTGTGACTGGCTGCGGCACCGGCATGGGTTCGATGCTGGCGGCAAATGCGATGCCGGGCGTGTTCTGCGGGCTGGTGATTGACCCGACCGATGCCTTCCTATTCAGCCAGATCAACGATGGCAACGCGATCTCGATGCCCTATTCGAAGGGCTTCGGGTGGGCCGCCGAGCTCAACCTGCAGGACTGCTATCGCAAGATCTTCGAGAATGAAGGCGGCGCCGGCTATCCTAAGGAACGCGCTCACTTCATGGCTGCCAACCGCAGCAAGCTGAAGGACATGAAGGCCGCTTCGTGCCGCGACATGCTGACCGTACTCAAGACGGTCGACCAGGATCTGCTCAAGGCCGCGATCGCCGGCGAAAAGTTTGCCGAGCTGTTCTATCCGAACTGCCAGGACCAGGCGATCGCCGACTACCTCCGGGCGCTCTGATGGCGATCTCGTTCTCGCTTGCGGGCAAGGCCGCGCTGGTCACCGGGGCCAATACCGGGATCGGCCAGGCCATTGCCATTGCCTTGGCGGAGGCCGGGGCCGACGTAGCGCTGGCCGGCCGCAGCGAGCCGACCGAAACGCTGGCGATGATCGCCGCAACGGGGCGCAAGGCGGTGAACATCAAGGCTGACCTGTCCTCAACCGAGCCGGTCCAGCGCGTGATCGACGAGGCGCTCGCGGGTCTTGGGCGGCTTGACGTGCTGGTCAACAACGCCGGGATCATCCGCCGCGATGACCTGCTCCAGTTCTCGGAAGAGGACTGGGACGCGGTGATGGATACCAACCTCAAGACGCTGTTTTTCCTGAGCCAGGCCGCCGCGCGGCACATGGCTGAGCGCGGATCGGGCAAGATCGTCAACATCGCCAGCTTGCTGACATTCCAAGGTGGCATTCGCGTGCCAAGCTATGCCGCTGCCAAATCGGGCGTTGGCGGCGTGACCAAGGCCATGGCAAATGAGCTGGCGCCCAATGGCGTGCAGGTCAACGCGATTGCCCCGGGCTATATCGCTACCAACAATACTGCCGCATTGCAGGCTGACGAAACGCGCAACCGCCAAATCCTTGAGCGGATCCCCACCGGGCGCTGGGGACGGCCAGAGGATATTGCCGGGGCTGCGGTGTTCCTCGCTTCCGAGGCGTCAGACTATGTCACCGGCCAGGTCCTGGCTGTCGACGGCGGCTGGCTGGCGCGGTAAGCATCAGGCATGACGGTCACCTGCTTTGGCGAACTCCTGCTGCGGCTGACCCCTCCGGGTTCGCAGCTGATGGTCCAGGCGGACAGTCTGGAGCTGCATTCGGGCGGGGCCGAGGGCAATGTTGCTGTGGCCCTGGCTAACCTGGGCCACGCGGTTCGGTTTGCCGGGCTGGTCAGCGAAAATGCCTTGGGTGATCGCGCCGTCGCGGCCCTGCGCAGCGCGGGCGTCGATACTGCGTTCCTTGCCCGCGCGCCGGGGCGTATGGGCATCTACTTCATGGAGGACGGCGCGGGTCCCCGCCCCTCCGCCATCACCTATGACCGCGCTGGCAGCGCCTTTGCCGAGGCCGATCTCACCGCGATCGACTTTGCCGGCGCGCTCGCCGGGGCGCGGCTGTTCCACACCGGCGGGATCACTCCTGCGCTTGGCCCCAAAGGTGTGGCGCTGGCTAAAGCCGCCAGCGGCGCCGCGCTGGCGGCCAAAGTCCCGATCTGCTTCGATGGCAATTATCGCGGCGCATTGTGGTCAAGCTGGGACAGCAATCCCGGCGCGATCCTGCGCGAGCTGGTAGCTGAAGCCACAATCCTGATTGGCAACCACCGCGATATTTCGCTGATGCTCGGCCAGACCTTTTCCGGTGACGGGGCGGACCGGCGGCGCGAAGCGGCAGAGGCTGCCTTTGCTGCCTTCCCGAAGCTCCAGTTGATTGCCTCGACCGCGCGACATCTGGTCACCTCGGACCATCACCGCATCGCGGCGCGAGTCGACAGCCGGGTGGCATCGCACCAGACCGCAGAGATCGACGTGACCGGAATCGTTGGGCGGATCGGCACGGGCGATGCCTTCGCCGCCGGAGTGCTCCACGCTTGGCTTGAAGGCGGGGACGAACGTTCACTGGCAGAAACCGGCCTTGCGCTCACCGCACTCAAGCACGCCGTGCCCGGCGACATGTGTCTGGTGAACCGCGCTACTCTTGAGAGTTTTTCGGCCAGCGGCGGCGATGTCCGGCGCTGAGGGCTGGAGTCGTCGGGCGCTTTTTGCAGGCGCCGCCGCATTTGCAGTCTGTCCGCAGCTTGCGTTTGCTGGACCTACCAAGGCCAAGGCGATGCTTGGCATCCGCTACGGCCGCGCTGCCCGATTTCAAGCGCCAGAGCCGCTGCCTTTCGGCCAGCCCGATTTCGCTGCGACTTCTGTGCTCGGTCCGTCTTGTCTCCAGCAAGGCACGCGCTATCAGCCGCAGAGCGAAGACTGCCTGTTTCTTAACGTCTGGACGCCTGATACCCAGCCGGCCAAGCCCAAGCCAGTGATGGTCTACATCCACGGCGGCGCCTATTCGACCGGCTCGGTTGCCGATCCGCTGAACGACGGGGCGAAGCTGGCCCAGCGCGGCGATGTGGTGGTGGTGACGGTCAACCACCGGCTCAACGTGTTTGGTTACCTCTACCTGCCCGACCGTTTCCCTGACAGCGGCAATGCCGGCCAGCTGGACCTGATCCTCGCGCTCAAATGGGTCCAGGCCAATGTGGCCAAGTTTGGCGGCGATCCGGGCAATGTCACGGTTTTCGGCCAGTCGGGCGGCGGGGCCAAGATCGCGACCTTAATGGCCATGCCTGAGGCCAAGGGCCTGTTCCACAAGGCCATTACCATGAGCGGCCAGCAGGTTACCGCATCGGGCCCGCTCAACGCCCGCAAGCGCGCGCAGGCCTTTGTCGACAAGCTGGGCGCGGATCCGGCCACGGCTCCGGTCGAGGCGCTGGTTGCAGCGCTTTCGGCGACCGATCCGGTGCTGGGCGGCGGGGTCTATTTGGGGCCGGTGCTGGATATGAAGCACCTGCACCGACATCCGTTCTGGCCCGATCCTGCGCCGCAGGGCAATACGATCCCGATGCTGCTGGGCAATACGGTTGCCGAAACGCGAGCGTTCTTCCCGCCCGAGCATCCCAAGCTGCAGGGGCTCGATTGGGGCAACCTGCCCCAACGCGCCGGACCAGAGCTGAAGGTCGATATCGATCCGGCTTGGGTCGTCGCACAGTTCCGTGCCCGCTATCCGGCAGACAGCGCGGAGCAGGTCTTCCACCGCATGGTCACCGCTGGCCGCTCCTGGCGCGGCCAGGTGGAGGAAGCCGATGCCCGCGCCCGTGCCGGCGTCAAGCAGACCTGGGTCTACCAGCTCGATTTCGAGCAGGCCAAGCACACCGATGATATCGGCCTGTCGTTCGGCACCTTCGAGAACCCGACTCCCGCCCGCCAGGCGATGAGTGATCGGGTGATGGATGCTTTCGTCCGCTTCGCCCGCACCGGTAATCCAGGCTGGACCAACTATACCGCATCCGGGCGTGAGACGATGGTGTTCGACAGTGTCAGCCGAGTGATCAAGGACCCGCGCAAATGGGAGCGGGAACTGTTTGCCCGGGTGCCCTATATCCAGCCCGGTAGCTGAACTTCAGGGCTGATTGTTGGGATAGCTGATGATCAGCGACAGCGGCTTGCGGCCCAGCTGCCGGATCCCGACGACCGCACCTTTGTAGAGATAGGCGGCCATGCCCGGCTTCAGGCCGCTGCGCTGGCCATCCGAGACAACTTCGCCTTCACCGCCGAGGACGTAGTAGACTTCGTCATGGTTGATCGGGTGTTCGCCGATCGCCGCCCCGCGGTGCAGGACCCGGCGGCGGAATTCCATCGCCCGCGGCTGAGGCACGGCATCGCTGATGCGATAGGCCGTGCTCATTCCGATTGCGCCGTGCGGCGGAGCTTCCTCGCGCCGGGTGCTACGCTCGTCCACCACCACCATCGGCGGTGCAGCGGCAAGCAGGAGCAGTGCGGACAGGCTCACTTCGTCGCCCGCATGGCCTTGTCGCGGTCGCTCAGCTTTTCCTGCGCGCCGCCCTTCTGGCCAGGATAGCGGCCGGACTTGGGTTGCATCGTCGTCAGGTCCCAGTCCGCCTCGACAAAGGCCGCGCGGGTTTCCGCCGGACGCGGATAGCCGAGGCCGACTTCCTTCTCGTCATCGATGATATCGCCGCGCCCTTCGGCCACGAAGAACAGCACGCGGATGTCATCTGGCGTGCGGTCCCACGGGCGCGCGCCGACAGTCTGGAGAACGCTGGTTTCGACTTCATTCGACGGTAGCAGGGGCAGGCCGGAAAGATCAGCCAGCGGCTTGGCCGACCGGATCAGCTTGGCCTTGGTTTCACCATAGCGGCCGAATTCGGGCAGCGGATTGCCATGGCGGTCAACCGCGCGGTTATCACGCCCATGGAACTTCAAGTCACCATCGCCGCCCAGCATCAGGAAGGGTAGTCCCGGATCGGTATCGTTACCACCGCGCATGACATTGCCGACAGCTGTCAACTCACCAGTCACGTAATCATGGCCGGTCCATTCCAGGTTCATCAGATTATAGTGCACCGCCCGGTGGCCTGGATTGTAGATCAGGTTGTTGACCATCACCGCCTGGACCCCGCCTTTCAGCAATGGCGCGCGCTCGACATTGTGGGCCCAGACATTGCGATAGAAGACGATCCCCGTGGCATTGTCGTGCACCAGTGAGCCTTTGGAATGTTCGCCCTTGGGGTGGCTGGCATTGGCCAGGCCCTCGGCCGCCAGGTTATCGCGGAACAGGATGTTGTGACTGGTGCCCTTGCGCCATTCCTCCACCGTATTGCCGGTGAAGCGCGCGCCAGAGGCCGACATGTTCTCGTCGATCCCCCACAGGAAGCTGTTGTGTTCGATGATCACGTTATAGGCGCCGACGGCGGAGAAGGCGTCCGTCTCCCAGCCAGAGAGCAGCGCCTGTCCGTCGCGGCCGGTCATCACACGCAAATGGCTGATGATCACGTCATGCGCTTTCAGATCGATCCCGCCACGGATCAGCGTGACCCCAGGGGAAGGCGCCGTCTGGCCGGCGATGGTCAGATAGGGTTCGGCAATCAAAAGCGAATCCCGGCCCAGGTCAATCACGCCGCCGACTTCGAATACGACGATCCGGGGGCCCTTGCTTTCAACAGCTTCCTTGAAAGAGCCCGGTCCATCTTTAGCCAGCGTGGTGACGCGGATAATCCGACCGCCAGCTCCCCCACGGGTGGGCTCAACCGGGCCCGCCATGATCGCTGCGGGCAGGACAAGCGCTTGTATTGCAGCCAGGAATACCGCGAGCTTCAACCACCAGTAACGCATCATGCAAACTCCCTTGCGCGCCTTCTTGACAGAGGCTCGGAACGGGAGCAATACAAAATGACACCGGTTACCGTACCGGTTTTGAATGTAGCGGCCGTAAGACCGCATGGGAGCAGAGGTGCTGGAGGGGCTGTGCGACAAGGCGCATATCTACCTTTGACACCGGTATCATGAGGAAGCGCCCGAGCGGCGTCGAGGGAGTAGAAATGCGCAAGACCCATACCAGCAAAATGCTGTTCAAGCTTGCCCTGATTGCCGGTAGCGCCATCGTCGCGCCAGCCAGCGCCTGGGCCCAAGATGCAGTCGAGCCCGCAGCAGACGCCCCGGCCGATGAAATCATCGTCACCGGCTTCCGCCAGTCGTTGCAGGCCGCAATCAACCTCAAAAAGAACTCGGTTGCCGCGGTCGATGCGATCGTCGCTGAAGATATTGCCAAGTTCCCTGACCAGAACCTGGCGGAATCGCTGCAGCGTATCCCGGGCATCTCGATCTCGCGCGATGCCGGCGAAGGCCGTGCGATCACCGTGCGTGGTCTGTCGAGTCAGTTTACCCGCGTTCGCGTCAACGGCATGGAAACGATCGCGACCTCGGTCGACGGTGCCAGCGCCAACCGCGATCGTGCGTTTGACTTCAACGTCTTCGCTTCGGAACTGTTTTCCAGTCTGGTCGTGCATAAGACTGCCGAGGCTAGCCTTGATGAAGGTTCGCTGGGCGCCGTGGTTGATCTGAACACCGGCAACCCGCTGGCGGGCAAGGCCGGTCTGACCGCCGCGGCTTCGGTGGTGGCCTCGTACAACGACCTGTCGGACAATGTCGGCCCGCGCCTTGCTGGCCTGCTGTCCTGGCGCAACGATGCCGGTACTTTCGGCGCTTCGATTTCCGCAGCCTATTCGAAGACCAAGACACTTGAGCTTGGCAACAACAGCGTCCGTTGGGCCCAGGCCCGGTTTGATGGTGTTGGCACGACCAACTGCTACACCACCCCGAATTCAGGCGGCAGCTATGTTGCCAGTGCGGCCTGCGATCAGGCTGCCCTGGCCTTCCATCCGCGCATCCCGCGTTACGGTGAAGTTGCCCATGATCGTGAGCGCCTGGGCCTGACTGGCTCGGTGCAGTTCTCGCCGACCGAGGCGACCAAGCTGTCGATCGATGCGCTCTATTCGAAGTTCGACGCGACGCGCGAAGAGCAGTGGGGCGAAGTCCTGCTGCGTTCGAACGAGCGTTCGATCAACGTGCTGAACCCGGTTTACGACGCCAACAAGAACATGATCTCGGCGACGCTGAACGACGCCTGGGTTCGCACCGAGCACTATAAGCGCGACAGCAGCACCGAATTCTATCAGATCGGCGCGACGCTTGACCAGGACGTGACCGACAACCTGCGCTTTACCCTGCTGGGTGGCGTTTCGAAGTCGAACGCGGATATCCCGGTTGAAACGACGATCATCTTCGATGACCGCGACGCCCAGGGCTATTCGTTCGACTATTCGAACATGAAGACACCCAAGCTGACCTTCGGCACCAGCGTTACCGATCCGGCCAACTTCCAGCTCGCTGAAATCCGCGACCGTCCGTCGAACAACACCAACCGCTTCAAGACGGTGCAGCTGCGGACCGAATTTGATCTGACTGACAAGATCACTCTGAAGGCCGGTGCAGTGTGGCGGCGCTACAACTTCGATCTGGTCGCTTATACTCGTGATACCGCAGTTTGCGGCAACGGTGGCACCAGCCTGGTGACCGGCGCTTCGGGCACGATCGCCTGCTCACCCACCAGCCTGTTTGGCCCGACGGCGGTCTATGGCTTCCCGGTGACCGCAGCGCTGTCGCAGCTGTTCAACATGGGCAATGCAGGCCAGCCAGCCGGCAACACCAATGCCTGGCTGGTTCCGAATCTCGATGCGGCAGCTGCCTTCACGGGGCTCTATAACCGCACGGCGGCAAACGACGCGGGCAACATCCGGGGCGTGCAGGAAACCACCAAGGGGGCCTACTTCCAGGCAGACCTGAAGGGTGACCTTGGCGGGCTGGAATATGCGCTGAACGCCGGCGTACGTTATGTGAAGACCGATCAGAGCTCTTATGGCCTGGTCAGTGGCACGAATGCCACGGTAACTCGCGATTATGACGATTGGCTGCCTTCAGCCAACCTCGCGCTGTTCCCGGCTGAGAATGTCATCCTGCGTGCAGCAGCAGCTGAAGTGATGACCCGCCCGAGTCTTGGTTCGCTCACGCCGGGTGGCTCGGCTGACGGTTTCAACTATCGCGTTACCAGCGGAAACCCGTTCTTGGAGCCCTATCGCGCCACCAACTATGACCTTGCCGCAGAATGGTACTTTGCCCCGCAGGCAGTGCTCTCTGTCGCCTGGTTCAAGAAGGACGTAAGCAGCTTCACCCAGTCGGCCTCGATCACGGGCGCAACCTTTACCCAGACCGGCCTGCCGGCTTCGGTGCTGAGCCCCAGCTCGCCAGCTGCACTCAACCCCTCGCAGCTCTCGCAGCCGATCTGGACGCTGTCGACCACGGTCAATGGCTCCGGTGCGAAGCTCAACGGTTGGGAACTGGCTGCGCAAGTGCCGTTCAGCGCCTTCAGCGAAGGCTTCCTGAAGCACTTCGGGGTGATTGCAAACGCCACCTTCATCAGCTCGGACGCCACCTTCAACCTGCAAGGTCCGGCCATTGCTCCGGGCGGCGCGTTGCAGAACGTGACCGTGACCAACACGCTGTCGAACGTTTCGAAGCAGGCCTACAACGGCACGCTTTATTACGATGATGGCAAGTTCGCGGCCCGCGTGATGCTGTCCTATCGTGGGCGTTACCACGAAGGCTCGTCGGGCACCGGCAACCTGCTGGAAGGCTATGGCGCGACGACCAACCTTGACGCCTCGGTGCGCTACAAGGTTTCGGAGTGGCTGGAGCTGTCGGTTGAGGGCAACAACCTGCTCGACACCTATCGCTATCGCTTCACCGACTGGGATGCGGACCGCAATTACGAGAACAATCACTTCGGTCGCACGATCCTGATCGGCGCCCGCGTGAAGATGTAATCCTGCAAACCTCCGGGAGGCCGGTTCCGATGACGATTGACCGCAGGTCGCTGATTGTCGCGGGACTGGCCTCTACCCTAACCGCTCGGGCGGGGGCGCAAACGCCTCCGCCCGTTGCCGTTGGGGCACTTCCGCCTGGCCTGCCGCAGCCAAGCGAGACCATCGATCTTTGGCCAGGCACTGCGCCTGGCCTGCCAGCTGCAGCGTTGACCGAAACGGTCAATGAACGTTCCACCGATCCACTGGTTACCGACCGGGCTGTCTTTGGCATCAGCCGACCCCGGATGGCCGTATTCCGTCCTGACCGGCCGAATGGTGCGGCGGTCCTTCTGACGCCTGGCGGCGGCTATCGCTGGGTCGTGGTCGATAAGGAAGGCTATGAGATGGCGCGGTGGCTGGCGGCCCGCGGCTTCACTGCCTTTGTCCTGTTTTATCGTCTGCCCGGCGAAGGTTGGTCTGCCGGCCCCGACGTGCCGCTGGCCGATGCGCTGCGCGCCATGCGCCTGATTCGCCATCGTGCGCGCGATTTCGCGATCGACCCTGAGCGGGTTTCCGCCATGGGTTTTTCCGCGGGTGGCCACGTCTGCGCCAGTCTTTCCACCCGGTTCGCAGCCAGGGCCTATCAGCCGGTGGACGCGGCGGACCGGCTTTCGGCCAAGCCGCACAGCGCCGCGCCGATCTATCCCGTGATCAGCATGGACCCGGCGATTGCGCACTCCGGTTCGCGGCTGCTGCTGCTGGGCAAGGCCCCCACGGCCGAGACCGAAGCACTCTATTCGCCCGACCGGCAAGTGCCGGCCGATGCCCCGCCGCATTTCCTGCTTCACGCCGAGGATGACGACGTCGTTCCGGTCGAAAATACCCTGCGCCTGCGCGCGGGGCTAAAGGCACGCGGCATCCCGCTTGAAATGCATCTCTTTGCCAATGGCGGGCACGGCTTTGGCCTGCGCAAGGCGGTGGGCAAGCCGGTGGAGGCCTGGCCCGAACTGTGGCGCGCCTGGGCCCGCACCGTCGGCCTGGGCTGATGGAGCGGCGCGACTTGCTTAAGGCCGGGGCATTTGCCCCGCTTGTTTCGGCCTTGTCCGTGGCGGCGGCAGCGAACCGGCGTCCGGGTATCGAAGGCCAGCGTCAGCCCGATCTGGGCAATGGGCGCTTCCTCAACCCGGTGCTGTCGGGCGATCACCCGGACCCTGCTGTGCTGAAGGACGGGGATGACTATTACCTGACCTTCTCCAGCTTCGATGCCTATCCAGGCCTCACGATCTGGCACAGTCGCGATCTGGTGAATTGGCAGCCGCGCAACGCGGCGCTTCAACGGAACATCGGATCTGTCTGGGCGGTCAGCCTGGAAAAGCATCAGGGCCGCTATTTCCTCTACATTCCGGTCAAGGCCCAGCCGAAGAACGAGATCTATGTAATCTGGGCGGATCATATCGATGGCCCGTGGAGCGATCCAGTTCCGCTGGGTCTGCACAACCATATCGATCCCTGCCACGCCGTGGCCGAGGATGGCTCGCGCTGGCTGTTCCTATCCGGCGGCGACCGTGTGCGGTTGAGTGAAGACGGCCTCTCGGTCGCCGGGCCGGTCGAGCATGTTTACGATCCGTGGCGCTATCCCGACACCTGGGACGTCGAGGGATTTTCACCCGAAGGCCCCAAGATCCACCGTCACGGCGGATGGTTTTACATGATCACCGCAGTAGGCGGCACGGCGGGGCCGCCCACCGGGCACATGGTGATCGCTGCCCGTTCGCGCTCGCTCCACGGACCGTGGGAGCAGCATCCCGGCAACCCGCTGGTCCGAACGCAGTCGGCGGGTGAGGCCTGGTGGTCGCGCGGGCATGCCAGCCTGGTCGAGGCACCGGATGGATCGTGGTGGTCGCTATATCATGGCTATGAGGCAGGCTTCTGGACGCTGGGTCGGCAGTGCCTGCTCGATCCGATCGAATGGACCGCTGATGGCTGGTTCCGGATGACCGGTGGCGACCTTTCGCGCCCGATCCGAAAGCCGCGGGGCGGGCAGGCACTGCCACACGGTATGGCCTTGTCCGATGATTTCAGCGCGCCGCTGGCGCTCGGCTCGAAATGGACCTTCTTCCGCCCCGCTGCTGACGAGGCAGGCCGCATCCGCCTGGCCGATGGTGCCCTGCACCTGGCGGGCAAGGGGTTGGCACCATCGAGCGGATCGCCTTTGCTGCTGACTGCGGGCGACCGATCATACCAGTTTGAATGCGATGTCGAACTGGCACCGGGTGCAACGGCCGGCCTGGTGCTGTTCTATGACGACAAGCTCTATTGCGGGCTGGGCTTTGATGCGCAGCGCTTTGTTACCCATCAGTACGGGATTGAGCGCGCCCGTCCGGTCAATCCGCATGGGCGGCGGATGAAGCTGCGCGTGACCAGCCGCGAGCACATCGTTGCTTTCCACACCAGCGGCGATGGCGGCCAGACCTGGCGGCGCTTTGACCGCGGGATGGAAGTATCCGGCTACCACCACAATGTCCGCGGCGGCTTTCTTGCGCTGCGACCCGGGCTTTACGCCGCCGGACCGGGCGAGTGCCGGTTCCGGGATTTTCGTTACCGTGCGCTCGGCGCCTGAATATCAACAAGCCCCTCTCCGACAATGCTGGATCTGCTGAATGAACCGAATGCTTGAACTCCACCCAGACCGCTTGTTGCCGGTTGATCCGGCGACGCGGGATTTGGCGCGCGTGCTTTATGCGCAGGTGAAGGACCTGCCGATCATCAGCCCGCACGGCCACACCGATCCCGAGTGGTTTGCGACCGATGCCAACTTCGGCAATGCGGCGGAGTTGTTGCTGCATCCGGATCACTACGTGTTCCGCATGCTCTATTCGCAGGGCGTGCCGCTGGCCGATCTGGGTATCGGCAACCCGGCGGCCGATCCGCGGGAGAGCTGGCGGTTGTTTGCGCAGCGCTATTACCTGTTCCGCGGTACGCCTTCGCGGATGTGGCTCGACTGGGTCTTTGCCGAAGTCTTCGGCATGGGCGTGCAGCTTTCCGCGCAAACCGCCGACCTCTATTTCGACACGATCACCGAAATGCTGGCAAGCAACGCCTTCCGCCCGCGGGCGCTGTTCGAACGCTACAACATCGAGGTGATCGCCACGACCGAAAGCCCGATCGACAGCCTGGAGCACCACGCCGCGATCCGGGCCTCTGGCTGGCAGGGCCGGGTGATCACCGCCTACCGCCCAGATCCGGTGGTCGATCCGGAATTCGAAGGCTTCCGCGCTAACCTGAAGACCCTGGCCGACCTTACGGGCGAGGATTGCTTCAGTTGGCCCGGTTACCTTGCCGCGCACCGCCAGCGCCGCGCCTTCTTTGCGTCGATGGGGGCGACCAGCACCGATCACGGTCACCCGACCGCGCAGACTGCCAACCTTTCCCCCGCAGAAGCCGAAGCCCTGTTTGCCAAGGTAACCTCTGGCGGCTGCACGTCTGCCGAGGCAGAGCTGTTCCGCGCCCAGATGCTGACCGAAATGGCGGCGATGAGCCTGGATGATGGCCTGGTGATGCAATTGCACCCCGGCGCTTTCCGCAACCACAACGCGCAGGTCTTTGCAGCATTGGGCCGCGACAAGGGCGCCGATATCCCGACGCGCACGGATTACGTCCATGCGCTCAAGCCATTGCTGGACCGTTTCGGCAATGACGCCCGCCTGTCACTGATCCTCTTCACGCTGGATGAAACCGCCTATGCCCGCGAACTGGCCCCGCTGGCCGGGCATTATCCCTGCCTGAAGCTGGGTCCGGCCTGGTGGTTCCATGACAGCCCCGAAGGCATGCGCCGTTTCCGCCGGATGTGCACGGAAACGGCCGGCTTCTACAACACGGTCGGGTTCAACGACGATACCCGCGCCTTCCTTTCGATCCCGGCGCGGCACGATGTGGCGCGGCGGATCGACTGCGGGTTCCTTGCCGATCTGGTGATGGAGCACCGGCTGGAAGACTGGGAGGCCGCCGAACTGGCCCAGGATCTGAGCTACAACCTTGCCAAGGCGGCCTACAAGCTGTGAGGCTGTCGCATGCCAGCCTCGGCGCGTTGGACGGCGCGGTCACCCGTTGCGGCTATGACCGCGCTGCGCAAGGCGCGGGCATTGTCCACCTCGGGATTGGTGCTTTTCACCGCGCCCATCAGGCCTGGTACACCGACCTGGCGATGGCGGCGGGCGATCGCGACTGGGCGATAACCGGCGTCTCGCTTCGCTCGCCCGGGGTGGCCGAGCAGATGAACCCGCAGGATGGGCTCTATACTGTGACCGAACGGTCCGAGGCGGGCTGGCATACCCGCCTGGTCGGAGCGGTGCGAGGCGTGCTGGTGGCGCGGGGGCAACGCGCCGCCGTGATCGAGCGGATCGCCGATCCGGCCTGCCACGTGGTCAGCCTGACGGTCACCGAAAAGGGCTATTGCCGCGCGGCGGACGGCAATCTTGACCTTGCGCTTGCCGATGATGGATCGCTTTACGCGCTGATTTCTGCCGGCTTGCGCCGCCGCCACGATGCCGGACTGGCGGGCCTGACGCTGCTGTCGTGCGACAACCTGGCTGACAATGGGCAGCAGTTGGCCCGGCTGATGGCGCAATACCTTGACCGCCACGATCCTGCGCTGCTGCCGTGGTTTGAGCGGGCCTGCGCCTGTCCCTCAACCATGATTGACCGGATTGTCCCGGCCACGACCGATGCCGATCGGGCCGAGCTTGCCGCGCAGATCGGGCTAGAAGACCGGGCCGCCGTCGTGACCGAGCCGTTCAGCCAGTGGGTGATCGAAGACCGCTTCGCCGGTCCACGCCCGTGCTGGGAGAGGGTGGGGGCAGAGTTGGTCAACGATGTTCGCAGCTATGAGACAGCCAAGCTGCGCATGCTCAACGGCGCGCACTCGTTCCTGGCCTATGCCGGGCTGGCCCATGGGCATAGCTATGTCCACCAGGCCGTGGCTGATCCGGTGCTGCGCCCGCTGGTTGAAGCACTGCTGCGCGATGAAGCCGCGCCGACGGTTGCTGCCGGGCTTGGGCAGGATCTGTCCGCCTATGGCGCGGCGCTGATCGAACGCTTTGCCAATCCGGCGCTCAACCACCGCTTGATCCAGATCGCGATGGACGGCAGCCAGAAACTGCCCCAGCGCTGGCTTGATACCTTGGCCGCCAATCAGGCGGTGGCCCGTGAATGTCCGGCCATTCAACAGGGCATCGCCGCCTGGATCCGCCACCTGCGCGGCGCGAATGGCCCGGTGGACGATCCCCGTGCGGCAGAGCTTGGCCTTGCGGCGGGCGCGGCAGACCCGCTTGCGGCCCTATTCGGACCCGGTGGGCTGATGGGCGAAGTCTGGCACCCAACGGCCGCCGATTGTAAAGCGATCGCGGCGCACTTGCGTTCGGACAATTCCTACCCTGTGGCTTGACCGCGACAGACGGCAAGGTCCGTCAGGTAGCTGCGCCGCATGACCGCATAGGTCAGCCCGGCCAGCAGGCACGGCACTGGCAGCAACCGGAACGCGTCAGCCAGGCCGATCGCATCGGCGATCCGCCCGGTGAGGATCGGTCCCGGCGCCAGGCCAATCAGGTTGTTGGCCAGTGTCAAAGTGGCAAAGGCAGAGCCATGGATGGCGAGCGGCGTCAGATTGGCAACCATCGCTCCTACCGGGCCGACTGTCCCGGCCACCAGGAACATTGCGGCGCCCAGCAGGATGAGCTGGGGCAGGCCAGGGGGCAGCAGCAGGGCCAGTGTCAGGCATAGCGCGGTGCCAAGCGAATAGCCGATGGCCAGGGCAATCTTGAGCTCCGCCCGCTCGCGTGCGATGCGGTCACTCAGCATCCCGCACAGGATCATGCCCGCGGCGCATACCAGCAGCAACACGGCCGCAAGCGATCCCGCCTTGTCGACCGGCAAGTGGTAATAACGGTTGAAATAGCTGGGTAGCCAGGCGGGAAGCGCACCTGCCGCGAACAGCTGCAGCCCGCTGGCCAGATAGGCCAGCCGTATGGAGCGGTTGCCGACCAGCGCCCGCAGCGGAATGCGCTCCGCCACCCGGCTTGCGAGTGCCGGTCCGCCGGCGAGCGCGCGGATCCGGCGTTCGCGGACAATGATCGGGTATAGCACGCCCAGGACCAGGCCGGCGATCCCGATTGCGGCAAAGGCGGTCCGCCAGCCGTGGCTGGCGGCGATAGCGCCACCAATCGCGACGCCAAGGATCTGGCCGAACGATCCACCAGCCATGAACGCGGCGGACAGCGTTGCCCGCAGCCGTGCGGGGAAGACCGAGATCACCACGGCGATCCCGACGCTGCCGTAAGCTGCCTCGCCAATCCCGACCAGCGCGCGGCCGATCAGCATTGTCCCGAAATCCTTGGCCACAGCGCAAAGCAGCGTTGCGAGGCTCCACAGGATCGCCATCAGCGTAAGGCTGCGCACGCGTCCCCAGCGATCTGCCGCAAGCGAGAGGGGGACGGTCAGCACGCCGACCATAATTGCGACAATGCCCGAAAGCAGGCCAAGCTGGGCGTCGCTCAGGCTCCATTCGGCCTTCAGCAGCGGGAAGACCGCATTCAGCACCTGCCGCGCCATGTAATCGGAGATCAGCAGGCCAAAGCTGAGCGCGAAGACCAGCCAGGCATAGACGGTCACCCGGTCCGGTCCGCCGGCTGGGGTGCTGCTTTGCGGGATATGTCCGGCCATGGCCTGTTTTCCTCTCCCCGGGGTCAGCTATTGCCGGAGCTGTTCAATCAGACGCTGGCTATCGGCCCAAGGTCCATAGCCCGCGGGCGGGTTAAGGTGCCCCACTTCGCCGGCGTCGAGCAGTTCTGCACCCCAGTCGCTGGCCAGGCCTTTTATCCGGTCGAAGCCGGCCAACGGATCGTTGCGGCTGGCCATCACCAGTGCCGGAAACGGCAACCTCGCCCGTGGGATCGGCAGCCAGCCATTGGCGGAGAGGTCCTCGAACGATGGATAGCCCGGCGGCAACGGTTGCTCGACATCGGCGGGCGTGGCGAGCAGCGCGGCTTTGATCGGGCGTGTCGGGGCCAAGGCCCAGTGCGCAACCATCAGGCAGCCAGCGCTGTGTGCGGCCAGCACGACCTCGCCATCAATGGCCTGGAGCGCAGCATCAAGCGCGGCAACCCGCGCTGCCCGCGACAACCGGTCCTGAGTGAGCGGTGCAACCGTCACTGACCCCGGAAAGGCACGGGCAGCATGGGTCTGCCAGTGGTCCTCGACATGGTCCCGCAAGCCCGGAACGAAGAGGACCGTCGCGGTCATGCGGCGGCGCGAACCGGGGCGGGGCGTGCCTTGGGCTGCGGGTTGGGCAGCCAGCCGTTCTTCTCCAGCGTTTCCTCGACGCTCGCGTAGAATGTGCCGATCTGGTAGATAGCCTTGGCTTCCTTGCCGCTCGCGATTGGGCGGTAGAGCTCTTCCGAAATCCGCACCATCTTCTCGATCTGCTGGACCGAGGTCGCGCGCTCGCCGCGGCGGCCCCACAGGTTGTCTTCCTGCCCAACCCGGACATGCAGGCCCATGGCAATGCCCATCACGGTCAACGGATACATCGAACGCATCAGCCCTTCGACAGTGCAAACTGCGTTTTGCGGCAGGCGGTTGACGAATTCCATCAGGTTGCGCGGGTTCGGGCCATCGTGCCCGCCGCCGATCGCTACCCAGTTGCAGACCATCGGCCCCATGTAATGGCCGCTCCGCACCAGCCGCTCGACCGTTTCAAGGTCGCGGGCACAGCCGACCTGGAAGTGGGTCTGGATACCCGAGGCCGTCAACCGCTTCATGTGTTCCTTCATGAACTTCGGCCCGGCATCGTAGTACATCTCGGTATAGGCTTCGCGGTAGACGTCCCACATGGTGGTGCCGCCAACGTCTTCCTCGGTGATCAGCTCCATCACGTTCATCTGGTTGGTGTTGACCGCCAGGGTCACCTGATCGGGCGCCGGGGTCAGATCGGCAAGCATGTGCCGGGTGTCGTCATCCAGCCATTCGGCCGCCGCGCTCTCGGTCTTGGGTGCAAAGCTGATCGAGCCGCCGACCTGCAGCACCATGTCGGGGACCGCGGTGCGCAGCCGGTCGAGCATTTCGTTGAACCGGTCGAGGTCCTTTGAACCCGTGCCATCAGGTTCGCGCACGTGGAGGTGCAGCACGGTTGCCCCGGCATTGTAGCAATCGACCGCCTTCTGGACCTGCTCGGCGAAGCTCACCGGAATATCGTCGCTGTCCTGCGGCATGAAGCTGGGGGCATAGGGCGCGACCTGGATGACCAGCGGATCCTGGTATTCGGGCAGCAGGCTTTCATCGAAGAACTGCATGGTCTCTCTCCTGTCCTAAAAGGGCTTGTCGCCAATGATCCCGGCGCGCTCCATCCGGCGGACGCAGGGCGGATAATCCATCACGGCGTAGTGCTGGGTGCAGCGGTTGTCCCAGATCGCCATCGAGCCGGGCTGCCAGCGCCAGCGCACCTGATATTCGGGGATCTGCGCACGGGCGATCAGATAGTGCAGCAGCTGCGCCCCGCCCGGCGCATAATCCTGGCCATAGCGGACGTTGGCTGCGGTGTGGAAATTGGTGAAATGGGTGGTGAACCCGCAGACGTAGAGGCTCTTCGCGCCGGTTTCCGGGTGGGTGCGAACCACCGGGTGCTCGGCATCGGGAAACTGGGCTTTCAGCGCCAGCCGCTTGTCCTCTGGCATCCGTGCGCCAAAGCTGGCCTCGATCGAATGGCGCGCCTTCAGTGGCGCGATGGTTTCCTTGATGTGGTCCGCCAGGTCTTCATAGGCGCGCTCCATGTTGGCCCACATGGTGTCGCCGCCAACCGGCGGGCAAGCGACGCAGCGCAGCACTGCGCCCATCTGCGGGGCTTCGCGCCAGGTCGTGTCGGCATGCCACGAGTTTTCATAGAAATCAGGCGGTGAATTCTCATCCTTGTAGATCCGGACCAGTCCGGGGTGGTCCGGATCGCTACCCGCCACGGGATGATCTTCCAACTGCCCAAAACGCTGGGCGAAGGCCACATGGTCAGCGCGGCTGATGTCCTGATCGCGCAGGAACAACACCTTGTGATCCAGCAGCGCGGCCTTGATCTCACCAAACAGGTCGTCGTTGCGCACCGCTTCGGCCAGGTTCACCCCAACCACCTCGGCGCCGATGTGCTGGGTGAGCCGTTCAATCTTCACAGCACGAACACCGATGAACCGATGGTCTTGCCAGCTTCGAGATCGCGGTGTGCTTCGGCGCACTGGTCCAGGCTATAGCGCTGGCCGATCTCGACCTTGATCCGTCCCGCTGACAAGTGATCAAACCAGAATTTGGCCATCTCGGCGCGCTCGGCCGGATCGGCGAAGAAGTCGGCAAAGGCCGGGCGGATGAAATAGACCGAGCCCTGGAGCATGGTCTGGAAGGCGTCGATCGGCGGGAACGGTCCCGAGGCCGTGCCGCAGCCCACCAGCACGCCGCGCCGCCGCAGCGATTTCAGCGAGCCCTCGAACGTGTCCTTGCCCACGGAATCGAACACCGTCTGCACGCCCTCACCTCCGGTCAGTTCCCTGACCCGGCTGGCGACATCCTCGCGCCGGTAGAAGATGATCTCGTCGCAGCCGAGCTCTCTGGCCTTCGCCGCCTTTTCCTCGCTCGAAACCGTACCGATGACACGCAGGTCGAGCAGCTTGGCCACCTGCACCGCCAGCAGGCCAACCCCGCCCGCCGCCGCATGGAGCAGGATCGTATCGCCCGCCTTCAGCCGGGGGTCGGTCTTCATCAGCCAGTAGGTTGCCGAAAGCCCGCGCATGGTTGATGCCGCGGCCACTTCGAAGGAAACATTGTCCGGCAGCTTGAACAGCGGCGCGGCTGGCATGACTCGCTCGGTCGCATAGGCGCCCAGCGGCCCACCATTGTAGCTGACCCGGTCCCCCACGCCGACATGGGCCACCCCTTCGCCGATCGCTTCGATCGTGCCGGCCGCTTCCACGCCGATGCCGCAGGGCGGCTGGACCGGATAATAGCCCGAACGAAAGTAGGTATCGGCAAAGTTGCAGCCCACGGCGGCGTGGCGGATTCGCACTTCGCCGGGGCCGGGGCTGCCCACTTCGACATCTTCGGCCTGCAGGACTTCCGGTCCGCCCGCAGCGTGGAAACGTACAGCCTTGGCCACGTTCTTTGCTCTCCCAAGCTCTTTGACCGGAAGTTACGCCTGTCGGCGCTTGCAGTTTTCACATTTCGTGACATTGTTTTACCAATTGATGCCAGCTGGCTCTGGGGAAGAAATGACTGAACTGGTCCGCGTTGCCGCCTTATCCGGCTATATCGAGACCATGGCCGGCCTCGGTCTCGACCCGCGTCCGCTGCTCAAGGAACAGGGGCTGTCCGCCGACCTGCTGGTCAATCCCGAGCAGCTGATCCCCGCGCGCGCTGCGATCCGCCTGTTGGAACGCAGCGCGGCGGAAAGCGGCTGCATTACTCTGGGGCTGCGCATGGCCGAGGGCCGCGCGCTGGCCAACCTGGGCGCCAGCAGCTTGCTGATCGCCCACCAGCCCACACTGCGTCATGCATTGACCGCGCTTCAGGAATTCCGGGCGCGGATCAATTCGACCTTGGTTCTGCAGCTTGAGGACATGGGCGAGGACACGGTTCTGCATGAAGACTTCACCCTGCGCCGGCCAGAGCCGCTACGCCAGTCATCGGACCTTGCGCTGGGGGTGCTGATGCGACTGTGCACCGAAGTGCTGGGAAAGGACTGGTCGCCCCGGATGGTCTGCTTCTCGCACCAGGCACCGCCTGCAGCGGAACAGCCGATCTTCGCCCGCGTGTTCCGCTGCCCCCTGCAATTCGACAGCGAGCTGAACGGGATCGTCCTGCGCCGGATCGATCTCGATCGTCCGAACCAGCGCGCCGACGATCAGCTGGCCCGCCATGCCCGGCAATTGCTCGACGCGGTGATGAGCCCGTCACAGCGGTCAGTCACCCAGGATGTCGACCAGTTGATCCGCCTGCTGATGCCCGCGGGGCGCGCCTCGATCCAGAACTGCGCCGCCTCGATGGGGCTGACCGTGCGAACGCTGCAGCGCCTGCTCGATGCCGATGGGACCAGCTTCAAGAAGCTGCTTAACGAGGCGCGCATGCAACTGGCCACGCAGTATCTCGCCAACCCGCGGATGCGGATCACCGACATCGCGGAATTTCTGGGCTATGGTTCGGTCGGGGCGTTCAGCCGCTGGCACGGGCGGGTCTTCGGCGCGCCACCGCGGACCAGACGCCGGTAGCCCAAGACCGAGCGGGCCTTTGGGGCGTCTTTTGCCAGACGTCAGCGGACAGGAAAGTGGAGCGGGTGAAGGGAATCGAACCCTCGTATTCAGCTTGGGAAGCTGCTGCTCTACCATTGAGCTACACCCGCTCGGGCGCGAGGGGTCTTGCCACGGCGGTTGGTGTCGGTCAACTGGACTCAAACCAAATTGCGGGGCGAGAACATGGCTGAACAGGTGATCACAATCGAAAATCGCGGCGCGGTAGAGGTGGTCAGCCTTAACCGGGCGGACAAGCTCAACACCATGAACGAAGCGCTGATCCAGGCTCTGCTCGATTACTTCACCGGGCTGGTCCAGCGCACCGCGGTGCGGGTGGTGATCCTGCGGGCCGAAGGGCGTGCGTTCTGCGCCGGACTTGACCTTGGGGGCTGGACGCCAGACCCCGATGCTGGCCCGATCCACCAATCCTGGCGGACCCAGCGGATGATCGCGGCCGTGATGCAGGCGATGCGCAAGTGCCCGCAGCCAATCATCGCCTGTGCCCAGGGGCCAGCCTGCGGCGGCGGCTTCTCGCTGCTGCTCTCGTCAGATGTGCGCTATGCCGCGCCGGACCTGCGGATGAACGCGGCCTATATCAAGATCGGGCTGGGTGGCTGTGACATGGGGGCCAGCTATTTCCTGCCGCGGCTGGTCGGCAGCTCGGTCGCCAGCGAATACCTGCTGACCGGCAAGTTCATGAGCGCGGAAAAGGCCGTGGCTTGCGGCCTGTTCAGCGAGATTGTCCCGCACGAAGAACTGCTCGACAAGGCGCTCGCGCTGGCCGGAGAGATGCTGCTGACCAGCCCGATGGGGCTACGGCTGACCAAGGACGCGCTCAACCTCAACATCGATGCCGCCAGCATGGAACACGCCTTCGCGCTGGAAGACCGCCAGCAGGTGATGCTGGGCCAGGCGGGTGACTTTGCCGAGGCGAAGCAGGCGTTCTTTGAAAAGCGCCCGCCGAACTGGAGCGATCGCTAGGTTTTTACTGGGCCTGCATCACCAGCCCGCTCCCCCGGCCCAACCACCCGGTCAAGGTACCCTATGGGTGGTTGGGCCGGGGGGGAGGGCTGGTGATGTGAAGCGCAGCGCAAACCTCAATTTGTCTGCGAGCGGCCCCGGTCCATTACTGCCAGCCGCCGCGCTTCCACTTCATCGCCGCTGACCTGCGCGTTGCGGGCCGATGAGGTGCTGTGTTCCAGCGCCATGGCCTCGCCGAACGGTAGGGCATAGCCATCATCGATCAGCTTTTTGTAGGCCCCGATCATCGCCGGATCAGCACTGGCGATATCGGCGGCCAGCTTTTTGGCCGAAGGCAGCAGTTCGTCTGCGGCAACCATGCGATTGACCAGGCCCCAGGCGCAGGCTGTCTGCGCATCGAGGAAGTTGCCGGTAAGCGACAGTTCCTTCGCCCGGCTGATCCCGATCAGGCGCGAAAGCTTCTGCGACAGGCCCCAGCCCGGCATGATCCCGACCCGCGCATGGGTATCGGCAAAGCGGGCATTGTCGCTCGCGATCAGGATGTCGCAAGCAATCGCCAGTTCGAACCCGCCGGTGATCGCCACGCCATTGATCGCACCGATCACCGGCTTGCGGCACTGCTCGATCGCCTTGACCGGGTTGGCCGCTGCCTCGCTGGCATTGGCGGCGCCGAGGCCCTCGACGCCCAGTTCCTTAAGATCGAGCCCGGCGGTGAAGGCGCGGGTGCCGGCCCCGGTCAGCACCACGGCGCGGACGCTGTCTTCTGCGTCAAGTTCGGTCATCACTTGCGCCAACTGCGCGCGCAGCCCGCGCGAGAGGGCATTCATCGCCTCGGGCCGGTTGAGGGTGATTACGGCAACCGCGCCATCGCGTTCGACAGTAACCAGCATCGGCGTAGTCTCCTTACTTGCGCAGCCGGACGGCCGAGCTTTGTCCGTCGTCGATCCGGATGACCGCGCCGGTCACGCATTCGCTGGCCGGCGCGACGAGGTAGAGCAGGGTGGAGTCCATCTGTTCCGGCACCGGCACGCGCTGGCGGGCGAGGTGCGGGGCGGGATTGCCGCCCATCCGCTCAAACATCCCGTCGGTCATCTCCGAAACGAACATGCCCGGCGCGATCGCGTTGACGTTGATCCCATAGGGCGCCCATTCCACGCTGAGCGCCTCGGTCATGCGGGCAATCGCCGTCTTGGTCACGGCGTAGAGCGCCGCGCCGCTTCCATCATAACGGAAGTGCGCAACCGAACTGATGTTGACGATCCGGCCCGGCTTGCCCGCTGCAATCAATCGCCGGGCGACCTCGCAGGAGAGTATCCACGGCCCGCGCAGGTTGACGCCCAGCACGTTGTCGACCAGCTCAAGGCTCATCTTGTGAGCGCGCTGAGCGTCGGGCATTCCGGCGTTGTTGATCAGGATGTCGACCGTGCCAAAGGCATCCTCGGCCGCGGCGACGGCGGCGATCATCGAGTCCGCGTCGGTCGCGTCCATCTGCACGGCCATGGCCCGGCCACCGGCGGCGCGGATCTTGTCGGCCAGCGCCTCAAGCCGGTCCTTGCGGCGGGCGGCAAGCACCACGGCAGCCCCCTGGCTGGCCAGCACTTCGGCAAAGCGCGCGCCCAGGCCTGAGGAGGCACCGGTAACGAGCGCGACCCGCCCGTGCAGGTCAGTCGAGTTATAAGGCAGGGGGAATTCGCTCATCTCAGGCTCTCCGCGCATCGCCAGCTTTAACCGGTCGGTTAAAGCACCATGCATCCGGGCCGAGTGCTTGGCAAGGTTCAGCCGCCAGCCGCCTCCACCACATCGCGTAGGCGGTCCTTGCCGAACCACATTTCATCGCCGAGGAAAAAGGTCGGCACGCCGAATGCGCCACGTGCCACTGCGCTTTCGGTGCTGGCAACCAGCTCGGCCTTGACCGCTTCGTCGGCAACCAGGGCGCTCAGTGCGGCCACGTCCAGCCCGGCTTGCTGCAGGACCCGCGTCCAGACATCCTGCTCATCCAGCTTTTGCCCGTCCTGCCACAGCGCGGTGTACATGGCCTCGCGATAGGCTGGCCCGCAGCCCAGCTGCTCGGCCGCGATCGCGCCGCGCATCGCCAGCAGGGTGTTGACCGGGAAGTGCGGGTTGAACTGGAAGCCGCTGATCCCGTGCGCGGTCATGAACCGCTCCATCTCCAGCCGGTCATAGGCAACCTTTTGGGCGACATGGCCATAGGTCATCAGCGGCGGCTTGTTGCCGGTGGCCTTGAAGATCCCGCCCAGCAGGACCGGCACATAACGGAACTTGACCTTGCCCTTGGCTTCGATCGCCGGGATCGCACGGTGCACGAACCAGGAATTGGGGCCGCCGAAGTCAAACAGGAAATCGATTTCGCGCGCCATCACCACTTCTCCCCATAAGGCCGGATTTCCTGTTCAAACGTCCGGGCAGATTTCGGCTGGTTGTAAAGCGCCCAATAGGCTTCGGCCACGGCTTCGGGTGGCATCAGCAGGTCAGGCTGGGCCGCCAGGGCCTCGGCCCCGATCCGTTCGGTCACGCGGGCGCGGACCCATTCGGTATCGACCCCGGCGTCGATCACCAGGTGCGCAACATGGATGCCCTGCGGCCACAATTCGCGTGCGGCCGATTGGGCCGTGGCGCGCAGGCCGGCCTTTGCCGCGGCAAAGGCGGCATAACCGGGATTGCCACGCAGCCCGGCCGTGGCACCGGTCACAAAGATCTTGCCTTGCCCACGCGGCAGCATCAGCTTCGCCGCTTCGCGCACCGAAACGAACCCGGCATAGCAGGCCATTTCCCACACCTTGCGGAACACCCGGTCGGTCGTTTCGGTCAGCGGAAACTGGACGTTTGCCCCCACGTTGAAGACCACCAGGTCCAGCGGTGCCTGCGCCTCGGCCTCGGCCAGAAAGGCGGTTACGTCTTCGCTGTCGCGGGCATCAAGGCTGCGGCCGGTGATATTGCCACCCAGCAGCGGGGCCAGCTTATCGCCATTGCGCCGCCCGGCGTGAACCCGGAACCCTTCGGCTGCAAACCGGCGGGCGATCGCCGCGCCGATGAAATCACCCGCACCGATGACTGCGACCGAGCGGCTCATTTGCGCTCGACCGGGATCACCGCGACAGTGAAGCGTGAGATGCAGACCAGCTTGCCCGCCTCATCCTCGATCCGGATCGTCCAGACCTGGGTCGTCCGCCCCAGCGCCTCGGGCCGGGCGGTGGCATAGACCCAGCCCGAATAGGCCGGGCGGATGTGGTTGGCGTTGATTTCCATCCCCACCGCCACGAACTTTTCGCGGTCAACGCAATAGCTGGCGGCAACCGAGCCGATCGTTTCGGCCAGCGCGACCGAGGCCCCGCCATGCAGGCGCTTGAAGGGCTGCTGGGTGCGTTCGTCCACCGGCATCCGCGCCCGGATCCAGTCATCGCCGCAATCGACGAATTCGATGCCGATATGGCCGGGCAGGGCATTTTCACCCAGCGCGGTCATGGGTTCCAGGTTGGGCCGCTGCCCGCCCCACCAGATCGATGCGTTGCTCATGGCAACGGGTCTGGCGGAAAGCGGGACGGCTGTAAACGGGCGATCAGGCCGCTTCGGTCACCCGCTTGCCGGCCCGGACCCCGTCGTAAACGAATTCGCTGCCATCCAGGTCGATGAACGGGATCTCGTCCTTCTCGTGCCAGTAATCCTGGTTGTGGCGCCATTCGGGCTTGTCGCCGCGCTTTGGCATCAGCTTCAGGCCGCGCATCAGATAGCCGGGGTTGAAGTTCTCCCCCTCGATCCAGTCACCCAGCGGCATGTTGCGGTCTTCATCGCGCAGCGCAACATCCACCCGCTTCACGCCCTTGGCATCCATGTGGTTGAGCAGGCGGCAGACGAAATCGCCCAGCATGTCGACCCGCAAGGTCCAGCTCGCCCGGAAATAGCCCATGACCCAGACCATGTTCGGCACGCCGGTAAACATCATCCCGCGGTAATTGACTGTCTCGTGCCAATCGACCGGCTGGCCATCGACGAAGAACGGGATGCCGCCCATCATCAGCAGGTTGAAGCCGGTGGCGGCCACGATGATGTCCGCCTCGATCTCGTCACCACCCTTGGTCCGCACGCCGGTCTCGGTGAAAGTCTCGATCTCGTCGGTATAGACCGTCAGCTTGCCCGATGCGGCCGCGCGGAAAATGTCGCCCTCTGGGCAGAAAGCCAGTCGCTGCTGCCAGGGGCGGTATTTCGGCGTGAAGTGCGGTTCAAACTCGAAGTCTTCCTTGCCGGTGAAGGCCCGGACCAGCATCTTCAGTTCCTCGAACACGGTGTCGGGCTCTTCGATGCAGCGCTGGGTCATCACGTTCTGGTCGTGCATGATCTGGGCGCGGACGACGCGGTGGATGGTCGGCTCATCGATTTTGGCGGCCCGCAGCTTGTCGGCCAGTTCGTTCTTGTTTTCGGAGCAGAAGAAATAGGTCGGCGAACGCTGCAGCATGGAGACATGCGCGGCCTTCTCGGCAAAGGCGGGGATCACCGTTGCGGCAGTCGCACCCGATCCGATAACCAGCACCTTCTTGCCGGCATAATCGATCTTGGGATCCCAGAGCTGGGCGTGGACCAGCTTGCCCTTGTAGCGGTTCATGCCCGGCCAATCGGGCATGTAGGGCTTTTCGTGATCGTAATAGCCCTGGCACATCCAGAGGAAGTTGGCGGTGAAGCTGACTTCGGCGCCATCGCTGGCACGCACGGCGTCCACCGTCCAGAGATTGGCATTGCTGTCCCAGGCCGCGCGGGTGATGCGGTGGCCATAGCGAATGTGGGGGGCGATGCCGTTCTCATCGATCACCTCGCCCATGTACTTGAGGATTTCTTCGGCGCTGGCGATCGGCGCGCCGACCCAAGGCTTGAAGCGATAGCCGAAGGTATAAAGATCGCTATCGGAACGGACGCCAGGATACTTGTGCGTTTCCCAGGTGCCGCCGAAGCTCTCCTTCATCTCCAGGATGACATAGGATTTGCCGGGGCTCTGTTCCTGCAGGTGATAGGCCGAACCGATCCCGGAGATCCCGGCGCCGACGATCAGCACGTCGACATGGTTGGCATTGCTGGCGCTGGTTTGCTTGGCCGCGGCTTGTCCGGTCACAGGCGACTCTCCTCTCGCTCTCTTAATTGTCCGATTAAGCTCTCAATAGCTGTGCTTGCCAAGCTCCGAATTGATCGCCGTCAATTGGGTTCGAACGCGGGGGGGCGTTGCTGCCGGACCCCAAGGCGCGCTGCATGTAAAGCGTGTCGAGCCAGCGGCCGTGCTTGCGGCCGATCCCGCCCAGCCGCCCGGCCAGGGCAAAGCCCATTCGTGCATGCAGCGCTTCGGACGCTGGTTCGGCGCCACCGATCACCGCAATGATCTGCCTAAAGCCCGCTTCGGTGCAGGCGTCGATCAGCGCGCCCAGCAGCGCCTTGCCCACACCCTGACCGCGTGCTTCGTTGCGGATGTAGATGCTGTCCTCGCAGACAAAGCGATAGGCAGCCCGGTCGCGAAACTGGGTGGCATAGGCATAACCCAGCATTTGTCCGCCGGGTGCTTCGGCCACCAACCACGGCCAGCCGGAAGTGAGGACCCGGTCCATCCGCCGGGCGATCTCGGCCGCGCTGGGCGGTTCGGTTTCATAGCTGGCGGTGCCGTGCAACACGTGATGCGCATAGATCGCGGCGATCGCTGCGCAATCATCGGGGCGGGCGGGGCGGATCTGCATCGGCGCAGATTGGCCGCACCAGCCGCGCCGTCAATCCCCGGCGATCGTTAGCCCGTCAACGCGGATCGTCGGCACGTTGATCCCGCGGTGCCATTCCAGATCGTTAGCCGGGGTCAACGCGGCGAACATGTCGATCAGGTTCCCGGCCACGGTGAACTCCGCCACGGGTCCGGCGATCTCGCCATTGACGATCCGGAAGCCCGATGCCCCGCGGCTGTAATCGCCGGTCACGCCATTAACGCCGTGGCCAATCAGTTCGGTTACGTAAACGCCATCGGCAATGTCGGCCATCAGCTCGGCGGGGGTCATTGTCCCGGCGGCAAGGTGCAGGTTGCTGGTGCCCACGCCGGGTGAGCCGCCCGCTCCGCGCACGGCGTGGCCGGTTGGCGCGCCGCCCAACTGACGGGCAGCGGCGCTATCCATCAGCCAGCCCGTAAGCTGGCCATCGGCCACCAGTTCACGCCGCGCAACGGGTAGCCCTTCGCCGTCGAATGGCCGCGAGGAAAGACCGCGTGGGCGCAGCGGATCATCAACGATGGCGATCCCCGGCTTGAACAGTTGCGCGCCATCGCGATCGAGCAGGAAGCTGGCGCGGCGGGCGATGGCATTGCCCGACATGGCCCCGGTCAGGTGGCCAACCAGCGAACCGCCAACCCGCGGATCGAACACCACCGGCATCGGGCCGCTTTTCAGCCGTCCGGGGCGCAGGCGGGCAACGGTGCGGTTCCCCGCCATCTGCCCGATCGCTTCCGGGGGCGGCAGATCGGCAAGGTGGCGCGCCGTCCGCCAGCCAAAGTCGCGCTGCATCGCATCGCCTTCGCCGGCAATCACCACGGCACTGATCCCGTGGCTGGTGCCGCCATAGGCTCCGGCAAAGCCGTGGCTGGTGACCAGCGCCATGACCCGGCGGGCCAGGCTGGCCGAGCCGCCTTCGCTGTTGGTTATACCCGTGATGGCGCGCGCGGCATCTTCGGCAGCCAGGGCCCGGGCCAGCAGGTCCTGCGGACTGGGTTCGGCGCTGTCTTCAAGATCGAGATCGGCCAGCGGTGCGCGATGCAGCAGGTCGTCCGGGGCAAGCCCGGCATATTGGTCTTCTGGTGCGGCACGGGCCATGTCGACCGCGCGGCCCGCCAACTCGCGCAAGGCATCGTCTGACAGATCGCTTGACCCGATCGAGGCCGAACGGCGGCCAACGAAGACCCGCAGGTCCAGATGTTCGCTTTCGCTGCGCTCGATATCTTCAAGCTTGCCGAGCCGGACCTGGACTCCTTCGGAAGAACTGCCCGAATAGATCGCGTCAGCGGCATCGGCCCCGGCCTTGCGGGCAAGGTCGATCAGCGCGGCGGCGCGTTCCTGGGCGGCAGAAGGGGTCAGCATGAATGGTCACTCCGAAAGCGGAGCGGCCGATCTAGGTATTCCAGTGCCGAAGGGCAATCAGGCGAAGGCGAAAGCCAGTAGCTTGAACACGCCGGTCACGATGAACGGCAGGCCAATTGCCAGAATCCAGACCCAGTTGCGATCATGGCGATAAAACGGTGCCAGCTCTGGATCGGCGGCCTGTTCGTCCGAAAGACGGTTCCAGCGCCGTTCAAACCTGCGGCAGGCCGGAATGATTGCGGCCACCAGCACGACCAGAGCGAAATAGGGCAGCAAGGAGCCACTCTTGGCGTTGAGCGCGCCCATGGTCACAAAGATTTGAAGGCCGGTGTAAGCGAGCAAGGCATAGGCAATATGGTCGCTCATCCGCTTACGCAAATCGAGCGGCCGGACGGCAGTATGGTTCACAACGCTTTCGCCATGCCAGATCTTGGCCATCGGCTATCCCCTTATCGATCCCATTGCCCCGGCAGTCTGTGCTGCCATTCAGGACGGGTTGAGTAAAACACCGAAGGGCGATGTGATCAAGCCTCGTTTACCAACTGGTGGCTATGGCGTTCGTCGATGCCCATGCACGAAACCTGCCAAATGGATCTTCCCCGGCTTGCCGAGTTCCATCGGGCCCCTTAAACGAGCATATGTAATGACCGATACAGCCGTCTCAGAAACCGCCCGGCCCGAAGCCACCCAGTCCATGCCGCAAGGCGGGTTGGAAGTCATTTCGATTGCCAAGTCCTATGACAAGCGCGCGGTGCTGACCGATATCTCGCTGTCGGTCGCAAAGGGGGAGGTGCTGGGCCTGCTCGGTCCGAACGGCGCCGGCAAGACGACCTGTTTCTACTCCATTATGGGGCTGGTTCGCCCCGACTCGGGCCGCATCCTGATGGATGGTGTCGATGTCACCAATCTGCCGATGTACCGGCGGGCGATCCTGGGGCTGGGCTACCTGCCACAGGAAACCAGCATCTTCCGCGGCATGACGGTTGAGCAGAACATCAACTGCGTGCTCGAACTGGCAGAGCCTGACCCGGGCGTGCGCGCGCAAGAACTGGAACGACTGCTGGAAGAGTTTGGCCTGACCCGCCTGCGCGCCAGCCCGGCCATGGCGCTGTCAGGCGGTGAACGCCGCCGCGCCGAGATTGCCCGCGCGCTGGCGGCCAAGCCTTCGATCATGCTGCTGGACGAACCCTTCGCCGGGATCGATCCCTTGTCGATCAGCGATATTCGCGACCTGGTGAAGGACCTGAAGCAGCGCGGAATCGGCGTGCTGATCACCGATCACAACGTGCGCGAGACGCTGGATATCTGCGACAAGGGCTGCATCATCTATGGCGGCCAGGTGCTGTTCGCGGGCAGTCCCGAAGCGCTGGTGGCCGATGAAAACGTGCGGCGGCTCTACCTGGGCGAAGGATTTACGCTTTAGGGCACAAGATCATGGCGATCGGGCCCCGCCTTGACCTTCGGCAATCGCAATCGCTGGTGATGACGCCGCAGCTGCAGCAAGCGATCAAGTTGCTGGCGCTGTCGAACCTCGAAATCGAATCCTTCATTGGCGAGGCGCTGGAAAGCAACCCGCTGCTGGAGATCGGCGTGGCCGCGCCGGAAACGCCCGTGGTTGAGGACGGGGCGGATGTTCGCCGCACCACACTGGAGACGTCACCGGTCGATCAACTGGTGTCCGAAGGCCGTGCTGCCGACGATCGCCCGCTCGATATCGACCAGACCGCGCTCGACCATGATCGCGATACCGGGGATGGCGAATGGGGCGCCGATATCCGGATCGGCCCGGCGGGTGAGGACGGACCCGACATCGGCGAGCGGGGTGAGGGGGACAAGGATCTTGCCACCCACCTTCATGACCAGATCGGTGCGCAGGCGCGCGATCCGCGGCTGGCCTTTATCGCCCGCTACCTGATCGACCAGCTGGATGAGGCCGGTTACCTGCCGGTCACGCTGCGCGAAGTGGCGGGAGAGCTGGGCGTGGCTCTGGCCGAAGCCGAAGCGGCGCTGGCACTGGTCCAGTCGCTCGATCCAACCGGGGTCGGGGCCCGCTCGCTGGGCGAATGTCTTGCACTTCAGGCGATCGAGGCGGACCGGCACGATCCGGCGATGGCCCGCCTCCTCGAAAACCTTGATCTGCTGGCCCGCGGCGAGCTGCCGCGGCTCAAGCGGATGTGCGGTGTTGATGACGAGGACTTTGCCGAAATGCTGGGCGAATTGCGCAGCTATGATCCCAAGCCGGGGCTGCGCTTCAACCGTGGCGGCGGCGATCCGGTGGTGCCCGATATCCTCCTGGCTTCGCGGGCTGATGGCGGCTGGGACATCAGCCTTAACCAGGCGACCCTGCCGCGGCTGATCGTCAACCGCAGCTACTATGTCGAGATGCGCGGCGCCTGCGATGACAGGGGCGCGCGGGCCTGGCTTTCCGACAAGCTGGCCGATGCCAACTGGCTGATCAAGGCGCTCGATCAGCGGCAGAAGACGATCCTGAAAGTGGCGAGCGAGATCGTGACCCAGCAGGACGGGTTCTTCCGCCATGGTGTCTCGCACCTCCGGCCGCTGACCCTGCGCACGGTTGCCGAAGCGATCGGCATGCACGAATCCACGATCAGCCGGGTGACCTCGAACAAGTATCTTCATTGTCCACGTGGCACCTTTGAGCTGAAGTACTTCTTCACTTCGGGTGTCGGCGCGGTCGATGGCGAAGGCGGGGCTTCGGCCGAAGCGGTCAAGGCCGCGATCAAGGCGCTAATCGATGCCGAGGATCCCAAGGCGATCCTGTCCGACGATACGCTGGTTGACCTGCTCAAGGCCAAGGGCTTTGACCTTGCTCGCCGCACCGTTGCCAAATACCGCGAAGCGATCGGGCTTGGCTCGTCCGTGCAGCGTCGCCGACAAAAGGCGCTGGCGGGAATGCGCTGAGGCGCTAGTTTGCGCCCATCTGACAGGGAGAGACTCCACATGAAACTGCACTTGCTGGCCGCCGCTGCGCTGGCCACCGTTCTTGCCGCGCCTGCGCTGGCCGATCAGGTTGAGTATCGGGCGCTGATCCAGGAACGCGATGTCGGCCACCTCAAGCTTGACCGGCAGGGGCAGAAGATCGCGGTTGATTACAACATCAAGCAGAACGGGCGCGGGCCGACCATCACCGAAGCGCTAACGCTCGACAAGGATGGGGCCCCGGTCACCTGGTCGATCACCGGCCGCACCACTTTTGGCAATGCCGTTAATGAAAGCTTCAAGCGCAGCGCGGCCGGGGCCGAGTGGCGTGACCTGTCCGGACCGGGCCGGATCAAGGGCAAGGATGCGCCGCGCTATTACGCCACGCAGAACGGCTCGCCGCTTGATGTGGCCATGCTGGCCAAGGCCCTGCTGGCCGATGCCGATCGCACCATGGCCGTCGCGCCGGGCGGGACTGCCCGCCTGACCGAACGCGATCGCCGCGCCTTCGATGGTCCCGAAGGCAAGCTGGAAGTCGTGACTTATGAACTGTCCGGGCTCTCGTTGAACCCGACCTATGTCTCGCTCGATGCCAAGGGCGATCTCTTTGCGCTGTCGAGCGCCGGCTTCATCCTGGCCCGCAAGGGCTATGAGCGCGTTGCAGACAAGCCCCTGCGCGATCTTGCAGAAGAGCTGGCCTCGGGCCGTTTCGCCCAGTTGCAGAGCGAGAGTGCCAAGACGTTCGCAGGGCCGGTGCGAATCCGCAATGTCCGGGTCTTTGACCCCAAGGCCAAGGCGCTCTCGGCATTGAGCGACGTGGTCATGTCGGGCAGCCACATTTCCGGCGTTGCCCCCGCGGGCAGCATTGCCAGCCCGGGTGAAGTGACTGTTGATGGCGAGGGTGGCACCCTGGTCCCCGGCATGTTCGAAATGCACGGCCACATGGGCCAGGAAGATGCGCTGATGAACGTGCTGGCCGGGATCACCTCGGTCCGCGACATGGGCAACCGCAACGAGGTGCTCGACACGCTGATCGACCGGATCGACAAGGGCGAGGTCGCCGGGCCGCGGATTACCCGCTCAGGCTTTATCGAAGGCAAGAGCCCGTTCAGCTCGGCCACCGGCAAGCTGGTGGCGAGCGAGGCCGAGGCGATCGATGCGGTACGCTGGTATGCCGCGCGCGGCTATAACCAGGCCAAGCTCTATAACTCGATGGACCCCAAGTGGGCGCCCAAGGTGGTCGCCGAAGCCAAGCGGCTCGGCCTGCGCGTGTCCGGCCACGTTCCGGCCTTCTCCAGCGCGGACGAGATGATCGCTGCTGGCTTTGATGAGATCACCCACGTCAACCAGCTGATGCTGGGCTGGGTGCTGAACCCGAACGAAGACACCCGCACCCTGTTCCGCTTTACGGCCCAGGCCCGGTTCCCGGGGCTTGACCTCAAATCGGACAAGGTGACCAAGACGCTGGATGCGATGGTTGCCAGGAACGTGGCGCACGAGCCGACGATCGCGATCCACGAACTGGGCCTGACCGCGCTGGACGGCGTGCCCAACCCCGGCGCGGTTGATTACATTGATCACATGCCGCCGGCCGAACAGCGCCAGCTGAAGCAGGCCCTGTTCGGGGCCGATACGCCCAAGCAGCGCGCCGATTACATCGCGGCCTTTGCCAAGATCAAGGAAACGCTGGCGGAGATGAACCGCCGTGGAATCATGCTGATTCCGGGCACCGATCTGGGTGGTGGGTTCACCTATCACCGTGAGCTGGAACTGTTCGGGCAGCTGGGCATGACCCCGGCTGACGTGCTGTCCCGCGCAACGCTGGAAATGGCGCAATACCTGGGCCAGGACCAGTCACTGGGCAGCATTGAGCGCGGCAAGCTGGCCGACTTCTTCCTGATCCCGGGCGATCCGACCAAGGACCTGAAGGCGATCAAGTCCATCCGCATGGTGGCTCGCGGGGGCACGGTCTACTTCCCGGATGAGGTCTATGCCAAGCTGGGGATCAAGCCATTCAGCACGCCGGTAAAGCTTACTTTGCCGCAGAAGTGAGTGGCATTTCCGATCGCATGCAACGAGCCGGCTTCCTTTGGGGAACCGGCTCCTCTGATCAAAATGTAGCTGCGGCTGCGCGCGGCGGCCCAGGGACGTGGCTGGTCTTGGCTCGTCCACAGGCGCTGGCGCTACGTAGCGAAAAGGGGCTGGAACTTCCGGGCGGCTCGTTGCAGCATGGCGCAAAGGGTCAGAATTTCAGGGGGCAAGTATGACCGGGTGGATCTGGGGCGGGGCATTCACGCTCTATGTGCTGTTTCGGCTGTGGTATGATAACTGGCGTGGTCCGTTGACCAAGGCCGAAATCGATGCATTCTTCGCAGAGGTCCACGGCAAGTACGGCGGTGGCAACGACCCGGCGGTGCTGCGATCATTCCTTGAGGCGGATGACGGTAGAGAGTTTGTCATGCTCAATCTGGTTAAGATTGAGCCGGGCATGGTGGTTGATCCGCAGACGGGTAAGGAATTATCAGGCCGCGAGGCGATGCGGCGTTATTCAGATCCGTTTGTCCGCGCGCTGATTGCACAAGGCGGCCACCCGGGCATGGTCGGCCGCAAGGTCGGTCCCTATATTGATGCATGGCAGGTTGAAGGGGACCCGGGCTGGTCAATCTTCGGCCTGATGCGCTACCGCAGCCGGCGCGACCTGTTGAAGCTGGCAGCTGACCCGCGATTTGCAGAGATCCACCCATACAAATTGCTCGGCATTCCTGTGACCTTCAGCTTTCCGACCCAGCGTGAGCTGTCTGTTTATATGGGCCCACGGGGATGGATGGCGCTGGTCTTGGCGCTTGGTGCTGCACTGCTGGAGTTGGCGATCAGCTAAACTGGGCCTGCACAGAGCTTATGTGGCTGGATCATGGTTCCAGCTCGATGTCCCAATAGAGCCAGTCGCGCCAGGTTTCATGCAGGTAGTTGGGTGGAAACGCGCGTCCGCGCTCCTGCAAGTGCCACGAGGTTGGGCGGATCGGTTCAACCAGTAAAGGCATTGCTGCCTGCTTAGGGGTGCGGCCGCCTTTACGCAGGTTGCAGGGAGAGCAGGCGGTGGCGACGTTTTCCCAGCTCGTCCGGCCACCCAGGCGGCGCGGCACGACATGGTCGAACGTCAAATTGTGCGGACTGCCGCAGTACTGGCAGGTAAATCGATCGCGCAGAAACAGGTTGAAGCGCGTGAAGGCGGGAAATTCGCTGGGCTTCACATATTGGCGCAGTGCGATCACCGAAGGGATCGGCATGGTCCAGTTGGGGGAATGCACCTCGCGTTCGTAGCTGTCGACAATATCGACCCGCCCCAGGAACACCGCCTTGATCGCAGTCTGCCAGGGCCAGAGGCTGAGCGGGTAATAGGACAGCGGGGTATAGTCAGCATTCAGCACCAAGGCCGGGCAATCGGACAGATTGCGGGAGGGATCCTCCGACGCGCTGCGGAACCGGGCCGCGCGCTCAATCAGCTCCGCCTTGAGCATGGCCTCCGGTAACAACCCGGGATGACGGTTTGGCTACAACCCATGTCGAGAAGAGAACATGGGGGGCTTTGCCGCGTCAAGCCTTGCCTTGGGAGACAATCCACAGGCAAGAGGGGGCGTGATCCGCACCCGTTTTGCCCCCAGTCCCAATGGCCAACTGCACCTGGGCCATGCCTATGCGGCGATCGTGGCGCACGATCTGGCGCGGAACCGGGGCGGAGAGTTCCTGCTGCGGATCGAGGACATCGATGGCACCCGCAGCCGGCCCGAACTGGTGCCGGAAATCCTGGCTGACCTTGAATGGCTGGGGTTGCGCTGGGATGGTCCGGTGGTCTTCCAATCGCGCCGCCTGGACCGCTATGGCAGCGCAGCAGAGCAGCTGAAGGCACTGGGGTTGCTCTATCCGTGCCAATGCACCCGGGCCGAAGTGCTGGCTGCGGCGCAGGAACAAGGTCCGGATGGCCCCGTCTATCCGGGTACGTGCCGCGGCAAGGAAGTTGATCCGGATGGCGCCGCCTGGCGGCTGGACATGGCCCGGGCCATTGCGCTGGCCGGGCCGCTCGAATGGCACGATGAACTGGCCGGGCCGCAACCGGCCCTCCCCGGTGGGTTCGGTGACATTGTCTTGCTGCGCAAGGAGGCGCCGGCCAGCTATCACCTTGCCGCGACGCTGGACGATGCGGCAGATGGGGTTTCGCTGGTCACGCGCGGACGGGATCTGTTCGCGGCCAGCCATGTCCATCGTTTGCTTCAAGCCTTGCTGGGCCTGCCAGTGCCTACCTGGCACCATCACCTGCTGCTGTGTGAGACCGATGGCCGCAAGCTGGCCAAGCGTCGCGGATCGCCCGCCCTGGCAGACCTGCGCAAGGCTGGGGAAGATGGCCGGGCCGTGGCCAAAGCCTTGCGCATGGACCAATTCCCTACTGGCCTTTGTCTGGGGGCAGGCGTAGGGTTTGCGTCATGAGCTATGTCCTGATTCCCGTTCTTGTTGTCCTGATGGCGCTGGTTGTCATCAGCCTGGTCAAAGGCATCGCCGCCTTCATGCAGAGCACGCGCGAAGACCTGGAGCGGGGGGATTCCTCTGGCCCCAGCGAAATGCAGCTGAAGCAGAATAAGATGATGTACGCCCGCATCCTCTACCAGGGGATTGCGATCGTGATTGTTGCCATTCTGCTGTTTGCCAGCCGCTGAGCGCGCGGCCGATCCTTGGTCAAGCTCAACAGGATCTACACCCGCACGGGGGATGACGGGACCACCGGTCTCGTCGACGGTTCGCGCCGGGCAAAACATGATGCCCGGATGGAGGTGATCGGTTCGGTCGACGAGGCCAACAGCCTGATCGGTTTCGCCGTGGCGAGCCCGGATGGTTCAGGGCCGCATGAAGCCGCGCTTGTGCGCATCCAGAATGACTTGTTCGACCTTGGTGCAGACCTTGCCACCCCTGGTGATGACTTCACCCCTTCTGAAATGGTGCTGCGAGTAATTCCGTCGCAAATCGAATGGCTGGAGCGCCAGATCGACGCCTTGACCGAGGCTTTGACCCCGCTGACCAGCTTTATTCTGCCCGGTGGGACCGAGGCTGCGGCGCGGGTTCACCTGGCGCGGGCGACTGTCCGGCGGGCGGAGCGCGCGGCGACGGCGCTGGCGGCGCATGAACCGGTCAATCCGGCGGCGCTGGCCTACCTTAACCGGCTCTCGGACTATCTGTTTGTCCTTGCCCGGGCGCTTAACGACGGCGGTGCCGGAGACGTGCTGTGGGTCCCCGGCCAATCGCGTTAATTTGGCGCTAGCCAAGCCACTTCCCCAAAGCTAGGCAGCACGCTTTGCTGCATTTGCGAAGGGGATTTTCAATGCGGACAGTCGCGGTAATCGGCGCGGGCCAGATGGGGTCGGGGATTGCCCAGACCATCGCCCAGTTCGGTATGAATGTCCTGCTGTCAGACGTTGACCTAGCGCGGGCCGCGGAGGGCAAGGCCAAGATTGACCAGGCGCTTGGCAAGCTGGTCGGTCGCGGCAAGCTGACCCCCGATGAAGCCACTGCTGCGCTGTCTCGGATCACTCCGGTGCCGGATTACGGCCCCATGGCGGATGCCGAACTGATCATCGAGGCGGCGACCGAAAAGGAAGAGATCAAGCACCGTATCTTTGCCGAGGCCGGCAAGGTCTTGGCCGCAGACGCGATCATGGCGTCGAACACCAGCTCGATCCCGATTACCCGCATGGCAGTCAGCTCGCCCGATCCGGCTCGTTTTATTGGGTTGCATTTCTTCAACCCCGTGCCGGTCATGGGGCTGATCGAAGTCATTCCTGGCCTTGCCACGTCGAAGGAAACGGTCGCCCGCACCCGCGCCTTTGCCGAAGGGCTATCGAAGCAGGTCGTGCTGGCGGAGGATGAACCAGGGTTTGTCGTCAACCGCATCCTGCTGCCGATGATTAACGAAGCTGTCTTCGTCCTGGGGCAGGGTACGGCCAGTATCCCGGATATCGACAAGGGCTGCCGCCTGGGCCTCAACCACCCGATGGGCCCGCTTGAGCTGGCCGATTTCGTGGGTCTCGATACCTGCCTCGATATCGTCAAGGTGCTCTACAATACTACGGGTGACAGCAAGTATCGCCCGGCCCCGCTGCTGGTAAAATACGTCGAGGCCGGCTGGCTTGGCCGCAAGACGGGTAGGGGTTTTTACGATTATTCTGGAGACGCGCCCGTTCCGACGCGGTAAGTGGTATCCCACGCGTAACGGGTCGTGGGGTAATGGATGCTGCTTGATCGGATCGAACCGGCAAGCGAAACGGCGGATATTCTAATTGTTGGTGCCGGCGCAGTTGGCCTGACGATGGGCATTGCGCTTGCCCGGGCGGGTAAAAGGGTCCTGCTTTGCGAAGCGGGCCAGGCAAGGCTCGACCCCGAATGGCAAGCCCATAACCATGTGGTTCAGGGCGGTCGGCATCATTTGGGATCGCTTGATGGCCGTTATCGAGGTCTCGGGGGGACAACCCGGCTTTGGGGCGGCCAGCTGATGCCGTTCACAACCGCGGATCTTGCGCCCAATCCTGACCTTGGCAAGCCTGGCTGGCCCTTGCGGCACGCAGAGTTGATGGACGCAGTTGATGCCGTGCTCCAGCTTACTGGCGTTGCACAATCATGGGCCGAGACTGAAGCGAAATGGTGCGCAGTTACGGGACAAGGCCTTGATCTGGCCTTCGGATTGCGGCTGGCTCCCAGCTTGTGGCTGCCGCAGCCCGATCTCGCAAGACTGTTTGGCCGGGAGCTTCGGCAATCCAGAGCCCTTAGTGTTCTGGTGGGCCATGAAGCAATTGGATTGCAGTGCCGGCCCGATGGTTCTGTTGCCGGACTACGATTGCGCCGTCCGGACAGTCACGAGGTTATTGTTACCGGACAGGCGACAGTCCTTGCCTGCGGCACAATTGAGACAGCGCGACTGTTATTGCGAATTGCTGCCGCTTGGCCAAGTTCGCCGCTCGCCAAGAACGTCCATGTTGGTCGCTGGTTTTTTGATCACCTTCACGGTGATGCCGGCGAAGTGCGTCTCGGAGATAAGGTCGCATTCGGGCGACTTTTCGATTCTTTTTACTCGGGTGGTCGCAAATTGATGCCAAAGGTTCGGCTCTGCGATCAGGAAGTGGCCCGGCGTGGCGTGCCGAATTGCGCAGGTCTGTTTGTTGGCCCGATGAGCCCGGGATTGGTCGTACAGGATCTGCGGCTATTGCTGGGCAGAATCATCGGGAGCGACGCGGGCAGGCATGCTGCGCTGAGTGAAGCCGTGCAAATGGTGCGGTTGATCCTGCCACTTGTGCTCCGCTACCTGGCAGCGCATCGGTCAGCACATTTCATCGGCACGACTGCCCGGTTCCGTATGGAAATGGAGCAATTGCCGACGGCAGAAAGCTATCTTGCGCTTGAGGAAGGGGTCCCGGCCGAACACGCTCGGATCAAGGTAAATTGGTCTCTCGATCGAACTCAGGTGGCCGATTTCACGGGGTTCGCCAGTACGGTGCGAGACTATTGCGATCAAACTGGCCTGGGCAGGCTAGAACTCGATCCGCGGCTGCTCTCTGGGGATGCCCGCTACTTCGACGACTGCCGTGATTCCAATCACCAGATGGGCGGTGCCCGCATGGCGAACCGCGCAGGCGACGGAGTGGTGGATCCGAACTGCCAGGTTTTCGGCATGCCTGGGCTGTTCGTCGCGGGTGCGCCGACGTTCCCATCCGGAAGCTTTGCCAACCCCACCCTGGTTGGCATGGCTTTGGGGCAGCGCCTTGTTAGCCATCTGTTGAAGGGGACGCGATGATTCTACCCCTGCTTCGCGAGCGCTTGATATTCGGCACGGGCCGATTGGCGGGTGGTGCCTATGCAAGCCGGTCGAAGGCATTGATCGCAGCCTGTCAGGCTGCGGGGATCGTTCGGTTCGATACCGCCCCGAGTTACGGCATGGGTGCCGCAGAGGAATTGCTGGGATCTGCCGTAGGGGCCGGATCGAGCATCCACACCAAAGTGGGGTCATCGCGCCCCGCTTGGTCCTCGTTGCGCGGATGGGCAAAATACTTTCGCAATTCGTTCCACAATCGCGCAACAGTGGATCGGGTGAATATTGCTCCGCTACGCTATCAGGAGCCTGACCATGCGATGGATTTCTCACCTGCCGCTATAGTCCGCTCACTGAACCGCAGCCGGCGATTGTTGCGCCGCGATCGGCTGGACCTGGTCTTACTGCACGAGGCGGAACCGTGGCAATTGCCTGATGACAGCCTTTCCTTGCTTGCGGCCGAGCAGAAAACTGGAAGAATCGGCCAACTGGGGTTTGCCCATTCTGGCCCGATGCTACGCGAGAACCCCGGTTGGCTGGCGCAAACTGTGCCTTGGCCCGAGGCGCTGCTGGGGCGCGGAGATGGTTGTATCTACCATTCAATTCTTCGGGCAGCCAGCAGCGGCGATGCAATCTTTTCTGCGGAATTGGAACAGACCAAGATGTCGCTTGGCCTTGCCGAGGCGGGGGCCGCGGGCCGCTATTTGAGCGCGCTTGTCTGGCTGCATCAGCGACAGCCGAATGCCGGGCTTGTTTTTGCTACTTCGGCGGCGTCCCGCCTTGGGCAATTCCTGGCCCTGCTCGATCGGATCGCGCCCCGGTCATGAGGCGTCGTCGCTTCGTTCTTGGGGCTCTATCGATGGGCTATGGCAAAGCGGTTGCCGCTTTTGGGCAACTGTTGCTGGTGCCTGTCTTGGCGAATGCGTGGGGCGTCGCGCTGTACGGGCAATGGTTGATGCTGGCGACAATTCCGGTGTTTCTTGCCGCAAGTGACCTTGGTTTTGGGGTCGCTGCGGGCAATCGTCTGATTGGACAAGTGGCCCGGCAAGAGTTCGACTTGGCTCAGCGAACCTTCGACAGCGCTCTCCTGATGATTGTCAGCAGCAGCGCGATGATTGCCGCAGCGGCAATTTCGTTGAGCCTGCTGCTGCCAGAGCGAGGGCTTGAAGCTGCGCACGGGATGAGCGGGGGCGATGCCCGCAAGGTCTTGCAGATCCTGATTTGTTATGGAGCGGTCGCGCTACAAGGTGGCCTGTTTATGGCTGTGATGCGATCCGAAGGCGCCTTTGCCCGATCAACTGCACTGGAGGCTACAGTGCAGTTGGCTGAAGCAGTTGCGGTTGCCGTTGTCGCGCATTGGGGACATGGGCCGCTTCCCGCTGCATATGCCCTGTTGACGGTTCGCGGCGCCGGATTGGTTTGTCATGTGCTTCTCGCGCACTGGCATGCATCTTGGCTGCGTCTCTGGCCGGAAGGCATCAGCAGATCGGTCATGCAATCCTTGCTGCGCCCGGCACTCGCGGCGATGCTCCTGCCCTTGGCAATGGCGGGATTGTTGCAGGGTACGGCTTTGGCGATCGGTGCCGCAATTGGTGCCGGTGCAGTCCCGGTCTTTGTTAGTTTGCGTACGCTTTCGCGGCTGGGGTTGCAGATCGTAATGACGGTAAATCTGCCGGTTCTTCCCGAATTTACCGCCGAGTACGCGCGGGGGAATCGTGAATGGATAATCCGGATTGCGGGTGGACTGGCAAGCTTCAACGCACTTGCAGGTTTCTTGGGCGCGATCGTTTTGGTTGCAATGGGCAACCGCTTGCTGGGATTGTGGACTCAGGGGGCGATCCAGGCTCCGGTGCCAATGCTTTGGATCGCCGGTGCGGCAATCGTGGCCAGCATGATATGGAGCCCCCTCAGCAATCTCCTGGTGGCTGCGAACAGCCATGAGCAGTTTACGATTGTGCTGGCAGCATCGGTCATACTTGCCGTTCCGACAACCTATTTGGTTAGTAAATTTGCCGGATTAACCGGCGCAGCGGCAGTCACGCTTGGATTTGAGTTGGTCCTGCTGGGCTACGCGCTCCAGCAATCTCGGAATAAGTTTGGCCCGTTCACAATTGGGCCTGGGTCGATTTTAGCACTGCTGCGTGGATGGCATGGCAAGGGAGGCGCGACTAGATGTTGAGGCAATTGAAAAACGTCCTTCAGGCTGGATTGCGGCGGCGCGGCATTGATGTGCGTAAGGTTCCGGCTCAGTTTGCGCCCATCCCGGTGTTTCGATTGGCGGTTGAGGCGCTGATGGCTCGTCAGGGCGATGCACTCAGCTTTGTGCAGGTGGGCGCAAATGATGGCATGTTCGGCGACCCCTTGCGGGGATATGTTTTGTCGCGTGGCTGGCGGGGGGTGCTGGTTGAACCACAGCCTAGGGTCTTCGAAAAACTAAAGGCTAACTACGCGGCATGCAGCAATCGCCTGATATTTGAAAATCTTGCGATTTCCGATCAGGCTACGCTGACACTCTACTTGCCACCGCTTGAACTTGACGGTTGCGACAAGGTTTATGCCGAATCGATCGTCTCCAGCGATGCGCGTGTTATCAGTCGTCAAATCGGCATGGGGGAGAGGCGGCTGCAGAAGGTGGTGGTACCTGCGATGACCCTTGATCAGCTGTTTGCGAAGCACCGGATTAATGATTTGGACGTCCTGCAGATCTGACCGGCCCCCACTGAGTGGTCCGTTCGGTTTGTTAGTGCATGATCGCCTCCTGCGCCATGGCTGGCCGTAGGTGGAGCGAAGCGGAACCGGAGGGCAGCCATGGCGATGGCGCTGTTTCT